>JAUSKM010000018.1 GCA_030646955.1 bacterium
TGCATAAATGGTAAGGCCCCGCCGCATGACGCGACGGGGCCCGCTTCGGGACGGTGTTGCCACAAACGAGTCGGCTCACCACCAGCTTTCGGCCCGTTTCCGGCGCCACTCTGGGGCACATGCCAAAACACGCAGCGTGAACAACCCGTCATGTCCATACTCGCATATATCGCTGCTATGTCAATGAGTAATTCGACATGCCTCTTTCTCGGCACATCGGCGTTCTCCATTCCGAGCGCTGAGGCGCTGCTCGCAAGCGGGGTGTGCACGCTCCTGGGTGTGGTGACACAGCCAGACAAGCCAGCAGGACGCGGACAGCAGCTGGCAACATCACCCATGGCTGCATGGGCGCGCGAGCGTAGGATACCGCTCTGGCAGCCCGCGACCAAACAGGAGCTTACAGCGCTCGTGCGCGAGTGCGCACCAGATGTTGCGGTGGTTGTAGCGTACGGCCGCATCATTGCCGCAGACGCACTGGCAATCCCCCCTCACGGATTCGTGAACCTCCACCCGTCACTCCTCCCACGCTGGCGCGGCCCATCGCCAATCGCTGCTGCAATTGCTGCGGGAGATCAGGAAACAGGCGTGACCGTCATGCGGATTGACGATCAGATGGATCACGGACCCATTCTCGCACAGGAACGCACTCCCCTTCTCCCGCATGTGACGCGCACGCAGCTGGAGCAGGATCTTGCCAAACAAGGCGCCACGCTCCTCGCGCGGACGCTGTCGGCGCACCTTGCGGGCGACATCATTCCAAAACCACAGGACGATGCGCAAACGACGGTCTGTCCCCTGCTCTCCAAGGAGGACGGCCGCATTCTGTGGAACGAATCCGCTCTCGTGATCGAGCGCAAAATTCGCGCGTACGAAGGATGGCCGGGAACGTGGATGGAGCTCCCCAATGGCAAACGCCTGAAGATCCTTACCGTGGAAATTGAAGGCACGACTGATGCCAACCCTGGAACCATCGCGCGAGATGCGCATGGTCGCATGGTTGTGGCATGTGGAGAGAAAAAAACATTTGTGCTCTTGCAGGTTCAACCGGAGGGGAAACAACCCATGGATGGGGCATCATTCCTCCGTGGCTACAACGGCCCAATGCAGTGCAATTGACCGCCCGCTACAAGTCGATATACTCGTTACAGAATAGTAGACCAACGCTCTTTTGGGGGTGCGCCATGAATCACCGCGTCTTGTACGGCATTGCCGCCATCATCGCAGCACTCTGGGGCGGCGCGGCGCTCTTTCTGCTCGTGGCATCGCGGGTTCTTCCGCCAGGAAGCAAACTCATGGAGATGACGATGGTTGGTTCGCTGCTCATCGCCGGTGCGCCAGTACTCGTGACAACGGGAGCACTCTTAGTTGGCGTAGACATCACCGCCACCAAGACGAAGCGGGGTGCGACGCAGTCCCAACCGCAGCGTCCCGAATAGCACCATCACAGCAAGACCCCCGACAAATGATGCCGGGGGTCTCACTATTTTGCAGCTGGCGGTTCTACGCAATCCCCAGTGCCGTGTTGATGCGTGTCTTGTCGAATCCGATGACGATGGTGCCGTCGATGTCAATGACGGGTACGCCCATCTGGCCGGATTTCTGTACCATCTCGTCTGCACGCGCTGGATCCGCCGCAACATTCACCTCTTCGTACTGCACGCCGTGTTCCTTGAAGTACTCCTTCGCCATGGTGCAGTACGGACACGTTGGCGTCGAATAGACGGTCACTTTCTTGTCGGCCATACACTCAAAAGGTTATGTCCACAGACATCCAGTGTACCCGATCTCCCGTCGCACGCAACCCACTCACTCGACAACCTCGTCGTCCGGGAACTGCACATACTTCTCCGGATCTTCCTCAAATTCCGCAATGCACGCATCGGAACAAAAGGCGTAGAGCTCACCGGTGAACTCCTTGGTAATCGCCGATTTTCCTGCGGTGAACGGTGCCTTACACACACGGCAATGCTTGGGATCGGCTGCGATGTATCGCTCGTATGCATTCATATATACACAGCGTACACATGCAACATGAACGGAGCTTCATTCGCGCCACGGCCTCCTACGCTTTCCCCAGTGTCTCCTGGCCCGGTTCCCACTCCACCGGACACAGATTACCCGACTGGAGTGCTTTGAGCACCCGAAGTGTCTCCGCTACGGAGCGTCCTACGGACCCCGCACTCACCACCATATACTTAAGTATGCCCTCCGGATCAATGATGAACAGCCCGCGCTCCGCAAGTCCCTCTTCCTCGTTGTAGATACCGTACGCCTCTGCAACCGCATGCGTTGTATCGGCGAGGACGGGGTACTTCACCATCGAGAGATCCCGCTCAAACCATGTTTTGTGGCTCCATTCGGAATCCGTGGATGCCGAAAGAATTTTTGCGCCGAGCGCTGCAAACTCCTCTTCCTTCTGCCCAAATCCCTTCAGCTCCGTGGGACAGATGAACGTGAAGTCGCGCGGATAGAAGAAGAGGACGAGCCACGACCCTTCGTAGTCAGACAACGATACTTTCGAGAAGCCGTCTTTCCCCTGCTGGTACGCAACCACACCGGAAAAATCCGGAGCCGGTTGTCCAATCTTAGGACACCCACACGCGAACCCACCGCGCGCACCATCTTGGCAACATTGCATAGATTTTGAGTTACGCTGCTGTGATTCCCACGTTCCGCACCCGCTCGAATGCCGCAGTTGCGGCTGCCCAGTTGAGGTTTTTCCAGTAGTCATTGATGTATGCCTTGCGATCTGATCCGTAGTCCATGAAGTACGCATGTTCGTACACGTCGAGAACCAGTACAGGGATCGCGCCCCACACGCCTCCCTGGTTATGCGCATCGGCACCGTAGATCTTCAGGCGACCGAGATGCGTGTCCCACGCAAGCACCACCCACCCGCGTACCGCCATGCCGGTCGCAGAGAACGCCTGGACGAAGCGCTCTAGCGATCCCCACTTCTCCGCGATGGCATCCACCAGCGTCCCCGTGGGTGTTCCGTCTCCGCCAAGGACGTTGAAGTAGTGCTCATGGAGGTACACGCCGTTGGCCGCAAACGTCTCGCCGTCGCGCAACGCGCGTAACTCCGAATACGTCTGATTCGCGCCCTCCAGTGCCTCCGGGCGGTCAACCAGCGCCTTCAGTTTCTCGCCGATCTCCTGCATCTTCTTCACGTACCCCACGTAGAGCTTGTCGTGATGAATCTCCATCGCCTTTGCGGAGATGCCGATGAGCTCCTGCCGGAATGGAAGCGGCTTTGGCTCGTATGCTTTCGTGCTTGGCATATCATGGTGGTTACTACTCGGGATAAAGCTGATTCCCCTCCTCGTCGTAGAGAAAAATTGCCTTTGTCGGACACGACTGCGCGGCCATGAGCACGGTTTCGTAATCCGCCCACGCTGAATCTGATTTCGGAAGGAGCACTGCCTTATTCTCGTCATCCAAAAAAAACACATCTGGCGCGATGGTCACGCATGACGCTGCCCCAATGCAGAGGTCTCGGTCTACTACTATTTTTGCGATACGCGGCATACACGGGCATCATCGATATTTCACATTGCACGAACGTTCCATGTTTCCATACTACCAACCAAAACGCCGCCTTCAAGGGCGACGTCTCGGTTCCTAGGTATAGAAGACATTTTGGACCTCCGGGCAACGCTCCCGAATCATCTTCTCAACACCGAGTCCGAATGTCATGACGCTCATGGGACATCCCTTGCAGGACCCCACGAGTTCGAGTGTGACGTTCCCCTCGCCGTCCACCTCCACGAGCCGCGCGTCGCCCTCGTGCGCCGCGAGTGACGGGCGCACCTCATCAAGGATCGCCGTGACTGCGCTACGGATGGCATCGCCATTGATCGTCGTGGCTGGTGGCTTATCCATAGTATTTTTCGTGATAGAACCGGATGAGCTGCTCAATTTCCGGAATGGCATCGGGATTGCCCACGCCCACTTTCAATTTCCGTTGGACGTCTTCCAGCGTCTGCGCGCCTTCGAGGACCGCCTCCTCGATATCTTTGTCGGTGATGTTGAGGCGATCATCCACAACACGCGCGTGTTCCACGATGACACGCTGATGCTGCCCCGACGCGCGGAAGTACTCGTTCGCCGCCTTCCGGAAGGCCTTGTCCGCTAGCACCGAGCAATGGATCTTACGATTCGGAAGCCCCGCAAGCCGCTCCATAACGTGCTGCGGCTTGATTTGCAACGCGTTCGTCAGTTGTATGCCGCCATCCTCCGTGCACATGACGGAGAACATGGACGTGGATGCAATTGCAGAACCGCAACCAAACGTTTGCCACTTGAGATCAGCGATACGATCGGTTGTGGGGTCCACCTTGATCCAAATCTTCATCACGTCGCCGCACGCTGGCGAGCCAACGATACCAACCGCATCGAACTGGCCTTCCTGGGGATCTTCCAGGAGGAGGTTGCGCGGATGGAAGAAGTGATCCTTCACAATCTCCGAGTACACCCACTTCTCGCCGGTGCGCTCGTTCACGATTTCGGCATCCTGCATCTGTGTGCTGGTGAGTTTCTTGTCAGTTGGATGCATACGTTACTGCTTAGTTTCCCAGTGCGGGCGCTGACCAAGGAGCGCTTTTGCGGTTTCGGACGATGCACCGCTGCCAATGGTCTTCTTCGCATGCATCTCCAGACGCACCGGACTGATAGCGCGAAGCCGCTCGGTAATTGGCGGGAGCTGATCCAGGACATACGCGAGATCTTCCCGCGTCGTCTGCCGGCCCATCGTGAAACGAATGGATGCGTGCGCGTACTCGTACGGACGGCCGATGGCCAGAATGACATGCGATGGATCCAATGTCTGCGAGTCGCACGCGGAACCGGTTGCGGCGGCGATGCCATGCGCATCGAGATACAGCAGCATCGCCTCGCCCTCGATGTCTAGAACGGAGACGTTGATGTTGTTTGGCAATCGCTCCGTCGGATGCCCGTTGAGGACGATCTTTGGAACACGCGCCTGTATCTCATTGATGAACCAATCCCGTAGCTCCGTGAGCCGTGTGCATTCTGCCTCGCGCTCCTCCGCCGCAATGGCCAGCGCGGCAGCAAAGCCCACCGCGCCCGCCACGTTTTCCGTGCCGGACCGCAGTCGCTGTTCTTGGCCGCCACCAAAGACCAATGGCTCCAGCTTCACGCCGCGCCGCTTGAAGAGCACGCCGATGCCCTTGGGGCCGTAGCACTTGGATCCGTTAATCGTAAGCAGGTCTACACCAAGCCGCTGGACATCGAGATCCAGGAATCCTGTTGCCTGGCATGCGTCCGTGTGCAGAAATGGAGCATCCGCCCGCTTTCGACCGTGCGCCTCTTTCCACTGGTGGATTGCGCGCGCAATGGCCGCGATGGGCTGGATGGTCCCGATCTCGTTGTTCGCGTACATAACGGACACCAGAACGGTGTCCTCACGCAGCGATGCGACCACCTGCTCCGGGGTGACGCGGCCATCCTCATCAACCGGCAACACGGTCGCAGAAAACCCCTCGTGCTTCGCAAGGTGCTCCACGGGATTGAGCACCGCATGATGTTCGATCGCGGTGGTCACCAAATGCTTGCCGCGCCCTGCGTACGCACGCGCAACGCCGAGCACCGCCATGTTGTCAGATTCCGTCCCGCTCGCGGTAAAAAGAAGCTCCTCCGGCGCACACACGAGCACGCGCGCAATACCCGCACGCGCTTCATCCAGCGCACGCTTCGCGCGGCGGCCTGCCGCGTAGAGAGACGACGGATTACCATACTCCTCGGTGAAGTACGGTGCCATCGCCACCACAACACGCGGGTCCGTGGGCGTCGTGGCCGCGTGATCCAGATAGACAGTGCGTGATGTATCCATAGCATTACGGAGATGCGGTCTTCGCGTGCGCGGTCGCAATGTCCGCGAGCGTCATGTGGTCCAACTCCTGCTCAATCGTCTGCTGCAAGCGCTGGAAGAACGACCGCGATACGCACGACTGCTCGTGCGGGCAGGCATCGTCCGTCTGCGCGTCCAGGCAATGCGCCAGGACAATAGGGCCTTCCAACGCGCGAACCACTTCGCCCATCGTGATCTCGCGCGGCTGACGGGCAAGGCGATATCCGCCTGTGCGCCCGCGTGAGCTCACCACAAGTCCGGCGGCACGGAGCGCGCGCACCAGCTCCTCCAAATATTTTTCCGGCAGCTCCAATCGCCCCGCAATCTCGCGGATACTCACCGGCGCGCCATCGCATACACGCCCCAATTCCGCGATAAACACCACGCCATGGTGCGACCGGCTGGAGATCTTGAAGTTTCGATGCATTTCCACAGTGATCCTGCAATAAGATTATACAGAAAAACCCTAGAGTTTACTAGGATTTTTCTACTGTACCCGAAATCCCTAGTCCTGTCAAGGAATTCCATTTTTCTCTCGTTCCATCGCCTTCAATATGCACCGTTGGGGGTTGGTGGAATGCGATTCCGCCGTCTGCTCACGCAGTCAACAATACAAACACTCCATCCGATGGATGGAGTGTTTGGAGCGTATTTACCGTTGGGGATCATCAAAACGGAGGTCTTCTTCAATCTCGGCGAGGGTCTCTTGGATTTCGGAGAAAATCTGGCGGCCTTCGTCCAGGAGATCGTGCACTTCGTCGCGGCTGCCGGTCCCCCTCCCAAAGCAGTTGGCCAACGAATCGAGGACGCGCATGCAGAAGATGCTTGCTTGACGATAACCCATCGCCGCAACCTCCAGCTCCACTGCGTGCTCGCCGAACGAGCTGCGATAGCCGAACGCGATCTTCGCGGGGATGAGGAGCGCGTTGATGCTCACGCGGTGGCAGTCACGGTCACGATTCGACTGTTGCTGATGGAGAAGCTGGCGCGACCATCGCTCGCACGCACACGCCCATTTGAATGCCGTATTATACAGCGCGTCGTCGGAGAGCTCTGGCATGTCCTGCTCAAACTCCGCAAGCGCCGACGCCTCCTGTCGCTGCTCCCACGCACGTGCACGCGTTTGCCCACTGTCCCACTCCTTGTTGTGAGGAGCGGACGCATCGCCATCGCACGCATCGCAGGACTCTCGGCGATCGCGGAGCTGTGCTGCTAGTTTTTCCTCCATGCGCGCGGGGTCATCCATCGCCACGCAGAACGCATCAAAGTCGTTCTCGAAGAGCTTGCGCATTCCGGGATCGTACGCAAAAAGCGTCGCGTACTGCTCGCGCCGAACGGCATCATCATCCGCTGGCGGACGTGACTTTGCATCACGTTCTGGAGCTCGCGGGTGTAGGAGCTCGCGGAACGCTTCCTCCATCACGTCGGAGACATCGCGACGGAAAAAGTACGGCCGCATGTCGCCACGCCGCGGACCCTGCTCAAAGAGGCGATGCTGTGTCTGATGCATACGTATTCGCACGTTACGATGCTTTCCCTGGCAGGATACCATGATTCGCCACCATGCGATATTGCTGCAGGAATGTGTCAATACGCTCACGCGCCGCCATGTCCGTGCTGGCGGTTTTTCGGATGCGTGACTTCTCTCTCCGGATGTACTTCCGGATGCTTCGCGGGAGTGATGCGTGTGGCATGAATGTGGCGATCGTTAACATGGGAGTGTTGCTGCAACTTCACGCTGAACCCGATCAATCGCCTGTTGGGACAATCCCGTGCGTGTCATGAGCTCTCGCGTTGGCATCCCGGCAATGTCATGGCACACAATAAGCCCAGCGTTCGCAAATGCAGTGCGCATGACTGTGCTGACGGATCGTAACACGGTAACTGGATAGAGGTGCTTTTCGATGACGAGCTGCTGAAGCCCCGCGCCCTTGGGATACTCCCATCCGATGATGCGCATACCCTTATACTCGCCAAACGCAATACCGTCCCCCGTCACTTTGGTATTACACACGACCCAGCACGCCGTGAGCTTCGTTGTATGTTTGCCATGTCGGTACGCCTCGCGGAGATCTTCGTACCGCGCCCACGTCGCCATGATGTCCTTCAGGCGCACATAGATACCCGGTGCATTGCGGTACTTTGCTTCCACCATGGCCGTCATGCTGCCCTTACGCGCGATGACATCTACCTCGTGCTCCACCGCCATGCCGGGCATGAGCGGAGGGAGGTACGCGTCGTATCCGTGCGCACGGAGCACCGCGGCAACGTAGTGCTCGAAATCGTATCCGGCGGGGCCGAGGCGACGCATGGCCTCCTTCAAGGAATACCGTACTTCCGTGCTCCGCTCGCGTCGCTGTCGAAGTGCACGCAGAACAAGCGCATGAATCTGTCGCGTCGTCATCCCGTCGCGGACATCCCGCGCAACATCCTGCGCGACGCCCCGTGCGAGCGATTTCGATGCTCCAACATGTCGCACGCTACGCTCGAGCTTGCGAATATCAAGCGGCGCGTAATCCCCGCTTGCCTTCACGATCATGGTGCTGGTCTGTTGCGCCATAGCAATAGCGTAGCAGTTACTTGTCCGCCTGCAAGGAAGAAAACCCGATGCACTGTACCTCGATTTCGATGGGAAGGCCGAGTATATGCTGCGCGCGCTCCTGCACGGTGCGTGCAACTGCCATGACATCCGCCGCAGTAGCACCACCGAGATTCATTGTGAAATTTCCATGAACGTCGGAGATACGCGCGGCACCGCATTGAAACCCTTTGAGCCCCAACCGGTCCACCACCCAGCCCACCGCAAGCCGCCCATCGCGGACTGCGGTACGCCACGAATCCGATGACAGGGCATCCAATCGCGCTTCTTGCTCCGGCGTAAGCGTCCGTACGTCAATATTCTTGAAGAGACACCCGGCAGATGGCTTATCGTGCGGCTGCGTGGTGCGCCGCTGCTGGAGTACCGTGTCCATCGCATCACGACAACGCGCGGGATTGTCCGACGTCAGCCGCAACAAGACCGAGAGCACGATGGATGTTGGGTGGTCTTTGAAATACGAATGTCGATATGTGAATGCGCAGTCCTGCTTCCCAAGCGTGTGCACGAGGCCCGTGGTCCCTTCCAGTACTTCCACGGTCTCCACCGCGTCACCCGTCTCACCACCAAAACACCCCGCATTGCCTCGCACGGCGCCACCGATGGTGCCAGGGAGCGAGATTGCCCACACAAACCCCATCAGCCCCGCATCGCCTGCCGCGCGTGCAACGGCGGCGGACATCGCACCGGCGCCAGCCCGCACGCGCGTGCCGTCAACGCGAATGTCGCGCATCGCCATCTGAACCACGACGCCATCAAATCCCGCATCCGCAAAAAGGGTGTTGGATCCCCCGCCCAGCACGCACCATGGAACACCAT
This sequence comes from bacterium, assembly GCA_030646955.1. Classification (GTDB taxonomy): domain Bacteria; phylum Patescibacteriota; class Patescibacteriia; order JACPHY01; family JACPHY01; genus JAUSKG01. Next base: position 9,285 of record JAUSKM010000018.1, read on the forward strand.
GTGCCTGCACCGCAGCAATAGCCGCTTGCACCTCTTCGGCAGTTCGCGCATCAACAAACCAACGCGCGGGTCCGCCAATGCGGAAGTTCGTACGCTTCGCCATCGGCTCATGCTCCCGCATGCGAGTGCCGAAGATTTCACGGAGTGCGGTAGTTACTTGCTCGTGCATACCCACGCCGTTACGAAACACCAGACACGAGCGCGCGAGCAACCGCATCGTTACGTCCAGCACCGAGACAGAGTACGACGTCCCCCGGCAGCATCGCGCTCCGCGCTCCTGCAATGGTTGCATCCACGTCGCCACTCGCAGTCGCGTTTCTACCAATCGCAGTAGCAAACTCTGCGCTCGAAATGCCGCCCTGCGTCTCGCGAGCCGATCCAAAAATATCCATGACGAGTACCTGGTCCGCACCGTCGAACGCGCGTGCAAAATCATCGCGCAGCGCGATCGTGCGCGTGAACGTATGCGGCTGGAACACCACCACGATACGACGATCAGGGAACCGTTCACGCGCCGCGGCGATGGTCGCACGCACCTCCGTAGGGTGGTGGGCGTAGTCATCCACGATCACCGCACCGTGCGCCTCACCGACGATCTCAAACCGACGCTTCGATCCCCGGAATGTCGCGAGCGCGGCGAACGCCGTTGCACGGGAGACGCCCAATATTTCCGCCGCGGCAGTCGCGGCCAGCGCGTTCCGGCGGTTATGCGCGCCGGGAAGGAGCAACACGAGCGCTCCAGGATCGTCCTCCACCGCGGGAACGCGGATGATACGACAACGCGCAGCGCTCGCTGCTGCTTCCGCTTCCGCATCACGCTCATGGATGACGAGGAATCCGTCCGTCGGGATGCGCGCGATAAACCGATGGAATGCCGCAGCGTACGCCGAAGGCGTGGCAAAGAAATCTGGATGATCGTACTCAATATTCGTCAGAATGACGCCGTACGGCGCGTAGTGCTGGAGCTTATCCTGATACTCGTCTGCCTCCAGGACCACGAGGTCTGATGCGCCCGCGCGCGCTGCGCCACCCAGCTGTGGCACTGCACCGCCGACGATCACTGAGGGGTCGCGCCCCGCAGATACCAGAATCCAGCCGAGCATGGCCGTCGTGGTGGTTTTTCCATGCGTGCCGCAAATTGCAATTCCGCGTCCCGCATTAAAAAGCATCGCGACGGCCTCCGCGTAGGTCACCACATGCAGACCGCGGCGGAGCGCCTCGGCAACCTCCACGTGTGTATCATCATACGCGCTGGATCGCACGACGAGATCCACCGTGGTGGGTACGTGGTCCGCATGAAATTCCTCGACGTACGGAATACCGTTCGCCGCAAGCGTTTCCTGGGTGAAGTAATGCTCTGCAGTGTCGGAGCCGGAGACGAGCACGCCGCGCGCGTGAAGTAACTGCGCGAGTGCGCTCATACCAGCACCCTTGATTCCGATGCAGTACACGCTCCGAACAGCGGTCATATCCATACACTTGCAGGGTGATCAAAAAACCGCCACGCTGAAAGAAACAGGGGCTTTGCTCCTAGCATAGCCGGTTCCGTTGAGCCATGCACGTATGCGCTACGTCCCGTACTACATTCTCGTCGCGCTCCTCATGTTCCCCGTCGCAATCGTTGACGGCCTCATTGCGCACATCACGTCCAGTGGCTGGGAGTTCGTCGTGCGCTTCCTTTTCCTCCTCATCGCAATCCAAATCGCGCGACTCATTCCGGCTCCCTAACGGACACCGGTGGGTGTTGCACCCAATACTATGGACGCACTCCAGCAGCGCGATCCCGAAGTTGCCGCACATGTCACCGCAGAGCTCCAACGGCAGCGCGAGCAACTCGTAATGATTCCGTCTGAAAACTACGTGTCGCCCGCGGTGTTGGCAGCAACAGGATCAGTGCTCACGAATAAGTATTCGGAGGGCTATCCCGGCAAGCGATACTACACGGGCAATGAGCACGTGGATGCCATTGAGCAGCTTGCGCGTGTCCGAGCACAAAAGTTGTTCGGTTACTCGCACGCGAATGTCCAGCCATACTCCGGGTCTCCGGCAAACCACGCCATCTGTTTTGCACTCCTCAACCCAGGCGAGACGCTCATGGGCATGCATCTGCTCTACGGCGGGCACCTCACGCACGGATGGGGGGTCAATTTTTCCGGAACGTACTACCACGCCGTACAGTACACGACGAACGCGGACGGCTGGCTGGACTACGATGCGATTGCGGAGCTTGCGCGTGCCGAGCGTCCCAAGCTCATCTTCTGCGGCGGCACGGCATACCCGCGCACCATTGACTTCGCGCGGCTTGGCGAGATCGCGCGATCCGTTGATGCGTTTCTTGTGGCGGATGTCTCGCACATCGCGGGGCTTATTGCCGCAGGCGTGCACCCCTCCCCTGCTGGCCACGCAGACGTCATGATGACAACGACGCACAAGACGCTCCGCGGACCGCGTGGCGCCGTGATTCTCTGCAGCGGTGAACCATCAAACCCGCTCAAATCGGCCCCCCGCACGCGCGAGAACCTACCCACGCTCATTGATCGCGCAGTGTTCCCCGGCCTCCAAGGCGGACCGCACGATCACCAGACGGCGGCCATCGCGGTGGCGCTTGGCGAGGCGTCCACCCCTGCCTTTACGACATACGGACGACAAATCGTCGCAAACGCCCGCGCGCTCGCGGAGACACTGCTCGCAGAAGGGTGCACGCTCATCACCGGCGGCACGGACAATCACCTCCTCCTCCTGGATGTCACTCCGCACGGCACCACCGGACGGCTTGCCGCCGAGGCGCTCTCCCGCGCCGGTATCTCTGTCAACGCCAACAGCATCCCGCACGACCCGCGCAAACCGTTTGACCCCAGTGGCATCCGCATCGGCACCCCCGCGCTCACCACGCGCGGCTTCAACGAGAATGATATGCGCACGGTGGGGAATGCGATTGCTGCGGTGCTCAAGACGCCCACTGACAACGTAACTATCGAGCGCACGCGGCAAACCGTCCGGGAGCTTTGCGCCGCACATCCTCTCTACGCGGAACTCGCCGGAGTTTGACATTATTCATCATTTCCTGTACAGTGGGGGCAGCACACTCGTCGTGCAACAAGGAGGAAGCGAATGCAACGTCAGCGTCAGCTCCAGGTTCCCCGGAAACGTCCCAGGCCTCCGGCGCATACGGTCATCCTGCGGCGCCTCAAGGCGATCGACCGTGATCTCAAGACGACCGACCGCCGCGTGAAGAAGCGCAGCTTGCCTCGAAGCTCGTCACTTGCAGAGATCTTCCGCGCCATGCCTCCCGAAGAAATGGTGCAGATGCACGACAGCAAGAAGGAAAGCATCGTGCTCCTGTACGTCCTCGTCGGGATGCACCTGCCGGAACGGGAGCTGCCCGCGATCCTCGACGAGCTGCGCCGATGCTCGCACGAGACCATCAGCTCGCTGCCCTTCTACAAGCGCCTCATCAAGCGGCTCGCCCAGGAGGTCGCGCAGGCCAAGCAGACCACGCAAGCGGCCTGACACTTGCAACACGAAACACCCACCCCCTTGACCGGGGTGGGTGTCCTCTTGACATCGTGCGCCAGCTACTGCACACGAACGATACGATATTGTAACTGCTTGCCGCCCACCACGACCTGCACTTCATCGCCCTCACGTCGACCCAACAACGCAGTGCCGACGGGCGAGTGGTGCGAGATGCAACCGCGACTGGGATTTGCTTCCTGTGCGCCTACAATAACAAAGGTACGCTCGCGGCCATCTGCCGTGGCAACCGTCACCGTGGCGCCGATGCGCACGGTTCCACCAATCCCGCTCCCCCGCTCAATGATGACCGCGCGCGACAGACGGTCCTCGAGCGAGAGTATTCTTCCGTTGATCCGATTGAGATGCGCCTTCGCGGCGGTGTACGCAGCATTATCTGAGCGATCCCCCATTTCCGCGCACCGGTGCGCCTCATCGGCGGCCGCCCGGTGCTCGTGCTTGAGCGTCTCCAGCGTCCGTCGCAGCCGCGCAACTGCCTCCGCCGTCAGCAGGTAATCCACCTGCCGCCGCGCCCGTCGCTCCTCTTCCGCCCGCCGTTTTGGTACCTGCATACGCACATCGCCGTCATTGCGAGTATTCGAAGCAATCTCATCGAGCTACTTGCCCAATGCAAAAGATGATAGAAGTCGCACACATGTTCCATGCGCGCCCGTTCCATACAATCCCAATGTCGTCACACGGAAAGAATACGCGCGTGCTTGCTCGTCGGCGAAACTCGAGCGTACATCCTGCTCTTCTTGCAATCGGGTGAAGGTGAGGTGCGGCCGATACTGCGCGCCCACGGAACGGTACCCGTACTGCTCGATGTTTCTGCGTACTGCTGGCGATGCGGTGGCAAGTCGCTCCGCATCGCGCTCACGCATATGCGTACCTCGGAGTGGATTCACCGATGCAATCACGTCGCGTTGGAGCGCAAGCAACGCCTGCGAACGACGATACTCCACATCAACCCAAGTATTCTGTGATGTGAATCGTGTCGCCGTCATCGCGAATGGAGCTGTTCGCCGAGCAATTGTCGCGAGTTGTGTGCGGACGTCGCGTACAACACCCCGAGGAAGCACCGTATAGTAGAGGGTGACGTGCGGACGCTCACTCGTGCTCTTGAGCACAAAAAGACCACCGTACGACTGAAGCGCCCGACTGACATGCAGAGCGCGCGCGGTCACGTCTGGTGGCGGAACACATGCAATGATGTACTCACGCATACACAATTACCGCTTCGCTTCCGTGGTCGCCAGCTGCCCGCATGCGGCGGCAATGTCGTCGCCCATGGTCTTGCGCTGTGTGACGGTGCACCCCGCATTGAGCAAGATGCGCTTAAACGCATCAATGCGCTCCTGTTGCGCACGGACAAATGGTTTTCCGGCAACAGGATTCCATGGAATGACATTGATTTTACTAGAGCCAGTCTTGCCAATGTACGTCGCAAGCTCTCGCGCGTGTTCGGGTGTATCGTTGACGCCCTCAAGGAGCGTGTACTCGTACGTGACGTGATGGCGCCGATTTCCGAGTGTGCGCTCATATCGCCGCGCCCAGTCCGCAAGCCGCTCCAGGAACCTGGGCGCTGTTGTCGGCACGATCGCACGCCGCTGCTCCTCGTTGACGCTGTGGAGCGAGATAGCAATGCGCACATGGGGCCATGTTGGGTCCGTCAACAGCCGCTCCAATTGCGGCAACACGCCAACCGTTGAGATCGTGATACGCGTTGCACCAATATCCGTTTCGCGCAGCCACGTTGCGATGGCCTCTTTGACGTTTGCGTAGTTTGCCAGCGGCTCTCCCATGCCCATGAAGACGACGTTGCTGATGCGCCCACCTTCCATTGCCGGTTGGTCCGCAAGCCAGTACATCCAAAAACGGTACTGATCCGCAATCTCGTCCGCGGTGAGGCTGCGCGTGAGCCCCATGGCACCTGTCGCGCAGAACGTACATCCCATGGCGCACCCCACTTGCGAAGAAACGCAGATCGTCCACTGTCCGCGCCGGTTGGCCATGAGTACACTCTCAAAGAGCAGTCCGTCCGCAGTGGACAGCGCCGCCTTGAACGTATCTCCTGCCCTGCTTCGCAACAACGCGGCCTCCGCGACAGACATCCACGGCACCGCGCCCAACGCTCCGCGCACGTCCAGCGGCAGCGTAGTCACATCGGCCCACGCGCGGATGTGCGAATCGTATAGCGCCGCCTCGATTTGTTTGAGCCGGTATGACGCAAGCTGCGGCGCAAGCGCGCGGATGTAATCCGCGCGCGATGTCGTGTCTGTATTGGCGGTACTTGCTGGAGCCATACGACGTTCTTGCCTGGATGGTAGCACGCCGGATACCCGCGTCAAGTGTTCTCGCGGCGCGCTGCCAACTCCTGGACATCCGCAAGCACCTCCGCAGCATGCCCAGCCGGCTTCACGGTCTCGTACATTTTCGCAATCATTCCCTCCGGATCAATGAGGAACGACACGCGCTTCGTCCCCTCGTACTCACGTCCCATGAATTTCTTCATACCCCACACGCCGTACTCGCGCACCACGACCTTCTCTGTATCGGCAAGGAGCGTAAACGGCAGTGCGTGCGTATCCACGAATTTCCGATGCAACGCCACGCTGTCGGTGCTCACGCCATACACCACCACCCCCTGCTGCGCGAAATCGTTCCACACATCCCGAATCGCACACGCCTCCGTGGTGCAGCCAGGCGTCATGTCTTTTGGATAGAAATAGAGCAACACCCACTTCCCGCGCACATCGGTCAGGCGCCGCACGACTCCATCCTGATCTGGAAGCGCGAACTCTGGTGCCGCGTCGCCGAGACGAAGGTTCGTCATAGCTTATTGTTGCAGGATTGCTGCACACGAGCGCCGAGCAAAAAAGTGGTAGGTGCGCCACCCGCCCCACTTCCGCTCATTATCGCAGTGCTGCCGCATCTGCTCCATTGGTGTTGTCTTGATAGGACCCGGGAATCCGTTGAGCACATCATGGGGAGCTGCAAGAAGTGGCGTCCATGCATCCGGGCTGCGATGCAGGAGGTAGGTCACATCAAATTCGGGCCGATGCGCAAATCCGGAAAGCTCCCGCCGCACGTTCCACGCAGCCACCACGCGCTCCATGGGGAACGACATCGTGAGTGTAAACGCAACGATGCCGAGCATGACCAGCTGACGCAAGAGCTGCGCGAGCGTCCGTGAACGCCACAGCGCAACGCCCAACAACACCAGCGCAATAATGATGGTGACCACGGCAACAGTTGCGTACATGCGCGAGAGCGTGAGGCCGTACACCGCCTCATACCGAATGATGCGCTGCAGGGCGCTGATCGCTACAACAACGGTGCACGCAATGAACACCGATGCCGCGCTAAGCGTCACACGCCGCGCACGCAGATCCGCTTGCGCCATCACGAAATACCAGAGGAGCACGGTCAGGAGCGCAAAAATGCTGGCGAGCACCAGCTCACCAAAACTCTGCCGCGCCAGCCCGGCGTAGGTGAGGTTGTGCGCACGCATCCATGCATCGCTGGCAAACATTTCTGGCACCTGGAACGCGAGGAACACGAAAAACAGCACGTTGAGCAGCACAAAGAACGTTGTGGCAGTCACCGCGGGAACGCGAACATTGAACGTCCGATGTTGCTTTGCGGGAAACAATACCAATCCACCGACAAATCCCCCAAGGAGTACCGCCAGCGCCGCACGCATAATCCAGCCCGATACATCATCGATAGCATACACATGGGTCCATGCGAGCACCCCGTCAACAAGCCCGCTAAACGCCGCATTCGCCTCCATGAATACCGTGCTGAATACCGCAAGAAAGGGAATGGCGATGACCACGCCCGCGATGATGCCATACACAATCCTCGATCGCTCCCCTCGCCGATGTCCGATCGCTTCGATCACCGCCGCATGAGTTCCGCGGAGCGCGAGCGGCGCAAACGCGAATGGCCCAAAGACGCCTACCCAGAACGCGCTGCGTAGGCGGATGTGATCAGAGAGGAGGTGGACGATGAACACTACGAGTAATCCGATCGCACCCAGCGTTCCCAACATCAACACAGCAGGATTTGCGTACAACGTCATGTCAACCGCCAGGATCACAATAGGAATCGCAAGCAGCCAGGCCTCCCGATGCACCACGCGCTTGCTCGCGTATGCAAATGCACCAAATACCGCAAGCATGCCCAGGATGAACAAGGACGTACCAAGTCCCGGTAACTCTTCACCGACACGCGTCCACTCGCGCAGCACAAAATAGGTTACCGCAACCACAGCGACACCCAAAACAATGCGACGTCGCACCGCGGGCGTGAGTTCGATCATACGGTATGGTTGCTGTTTGGCCTGTAGAAAAAATGAAAAACATCGCCCCGTATTCCGTATTCCGTCATTGCGAACCCGCGAAGTGGCGTTCCTGCGCCATCCCGAGCGAGGTCTGCAGAGCAAGAGACCCCACACCTCCCATGAACCGTACGGGATCCTTCGGTCGAGGACTCCCTCAAGACGACGTTGGAACGTCGTCTTACCATGAACGATGCGCTGAACATGGTGCGTATAGCACAGCTAGTATCGCATGGCCGCAGAGACCACACAAATACGAGCAATATTGACGAACTCCATGGTAATTCGTATGCTGGAAAATACGAGGAGCTGTTCCTTGCAACCGACAAGAGAGGAGGTGCTCGTGAAGCTGACGTCGACGATGCTCGTTGCGGTCGCGCTCGTGGTGGCAGCGTTCTCCATGAACCAACGCCGCGATCCGATTCCAAGCTGTGACGAGGGCTGCACGTGCTCGGCACCGGACGAAACCTCGCCTGCGGATCGCATCCAGATCTGTGGCACGTTCTCGCCGGCGCCGGCTGTCACCACCGCACCCCTCCGCTTGTCACTGCCGCCGGAGCGCACCGAGTGGCTGCTCGTGGAGCCGCTCACCACCCCAACGCTGGACTGCCGCATCGGTGGCGAGTACTGCGCGATCGCGATGGTGTACGGTGGGGGCCTCTGCTTCGTGAACCTGTTCTACGGTGGATTCGCCCCGGTGCTTGCCCTGCCGGACGCGGACCCGCGTGACTCCTACCTCTCGTACCAGCTCACGCCGACCGCATGGAACCGATGGGCGGATGCGTCACATGCGCACCATCCGCCGTGGCCGTGTGCAACCGGCACGATGCTCGCCGTCCCCGCAGAGATCGCTCCCCTCATCTTTGCTCCGCTCACCACGGGACGCGACCTCCCGGATACCGCGTACCCGCGCTACGTCCAAGGCACCAATCCCGCGCCTCACCGCGCAAGCACCTGGCATTAGCGCGCCACGCACACCACGCCCCTCCAGCACACACTGGAGGGGCTCATTCTTGTTTTTTGTTCCCCTCTTGAGCGGATTACGCGATCACAACAACCCGTTCTCCAAACACGTAAACAATCTCCGTTCCCTGAAATTGCGTCACCAGTTCCGACGCTTTGGGGGAGGTATGCCCGTGGAGCAGATACCTTGGTCGCTCGCGTTCCAGGTAGTCACGTAGGCCGCGAAAACCCTCGTGTGCGAGTTCGCCTGGCTCGTCATTCATGCCGAACGGCGGGCAGTGCGTCACCATGACATCAACGCGAGGGAAGACGCGAAGCATCTCGCTTGCCTCCTCCTGCGTGTACATCTTCGCAAACGGAGAATCCTTGTAACGAACGCTGCCCTCGAAGCCGCCAAACATGACTCCCTGTACGGTGACAGTAGCACGGTGCAAATTCTGAATCCCGAGCGCATCCATGTATGTGCCAGAACAATGATTTCCGTACACACCGAGTTTCGGAATCTCCGTGATGGACTCCAACTCACGAATTTGTTGCAGCTCGAGATCACCGAGCGTCACGATAGCATCCACCGGCGTCTCTCCTATCATCTGACGGATGGATCGGGAAGGCGCACGATCAGCAAGCACGAGCAGGTTCATATCCTATGCGCGTAAATCGATCGTCTCATCAATGCGTACTTGCGCGATAAAATCGGGGATGTGGCTCACCAGAATCATCGCACCTTCGTACGCATCCAGCGCTTTCGCGATGATGGGGAGGTGACGGAAGTTGATATGGTTGGTCGGCTCATCCAGCAACAGGAGGCCCGGACGCATGAGCATGAGGCGCGCCATACCCAACAGACCCTTCTGTCCTTCGGAGAGCCGCGCGATCTCGTTGCCCAACGCGCGCCCGTCCAACAGAAATCCGGAAGCTGTTGAACGAATGATGTGCTCATCTGGTTGCGCCATGACCCCCGCAAGGCACTCGTACCCCGTCTGCGCGCCGTCGAGCATGGAGAAGTCCTGGCGGTAGTACCCCACCCGCACCCCATCCCCGATGGTCGCGCCCGGCTCCTTCCCGTGCGCAATGCGATCCAGGAGGGTAGTCTTCCCGATCCCGTTTGGACCCGCCAGCACGATATGCGTTCCCTTGCGCAAGATGCGATCGAGTTGCCGCGGTGCTGGATCGCCATCTTTCAGCACCGTGACCGTCCCCAGCTCCAGAATTCTGCCGTTCGTGTAGGTGTCAAACTCTTGCACGGGAATCGTGAACGGGCGGATGGTCTTATCCTCGCGCCGCACGTCCACCATGCCCTCCTCCGCCTCCTCGGCCGCCTCACGCATGCGCTTCGCAACAGCACGCAGCTTCCCGCCCTTGTGCGCGAACACCTCGGACTGCGCACGCTTCTTGCGAATTTCCATCTCCGCCCGCGCGTTCTGCCGTCGCTCGCGCTCCAGGCGCTGTGTGATGTCCTCCATCACGTTGTAGTAGTTGCCAGCGTACTGCTCCACGGTGTGCGTATGTACATCCAGGTAGAGCACGCCGTCCGTAAAAGTATTCAAGAACTCCGCGTCGTGCGAGATGACGATGACCGTCTTCTCGTACATCATCAAAAAACCGGTGAGGTGATCAATACCCTCCTGGTCCAGGTTGTTCGTCGGCTCATCCAACAGCAGGATATCCGGATCCTCCAGCAGCGCGTGCGCCAGAAGGAGTCGCGCCTGCTGGCCGCCGGAAAACGCACGCACCTGCTTGTCGAGATCGCAGGAAAGCTGCACCACCGCAAGCACTCGCGCGATGCGTTGGTCCAAATTCCCCGGCACCTCGCGGAACGCCAACGCAAAATACTCGCGCACCGTGAGGTCGCGGTGCTCGGGAACCATCACCTGTCGCGCAATGCCCACGGTTGCATCCGGCGGGGTGACCGAGATCGTTCCCTCCGCTGGCTGCTGTTGCCCCAGGATTAACGTGAAAAGCGAGGTCTTCCCCGCGCCGTTCTGCCCCATGAGCGCAATCCGCGAACCATTCCGAACAGAAAAACTGGCCGCATCTAGGATGGGCTTCTGCTCCCCGTACCCAAACGTCACTCCGCTGAACCGCAGTACAACATGATCATTCGCCATAGCGTATCCGGCAAAACAAAAAAGGATGTCTCCTCAAGACATCCTAACATAGCACTTTATTCGTATCAATACCAAACCAATTGTCGGCACGCCAAACGCGAGCGCCCCATCAGAGGAGCGCTCGCGTGGCACGCGATTCAATCAATGGCCGATCTATGTCCCACCTCCATTCCTAGCGCTGCACCGAGATGCCTGCCGGCGTGTTCTCTGGGTCGCACGCGCCAACCGTGAGCGCGCCCGTCGCAGTTCGCATGATGTAGTAATCGGTATTCGCGTCCGTCCCCGTGCTCGGGTCGCTCGGGATTACAGGAATCTTCCCCGCTCCAACGAGCCCCGTGAGATCCGCGCACGCGGCCTGCGTCGTCTGCGCAGTACACGTCGTGTTCGCGCCGCTTGCGCACGTTCCGACAACGTAGTACGACCCGGCCGCGAGGTTCGCGATAGCGTCGAGGTACGCACCGTCGCGATCCACCTGATCCAACTTCGACGCCTCGAGTACCGCCGTCACGTCCGACCACCGCTGCGAATCTCGCGCGTCCTGGAAACGCGTCAACGGATCGAGCGTCACAAATACCACTACCGCCAAGATCGCAATAATCGCGATCACGATAAGCAGCTCCACCAGCGTAAAAGCGCTCCTGCGCATACGGAGAAGGGATAGTGAATACACGGTCTCTGTGTTCAGCATACCGCCATTGCGGCGGAGATGGTTATCCACAGAGCAGAACAGCACCGCGCGTCGCGCACGCCGCGCGGTGCTGTCCGCCTCCTTCATTCACTCCACGACGTCAATACAAACGGACTCATTGCAACGCCCACAGTGACCGCCCGCGATATGGAGCCAATCGTACCAGTGACGGCCACCGTCCTCCACCCGTCGCTCCCGCTCACGACGATGATGCATGCCGCGTCCCCGATCGTCGTGCTGCCGCCAGCATACGCTGCGTCCCGACGAAGTTGCAGCAGTGCTTCCTCAACGCAGCCATCAATGGCCGACGCCGCAACGCCGCCCTCGGCAGCGGTCACGCTGATATCGAGCTGCGTGAGCGTGCGAAAGGACGCGCCAACGGCCAGCACGACAAATGCTGTCGCAATAACAAGCACAACCAAGGTGAGCACAAAGCCGTGCGGATCATTGCGAGCGTCGCGTGCGTGGTCCATAGGGATGTTATCGGCGAAACGTTGCGGCGGTTGTCCATGTACGCTGCGCGCCATACCTCGTGTCGTCACCGGGATTCACTGCCGCAAGGCCGAGTGTCACCTCGATGCTGGTCATGCCGGCGGTTGTCCGATTGCGAACGATAAACTGCGTCACGTCCACCGCGTCGCTCGTGAGATCAAGGGCGGGTCCGCTCCCCTCCTGAACGCGGAGCTTCCGAACCGTGACGGTTTGCCCCCCAAAGGGGACGTCTCGCTGCGCAGTATCCAGCACGATGCGCATGCCGTCGCCACGAGTGAACGCGAGCGTCCCCGGGTGGACATCGTACACCGTCACCGTATCCAGCACCTGTGCGCTGCGTAGATGTCGCTGGAGCGCAGTGAGGGCAAACGCGCCAACTGCGTCCACTTCCGCAACGCGCTCCTGCGCGACCGCGTCATGGATGAAGACCCACGCGATTGTCGTTGCTGGCACCGTCACCAATACGACAATGCCGAGGTAGACGACAACCTCAAGGAGTGTGAATCCTGAGCGTCTCGTTCGGCGGCCGATGGACAGTGGGCGGATAGACATACTCAGTCGCAGTTCGTGAGGAACGTCGTCGACTCGGCATCCGTGGACGCATCAAGCATGCGTACTGCGAGCGTGAACGCGGCGGCGGCGAGTTTCCGATCGAATCGGAAACGATCCACCTCCGCTGCGCTGCCCGCGGCGATTGTCACGTTCGCGATGGCGAGTTCGGTACCGGACACTTGCGCGCCGTGCGGACTCCAATCGCCGGAAGATGTCGCGTGCCATACGTCCTGCCCCCCCACCTTCACACTCTGAATGTTTCCCGGACTCGTCCCATCCCCCAGCACCCAGGATAGTGTGAGGCGGTCAACCGTAATGTCGCGTAATCCGATGTTGCGGAACACGACACCCTCCAACTGCTTCTGCTCGCCGCCGATGCACGCCCCGCTCACATCAATGACCAGCGATCCCGCTTCTGTCGCGCTGCAGAGCATTCCTGCTCCACGCCAGTTGGCAACGTGCGTGGTGAACATCCGCGTTCGGGTGGCACCGCCGCTCGCCCATGCGATCGTTGCCGTTACACGCTTCGCATCGGGATCGTACGTTCCACTCTGCGCGAGCGCACACGCCGCGTCCCGGAAAACCGACACCACCGTGATCGTACGGGTGTACCGATTGTCAACGACGTCCGGCGACGGCACGAGCGACCATCCGCCGCTCCCGCGCGCGAGGCCATAGGTGCCGTCCGCAAGAGATTCCCATGATCCTGCTGCAAGCGCGCGGAGCGCCTCAATGCTCTCCTGGCCGACTGTCGCAGCCGTCAGCGTATCGCGCGACCGCTCCAGTACATCGAACGACCGCAATCCGACGGTCAATGACCCACCAACGACAACCGCAAGGAGCGCAAGGGCGAGGATAGCCTCGATGAGCATCTGTCCTGCGCGCGGAGCGCGACAGTCGATGGCAAACGGACGAGAGGTACTAAAACGCATAGTCCACTTCCAGCCGCGGCGCCGTCTCTCCCTCACGCGACGAGAAAAACCAGTAGGCCTGCGAGCTGTCTTCCGATGCATCCTTGAGGAGCCACCCGTTGTTTTCCGCCGTCCCGTCCACGATCCGCTGAACGTCAGCCGTCACCGTGAAGGTGGCGAGCGGCAGTGACCCGCTCCACGTCAACGTCGCGCTGGCGGATGGCATCGCCGTGAAATCCCCGCCCGCAGCATCCCAGAACTGCGCACCGGTATGCTGCCACGTCACGGCCCCCTCATCCCACGGCTTCGTCACCCGGTGGAGTGCAATCGTTCGCGATGCGCCGTACGTCTGCGTTGCTTGCAGCGTGAGTCGCGCGCCGCTCACCGTGGCACCGCGCGGAACAGCGGAGAGCGAAAATCGCAACACACTCCGGCGGGTGTTCGACGGTTGCCATGGATACGCCTCAAGTTGCGTTGTGGCTCCCGCATTCACGCTCGGGGCGCTCGCCGAGAGCGTTGCGTCCCCTTCTGCAGCCAATACCACCGTTCCGCTCCGCACCTCCTCTATGAGTCCCGACGGACGGATCGCGAGGAACTCCGTGCGTCCGGTCGTATGACGCACCGCGATAGTTCCCGTATCGCTCGGCGCACCGGTGCCTGCTGCGAAGCGCAGGTCAAGCGGCCCACTCCCGCCCGCAAACTCGCGGAGCTCCATCGTCACGCCGCTGTCCAACGCAACCACCACGTCTCGCGATGGGTCGCGCGTCGCGTACGCGTTTCCCACATAGATCGTGTAGCGACTCACCTCAAGATACATGCCGCGCGCGCCGTATCCCGTGGCCGCACGGAGCGCCGCAAGCCGAAGATCGCCGAGGAGCGGCCCATGCACTGCTGCTACCGCGGAGAACGTCTGGAGCGACGTCATGATCGGGATACTCACTACAACAAGCGCGCTCGCCAGTGCAATGACGAGCAGTACCTCAATCAATGTGAACGCGGAACGCATGCTACCTCCGGAACTGCTGTGTAATGGAGTAAATCGGCGTGATAATCGAAAGTGCGAGGGTGGCGACCATACCGCCGAGGATCAGGAGAATGAAGGGCTCAAGGATCGTCGCGAGCGACTTCGTAATCGTCTGCACGTTTTCTTCGTGGTACTCCGCGCAGTAGTCCAATGAATCCATCAGCGTCCCGGAGTTTTCGCCAACCTGGAGGATCTGCACGTCCGTCGGCGCGAAGAGGCGCGGCTGCTGCCGAAGCGAGTCCGCGAGCGTGGAGCCCCCCTTCACCTGCTCGTACGTTGTCCGCAAAAACACAGCGTATCGCACGTTCGGCACCGTTGCCGCACAGGCGGCGAGCCCGTCGTCAATGGTCGTGCCGGTGCGAAGGAGGACGCTCAGGGTTCGGCAAAAGAGGGCGAGATTCACATGCCGCGATATGGCACCCACAACCGGTAGACGGAGGATGAGCCGATGCGTGATCGGCCGTACTGCGGGACGCCGCAACGCCCAGACGCAAAACACGAGACCGCCGAAGAACGTGGGGATTGCCCATGATCCGTGTGCGGATGTGAACGTCGCAATGCCGAGGAGGATACGCGTGGAGAGCGGAAGCGCGACGTCAAAACTCTGGAAGAGCCGCGTGAGTTTCGGGAGGACGAAGATGACCACGGCTGCACCGAGGAGGAGCGTTCCGGACATCACGATGATCGGGTACGTCATCGCGCCAAGCACCTGGCGGCGGATTGCGTCTTGCTTCGCTAACTGCATCGCGAGATATTTCAAATTCCCCTCCAATGTCCCAGAACGCTCCCCAATTTCCACGATGCTCACGTAGATGGAAGAAAACGCTTTCGGCTCGTGCCGGAGCGCATCGCCCAACGGGAACCCCCGCTCCACATGGTCGCGGATATCAGTCAGCACATCGCGCCAATGCCCTTTCGCTTGGTCGCGCAACACGGTAATGGACTCGAGCACCGTCGACCCCGCGTGGAGCAGGACGACGATGCTCTTGGTGAACAAGAGCACATCCTTCCGCGACACCGTCCCCCATGACCGTCGCCGCTTGGGTTGCGAAGCCTCGGTCGGAACGGCGGCGCGGGGCGCTGTCGCCGGTGACGGTGGTCGTGCAGTGGAACGAGTGGCGGGCATGGAATCGAGGTACTCCTTAATTACTCCTGCGCAACGCGCAGCAGCTCCTCCAAGGTCGTGACGCCCGCCTGCACCTTGCGGAGCCCATCTTCCGCAATCGTCGTCATGCCAAGCTTGACGGCCTTCGCCGCAATGGCGGATGCGTTCTCGCGTGACATAATCATCGCGCGAATTGGGTCCGTCATCTCCATGACCTCCGCAATCATGGTACGTCCGCGATATCCACTGTCCTGGCATTCCCCGCACCCCCTCCCGTACGTCGCGGTCGCGCTCGCCGCGCCAAACCCGTACGTTTTCAGCATGGCCGGGGAGAGCTGCTCCCGCGCGACGGCAAGCACCCCCGCGTCCACCGCACGCTGTTCCGTGCACTGCTCGCACACGCGCCGCACCAACCGCTGTGCGATGACCACGCTCACCGTGGATGCGATGAGAAACGGCGGTACTCCCATATCTGCGAGCCGCGGGAGCGTCGTTGCCGCGTCATTCGTATGCAGCGTCGAGAGGACGAGGTGGCCCGTCATCGCAGAGTTCACCGCAATCTTCGCCGTTTCTTCGTCGCGAATCTCGCCAACCATGATGATGTCCGGGTCCTGCCGGACAATGGAGCGAAGCCCCTTCGCGAAGGTGAGCTCTGTTCTCGGATTCACCTGAATCTGGTTCACGCGCTCCATCTCGTACTCAACCGGATCCTCAATGGTCGAAATGTTCACATCCGTGCTGTTGAGCACCTTGAGCGCCGCGTAGAGCGTCGACGTCTTCCCGGAACCCGTGGGACCGGTTGCCAGGATCATCCCCCACGGTCGCTGGATGTTCCGCTGGATGATGGCAAGATCATGTGGCGCAAACCCGATGGTATCCAACGCGATGACACGCTCGCTCTCCGAGAGAATACGGAGGACTGTCTTCTCTCCATGGATGACCGGCACGATAGACACGCGAACGTCTACCTTATCTCCGTTCACGGGGAATCGCAGTTTCCCGTCCTGCGCCGCCGCATGCTCGTCCGTCCGGAGCCGCGAGAGGATCTTCACGCGCGTCGTCAAAAGATCATGAAGAGCACGCGGGACTTCCGCAACATCGTGCAGGATGCCATCAATACGGAACCGAATAAGCGTACGCTCCTCGTACGGCTCGATGTGGATATCCGAAGTACCGTGCCCATGCGCAAGCACGAGAAGGTCGTCCACAATCTTCACAATTGGCCAATCCTCCGCGCTCTCCGTTGCTGCATGCTCTGCCATGAGCATGCGTACCTCATCGCCGAACGCCGTGAAGGAAGAAGGCACCTTCACCGCACCACCCTTCCCCGCTGCATGCGGCGTTTCCTGCTTCCCCTTCTTGACGCTGTCCTTCTTTTTTCCAAAACGCATAGTGGCGATAGTGCTCTCGGTTGCAAGCGAAATGCCGAAACACCTCGCGCATGACACCTCCATCGTACCACGCAGTGTGTACAAAAAAGAAGAGCCGTTGCAAAGGAACGCCCCTCAATGGAGCATCGTTGCTCGTCAACCGCCTGCTGCTCGATGCCAAAATCCGTGCGCACTTCTATTGCTTGAGCCCAAAACCACGACGCAACAATGCGAGGGTGAGCACGATGAGGACGCCCGCAACAACAACCAAGATCCCCGCGCTCCCCAGCACGGACGTTACTGCGGTGCCGGTGAATCCAAACCGGAATCCATCGATCATGTAGACAATGGGATTTGCATGCGAGACCGCGCGCCAGAATGGTGGCAGCACATTGAGATCGTAGAACACCCCGCCCAGGTACGTGAGCGGCGTAAGGACGAAGGTAGGAATCAGTCCCACGTCGTCAAATTTCCTGGCGAGCAAACCGTTCAAGAATCCCAGGAGCGAGAAAATGAGACAGGTCACGAAGATGAAGAAGATGAGCGCGCCCATATGGGTAACGTGCGGCCGCACGAACGCCACCGAGACCAGGAATACCGCTGCGGCAACTGCGACGCCGCGCACGAGGCCGCCGGAAACGTACCCCGCCAGTACCGCCCACGGCTTCATGGGCGAGACGAGAATCTCCTCGATGGAGCGCTGGAACTTGGCACCAAAGAACGAACTCGCCACGTTGCTGAACGCATTGGTGATCGCGGACATCATCACCAAGCCGGGCACCAGGAACGCGGTGTAGCTGGATCCGCCCATGTGCCCGATCCGCGCCCCGACGATACCACCGAAGATCGCGAAGTACAACGTCTGCGAGATGACGGATGGGAGAATTGTCTGCGTCCAAATGCGAACGATGCGCACGGTTTCCTTCCGCACGATGGTTCCGTACCCCACGAAGGCAGCGCTGGTCATACACGCAGGTAGAAATCCTCCAGGTTCTTTGCACCAGATGCCCGCACCAGCTCCGCGATCTCCCCTTCCTGCACCACGACCCCCCGTTTCAAGATCACCACGCGCTTGCAGAGCCGCTCCGCCTCTTCCAGGTAGTGCGTGGTCAGAATGATGGTGGTTCCGTGCGCGTTGAGATCCACCACGAACTCCCACATCCCGCGACGCAGCTCCACATCCACGCCTGCCGACGGCTCATCCAAAAGCAGGAGCTTGGGCTCATGCACCAACGCGCGCGCGATAAGCAGGCGGCGCTTCATGCCGCCGGAGAGCGTCCGGCCAACCGCGTCGCGTTTGTCCCACAACCCCAACCGTTTCAAGATGGTCTCCGTGCGCGGCGCCGCAACCGATCGCGGGATGCCGTAGTAGCCGGCGGCGTCGATGACGATATCGCCCACGCGCTCAAAGATGTTGAAGTTGAACTCCTGCGGCACCACGCCGATCATACTTCGGGTCTGTTCCGGATGCGCATCAATATCGACACCGAACACCTCGGCGCTGCCGCCGGTCTTGGTCACCAGCCCGCACAGGATGCCAATGAGCGTCGTCTTCCCTGCGCCGTTCGCGCCAAGCAACGCCAGCATCTCACCACCGCGCACACCAAAACTGACGCCCTTCAGCGCCTCAGTCCCGTTCTTGTACGTCTTACGGACGTCAGTAATCGTGAGTGCATTCGTCATGCAACAGGTCCCTTTGCAGCAACGTACGCTTGCCGCGCAGCGCACCGCGCCATCCATGCCGCAACATTCGGATAGGCCACACAATCTACACCCGCCATCTCGGCGTACTGTAGCGTCGGGCGCACGTTCACGTCCGCAATCCCAAACTCACCCAATAGATATTCTTTCCCCGCAAGCTGCGCATCCAGAATCGGCAGCAGCCGCGCTAAGACGGCCATCTTCTCTTCTTTCACCTCCGGGGACAGCTCCTTCCCCGTCCATCGGACGGATGCCAAGGTGCTCAACGCAGGATTGAGGTTGATCATGCACCAGAGCGCCCACCGCAACGCCTGTGCCTGCGCCTCTGGTGTTGCGCCCAGCATCGCCGGGGCAAACTTCAGGGCGAGGTACTGCGTGATCGCCACGGACTCGGGCAACACAAATCCATCCACATCAATGACCGGCACCTGCCCCATCGGATTCATCGCCAAAAACGAAGGAGCCTTGTGCTCCCCTTTTGCAAACTGTACGGAAACAGTCTCGTACGTCAGCCCCATTTCGTGAAGCGCCCAATGGACGCGAAACGACGTTCCCATTGGCATGCCGTACACGTTGATGTTGGCCATAGAGCATGTGTAAAAATACGTGAGAAAAGTATCGCGAGATTCTAATGTATCACACCCTACGTTTTCGTCCATGGCGCATGGGTGACGCGCCGAGCAAGGAGGAAAAGAACGCAGCGGCCACACATGTGGCCGCTGTCTGGATGAGGACGAGCTACTGCCGTCCCAATGCCTCAATGATGGCACTCGCAACGGGCTCCGCGATGCGCCCAACCCGCTGTGCATCGATGGTCGGCGCCAGGAGATCGAACGATTCGTGTTCTGCTGGCGTCGCACCCAACACGTCTTTGGGTACATCGATAGCAACCCCTCGCCGTTGACGCAGGTAGTGCGTGGTCAACACATGCTCCGCAGTGGGGTACGGCAGGTTCTCACGCCAGGGCACCTCGTGCTCGGAGAGATATCGCACCAGCGCCACACGAAGGAGCGGGTCCGCCAGGAGCGCATCCGTCCCGGAAAGACGCGTCACCACGTCCACATGCCGACGCTCCCGCCACCGCGCGCGATTCGTCCACGTTTCGATGACGTGATGCAGCGCATCGGGGTGTTCTGCGATGGTCTCCGTGGGCGACTGCGGGTCAACCGCTGGAGTGTACGGCGCCATCGTGTGTACGTCCACGAAAATCCCCGTGGGTGACAGCAGTGCGAGGGACTCACGGACGCTGGTGAGCACACTCGCGTGCGACGCGTGCAGGTACCGCACCAGGTCTGGGTACGCATCAGCAGGAAAGATGTTGCGCAACGCGCGTTCGGTCAGGCGATTACCATCCACGATGCCGCGCGGGAGACACACCTCCACGACATCCACCCGCACAACGCCTCGCTCTACCAGCAGCGTGGCAATACGGTGCGCAAGTGCCGTAGCGCCCACGTCCCGCTCCAGCGCGCAGAATCGCGCCAGGGTTTCTGCGTCCGCGGGACACGCTGCGAGCAGTGCGGGGCACTCCCCCACAAACCATTCCATCGGACCATCGTGCGGTGAGAGGAGCACCACGCTTGGTCGCTGCCGCCGAGCCTGCGCATCGCCGTAGATGGTCCGCAGTGTCGTCTGCATCCCTTCCTCCTTTGCCAGAGTGTATGCGCTCCGCGCACCCATCGTGCACTATCGTGCAGTCCCCGTCAAGCTCGTACGAAACACTTGACGAGCAGGGGTTCCGGAAGTATTGTAAGTCGTGTGTTCTTTAACTTGAAGAAGGAGAAGGGTCGTGGTAAATACAGAAACGAATTTCATTGTTGAAATCGCGGGCAAGCGATACAAGCTCACGTTGCTGGGTTGGGTGGATGCCGAGACGCATGTGGGCGTACCAACTTCGCTTACTGGCGTCATCGAACAGGCCGCTGCAGACCAGGGACGATCCGAAAAACTCGATCGCGCTCGTCAGGTGCGCCCTTACGCTCCGCATCCACCACCCGACGCAGGAACCGTTGCACCAAATACACGCGGAAGCGATGGGGTACGGAGGACGCATTGTTACCAGTGCAAACGTACCCTCAACAGCGCCTGTGATGCGTCATGCGGGCAATGTGGGTGGCTCGTTTGCTCCTGTGGTGCCTGCGGCTGCGGCTTCGTCATGTAGCGTTTCGGTACCATATATCCAAAGGCGCACCCTTATCCGGGTGCGCCTTTACCGTCCTATGAGACTGGATGACGCGGGATGATGAGCGCCGCAATGAGGTACGCAAGGAGGAGCGGCACCACACCGGTGACAAACATTACAACGATAAACAGAACCCGCAGCACCACCGGGTCCACGACAAAGTACTCCGCCAACCCACCCAAAACCCCAAACATCACCTTGTGCGTTTCGCTGCGATAGAGATATTTCATACGCATCTACAATAACACGGGAGAGCGGCAACGCGCCGTTCACCGATGCGGACAGCCAGGCCAACAGCAGGGCCGGCGCTTCCCCGCAATTAACTCCTGGCGCGTCCGCTCGATCCGACGATTCCGCGTCTCCTCTTTCTTGGCATCCGCAATCCAGCAGAGCCACTCATTCCGTGCGAGCGGCGTGATATCCTCCCACGCCGCAAGCGCCGCTTGAGAAGTAACAAGAGCGCTCCGTACATCTGCCGATACACGGTGAACCACACCGGCAGCCATTGCTTTGCTGACCATTGCTTTTTTCATGGTGCGGTTTTACTGGCGCGGCCGGTATGCAAACCCATGTTCGCAGCGCATCGTTACTCCGCGCATGCGTTTTCTGATCCGCTTCTTCCACCTCATTCGTCATGCGCTCCGTTTCTCCTGCATATCCACATTCCAAATCACCCGCTGCGTGCGATAGACGACGATCACTAAACAGAGCATCGCCACCCCGATCAGCCACGGAATAAATGGCGCGAGGAACGTGCGTCCAAACACAATGAGCAACGTGTTGATCGTTACGAATGCCAGCCGTGCTTCCGTTGGACCGATGCCAAGGAAAGAAATGCGGAAGGCATTCGTAGCTCCAAACGCCAAGAATGCGTTCACCATGAACGCACCATAGATAGCGAGAAGTGCGAGGTGGAGATACGCGTATTGCTCTTTAAAAAGAAACGCGTATCCGATGACGATTGCACACAGAAACACGTAATCCAAAAAATGATCCATGAAGTATCCCCACTTCACAAGGCCGGTGTTCCGCGCGCGACCCACCGCGCCGTCGAGGAGATCGGTAACGTACTGTAGCACGATCGCGCCCGAGGAAAGCCAGAGCCACTGAATATTGTCGCCCGCCAACCACCCAGCAATCACCACAAGGCAACTCCACAAAATTGTAAGGAGCGTGAGGTGGTACGTCTCACACCACTGCGGGACACGCGGCAAAAGCAAATTCCGAACGCAAATATCAATAACGTTCAGAAAACTCCTCCCCACCTTCCGATCGCCATGGAATTCCTTGGGTGTTCTGCTCATGCGTGTAACGGCTAGATCATACTCAAGTAACCACCTTCAAGCACCAGAGTTACATTCCAAACGCGTTTACACACCCACCACAACATTGAAGCCGCCGTATGATAAACGCTTCATATCAAAAGGCATGTTCGTCATGTTTTTGCCGTACTTCTTTTCAAAGTGCGCCATCACCTTTTTGTTCACCGCGTCGCGATGTCTCCGTGATTTGTAGACGATGAACGAGAACCACACGACCTCGCCTGGTTTTGCCTTTGCCATTGCAGGGAAGGTAAACGCAACGTACGGTGGCTTGGGGTCGTCAATGATGCATTCCTTATAATCAAGTGCACCAAATCGCATCCATACCGCACGCGCTCCCCGTGCCATTTTTTTGTATGCGTCCGTATTCTTCTTCGGGATGGGGATGACAAACCCATCAACGTATTTTCCTTTGGCCATAGATACTGTCGTTGATATGAGTACACGTTTACATGGTACTCAAGTTTTTTGAATGATGTGTGAAGCTACGAG
The DNA here is from genome assembly GCA_030646955.1 of bacterium. Taxonomy (GTDB): domain Bacteria; phylum Patescibacteriota; class Patescibacteriia; order JACPHY01; family JACPHY01; genus JAUSKG01. The sequence continues at coordinate 32,053 of JAUSKM010000018.1, forward strand.
CGTCATGCTACGCTTTCGCGCGCGCTTGAGCATGCGCCTGTGCTTCGCGTTCATCGACGACGATCATCAACGCCACCGCGATGAGTACCAGATTCTTGATCACAAACTCACCCGCAACGGAGAGCATCGGGAACCACGGTTCCCAGGCCATGCCATGCATGAGGACGGCGAGTGATGCAATGGCAAGGTGTATTACCACCAGCATCGCCGCAACAAGCGCTGTCCGGCGGAAAAGCAATCCAACACCCATGAGCACCTCAACAATCCCAAGCACCAGGAAGCCGTACGGAATCGCTGTGAGAAACGGCGTCGCGTCAAAGACGATGTCCTTAACCGGGCTCATATCCAGCATCTTGAGGATCCCAAACCACACACAGACAAGCGCAAGCGACCACTTCGAAAAAAGAAAAGCGACGTGTGCGTTCATACTCCTATTTCTTCCGATGTGCACCCGCTCCGTGTCTGCATCAAAAGAGTAAAGGTGCTCAACAACACCATGAATGTACGTCGTGGGAACTGGGATGCCAGCATAGAACACAATGTCCTACGATGCGCGCTCCGCATCGACACGAAGACGCTGCCGCCACGCCTTCCCCCTTGCACGACCGCCGGCGATGCTCTGGGCGGTGTTCGCAAGACCGCTGATGGACTCGTCGCGCGTCAGCGTGTTCTGTGGTTGCAGGAAGGAGAGACGATACCGGGTACCGCCCACAACAAGATTGCATCCGGCGCCAAAGGAGTACCACGGGTACGCCGCGCGAACGCTCACGATAGGCGCGCGAAAAAGTTCCACACGTTCCCCTCGCTCAACACGATCAGAAAGATCAGGAACGTGCGCAACATTCTCAAGATCGCGAAGCTGTTCACGATGCAGCGCCCCTCCCTCAAGAAGCGTCAGCGTCAGTTCGCCATTCTCACACGCAAGCGTGCACGGCGCGCTCCCGGTCAACCCCATCAGCAACCAAACGAGATCGCTCGCTGTTTTTTTCATATTGCAGTAAGCAAGAGTCCATCCTAGAAACCTCGCAGTGTGTCTGCACCCATCCACATCGCTTATTATAAATGGTTTTAAAATATGTTGCCCAGCAATCATTGACTTTTAAGCAAGAATGTGCAACGATGGAGTGTCTGGCCTCAGTGGGGCCGACATTGTTTCAGGCGACAAAGGAGAGGAGACCGTGGCACACGTAACCGGATCTTTCGACACCACGACACTGCCGGGTTCCGTTCGCAGGGTGCCCGATGGCCAGGCATGCGACGATTGCTACAAGCCCGCCACGCACCGCGTCCAGGGCGAGACTGACTCGTTCGGGGCGGAGTGGGCGGACCTATGTGACGAGTGCGGCACTCGAGAGCGCGAACGTCGCCGCAAGGACTGCGCGGGCAACTGCGATTGGTGCAAGGAGCACACCAACGCACTCACCTCCACACGGGACTACGACGAGGGAACGCACGGCCCCGTCTACCACGTCTGCAAATGGTGCTGCGACAAGCAGCAGCGAGCGCTCGAAGAGGAGCTGCAGTACTACGAGTCAAACGGCTACTAAGGGCGGCCGTAGAGCCCACCCCGACCGCTCAATCCTCGTGCTGGAATGTCCTTCGGGACGAACCAGCACGAGGCTTCATATGACGAATAGAAACGACCACTCCCTCAAGAGTGGTCGTTCGCGATGTGGCACAAACACTGTTAGATCGTAGACCATTCGACGAGTTCGTCATCGACGTCAAGTGTCTCAATCCATTGCAGATCGTTTCGATCTCGGATGCGGGCAGTGAAGCCGACGATGACAGCGCGTCGAACGTATTGTTCGGCAATTTCTCGCGTGAACACGTGCACCCATTCCAGAAATCTTCCGGCAGGATGCTGAACATGGCCTTTCATGATGAAGCGCGCACTCCGCGTGAACTCCTTACCATCTGCAGACGATTGTAACCGCGCCGTGAGCTCAAAGCGACCACCCTTCAGTGATTTCCCCCTCCTCCTGTGACAATTCAGAATCCAGGCGCTCGTAGGTCGACGAAACGGAAAAGCGAGCAGACGTGCTCTGCCTCGCATGTCGGCACCGATGTTCCACCGCACAAACTCCAATGGCAGCACGGTGATAACGTGACCCGTCGTTACGTCCTGGATCGCAACGAAAAACGCGTCGTCCCTGGTGCTGTAAAAGAGCTTATGATGCGCGCGGTATTGGGTTGCATCAACCCCCACGAGTACCGTCCGTCCGTTATCCAGTACTTCAACAACGTCCTCCCATACCATACTCGACCGACCATGGATACGCGAAAGTGCATGTGCCGTGAGCCGCGCATGCACAGGAGATGCTGCCTCACAGTCCTGTTTGCTGGATTTCAATGTACTACCTTTCCTCGGATTGGTCCGAAAACACCGTACGCACAAAAAGCGGCCTTGTCAAGCCCCAAAAATAACTGCTTCCGCTTTACGCCGAGAGGAATCCCGCGGCGCGGACGACGGCTTCTGCCTCCGTTGACGATTCCGTTTTCATGAGTGCAGCGCGAAGCTCTGCTGCGCCATGGAAGTTGGAGGCGTACGCCTTGAAGTGCCGCCGCATGACGGCAAAGCGCTTGCGCGGAAGGAGTTGCTCAAAAAGCCGCGCGTGCTCCAACATGACGCGAAAGCGCTCCTAATGGAGGGAAGTGGACTCGACACGATTACACTTGGGGGACTTGGAGGTTCGGGGGGAGACGTGAGGGCATAGTACCCAAGGATAACAGAAAGAATGTGTTTTCTACAGAGCAGACTTGACCCCATCGTTTCTCTTCCTCACTCCGTTGTCTCTCCGTCGAAGTGCTCTTCGGTAACACTCGATTTCGTTGAATGCACCACGCCATCACGATGCTCCGGTGGCGAATACAGCGTGTAGAGTTTCACCGAATCTGTTCCGACATTTATGACATTGTGGCGCGTCCCGGCAGGAATCACCACAGCAAAATCCGCCCGAAGCTCATGCTCAACCCCGTCGAGGATGACACGCGCGTCGCCCTTCTCAACGCGAATAAACTGATCGAGTGAGTGCACCTCTGTGCCAATCTCTTCACCGGGTGCAATACTCATGAGCACCAACTGACAGTGCTTCGCCGTATACAGTACCCGCCGAAAATCAGAATTCTTAAGCGTTTCCTCCTCAATATTCAAGATGTATCCCTGCATACATTTCTCCTTTACTTGAACAATAGTACTGCTCCCCCACTCACCGTTTTCGAGAGATCCGGCCACCAACATGATGCAATCTTTCAGATCGCATCGTTGCGTGCGTCACCGTCCCGACCACCACTCCCGTCACGAGGAGACCCCACAGGAGGATGCCTCCGATAGGAGCCGCTCCCGTTTTCGGGAGACCCGGGGCAGCAGCGACGACCACGGTGGCGATCGCAAGGTCTCTCGCGATGAGCCCATTGGCATCACCGGCAGCAATCACCGTGCTGGTCGTGGTTTCCATGAGGTTTGCCTGGCAGGTGTATGTCCACGCTTCCGTGGAGCCAAGCGTCGTGTCATTGTTCGTGTCGCCGGCAACATACTGCATTGGGCTGCAGACATTATCCGTGAGACGAACATTGCCAAGCGAGACGGTGCCCGGATTCGTAACCCGTACGGTATAGGTGGCCACTCCGCCTCCAACGCCAATCGTCAACGGATGAGGATTCTTTGTGACGTGGATGAGCGGCGGGATCACTGGGGCACCAACAACGACGATCGCACTCGCGATATCAACCGCGCTCACGCCGTTTGCCCATCCCGTCGCGACAATGGTGTTCGTGTGTGTCGTGGAGAGCGTTGTGGAACAGCGGTACGTCCACGTCTCGCTCGTCTCGAGCTTCGTGTTGACATTGTCGTCACCCGACACGAGCACGACGGGGCTGCACGTATCACCAACCATCGTGATGTCGGATACGGGAACCGTCCCGATGTTCCGTAGGGTATACGTGTACGTGACTGGACCGGGACCCCCGGGCAAGGCGAGGGGGTTTGGTACCTTCACGACGTCAATGAGTGGCG
>JAUSKM010000031.1 GCA_030646955.1 bacterium
GCGCTGGCGCACGGCGCAGAGCAGGCCCGCGCAGTTGCCCAGCAAACACTGACTGCCGTTCGCCAGAGCGTGGGCATCCGCTAGCCCTACGAATGTCTCGAGTGAAACGAGGTGTTTCACCTGTTATTTTTTGCGCACTCTCACCGCCCGTGTCATTCCCTCTGATCCTCCCCCTCTCCGCGTACTCGGGGGAGGGGGAGGATGTGGAGATAGACAATACATTCCACCCCTCCCTCCCCCCGAGTACGCGGAGAGGGAGGGGATAAGGAAGGTGGCAATAAGCACGCAGAGAAGCAGTCACCGCGCACGGGCGCGGTTTTTGCTTTATTTAAGCGCATACTTGACAAGACGATGCGTTCATGCTATATTGGTTTGTTGGGTTTTGTTTAGAAAAATGAATAATCGTGCCATTTTTTGGAAAGTCCTTGGTTTTCGGAAGATGAGCCATCTTTCGAGAAGCAAGGAGTTTCGTCCTTGCGTGTTTGTGTCCATTCCCAAGAAGCAAGAAACGGTTCTAGCAGTCCAACCCATGGCATGGGCTATGCCCTGCCAACCAGAGGAGCTCTGCAAATGAGGAAGATCATCCTGTCCCTGGTGCTCTCGTGCCTCGCCGCGTGCGGCGAGGAGCCCACGCAAAAGAACATCGAACAGCAGGACGCGGCCGCGCTCCGGTCCGTCGGCGCGCCCGGCGGCACCATCGCCAACGGCGGTGACGCCACCGCGACCGCCACGAACGGCGACGTCAACGTCACCGTCGAGGTGACGAACGATGTCACCGTGGTGGTCGAGGGCAACACCGCGGAGCCGGACGTGCCCGTCGCGTGCGACGACAACGTCGACTGCGACGACGGCAACGCGTGCAACGGGCCCGAGCGGTGCGTGGCCGGCGCGTGCCTGCCGGCGCTGTACGAGCTCACCTGCGACGACGGCATCGGATGCACCGAGGATTGGTGCGATCCGAGCGTCGGATGCAAGGTCGCCGTCGCGGACGGCTTCTGCGCCGAGACGGAGTACTGCGAGGCGTGGGGCGTCCCCGGCGATGTCGGATGCGTCGAGGACTGGCCGGACTATCGCTGCGACAACAGCAGCGACGACGACCGCAACGGCCTCACCGACTGCGCCGACCCCGCCTGCGCCGAGAAGGACTTCTGCACCGCGCGTGCGGATCTCGATGGCGATGGCTACCCCGTCTCCGCAGGCGACTGCGATGACGGGAACCCGGCCGTGCATCCCGACGCCACCGAGGTCTGCGATGGCGGCGTCGACAACGACTGCAACCCCGTCTCGACGGAATCGTGTACGGTCACGCCGGACATCTCCGTCACGTGCTCGCCAAGCGACGCAACGCCCACCGCGGGCATCGTCATCGCGAACACGGCCGGCAACGCCGTCCTCGCGGGCGAGTGCCGCTCCGACGGAGCGAGCCACCGCATGCGCAAGGTGACGTTCTGCAACGTCGGTGCCCGTCTCGCCGCCCCCTTCGTCACGCTCGAGTGGAACTGGAACTACGATGCGACGCCGATCGAGCGCGAGCTCCAGCACGAGTGGCTGGGCGCGGATGGCTGCGCGACGTTCCACGGCGTCTCCTCGTTCTTCGTGGGCGACGGAACGGAAGAGCAGTTCCGCGTGAACGTGGACACCGCGTGCATCGGCCCCATCTGCCCGGCAGAGAGCGGCGACGAGGTGATCATGGTGTTCGCGGGCGCCGAGTTCGAGAACACCGACACCGCAGAGACCGTCACCGTCACGGATGGCTGGCAGAGCAGCACGCAGGTGCTCCGCGCCACGCGCCCGTCGGTATCGGTTACGTACGACACCCCGAGCGGCGCACATCCGGCGGGATTGGACGACGTCCTCTACGTGCACGTCTGCAACGATGGCGCACAGGACCTCTCCATCGCCCAGGTCGCCTTCGGCATCACCACGAGCGCGGTGAGCGGATCGGACTGGAGCGCGTGCGGAATCTCGTCCGTGGTCCACTTCTACGATCGGAACGTCCCGTGGACCAACCTCGCATCGGAGGCGGCGTTCTCCTGCAGCACGACCAATGGCCACGAAGGCGCCGTAAACATGACCATCGATCCGACGCAGTTCATCCCGGGTGGCATGTGCGCCAACTACGGCCTCCGCCTGAACACCACGGGTGCGACGACCGGCGATCAGCTCCAGGCGAGCATGACCAACATCGTCTGGAGCGACGGCTACGCCGACGCCATCGACGGCACCGGCGTCCCCGGCCTTCCCGCCTTCGGGTCCAAGCTGCGCACGCCGTAGCGCAAGACCCCCTGCCTGTACCGCAGCCCCTCCTCGTGAGGGGCTGCTTCCTTGTCTGCGTCGCGTGAGCGACACAAAAAGTACACCCTCCGAGATTCCTCGGAGGGTGCGTGCAGTCATTCATCCGAAACATCGTGATGCGGAAGCTCCTGGCCGCAGAACGGACAGGGCGACACGCGGCGTCCGCGGGCGCGGTAACGCGCCATGGTCTCCAGCCAGCGGCGCTGAAGGTGCTGAAACATGGTACGCCGTTGCGCAGTCGTCATCTCCCAGAACACCGCGTGCTCTTGATCGCGTACCGCCTGCTCACCTGCACGCGGGTCGAGGTAATGGTACAGCTCATGGATGAGCGTGTCGATGACAAACAGGAATGGATTGATGCGTATCCGCCCACGACGGGTCGGCGTGAACTTCCCGCGTACATCCGCATCGGTCCATCCGAGCTCCAAATCGAACGACCCCTCGCGCAGCGCGCGATACAGCCGCCGCATTTCTCGCTGATGCCATTCCGCCTTCGGCATGCGCCCACGCGGTTTACGCCAACTGGAATCCCGAAAGAACTGCTGTGGCATGCTACACCCCTTGCACTCCCTGCAATGCCACTTGTACCGTACACCCCATGTGCACGACCGTCAAGGGCCTACCTGCTACGATGAAATCATGCAGCTCTACCACTTCTATCATCTCCTCCACACGCCCCGGATGCTCCACGGCGCACTTGGCCGTTTTGACACGGCGGTCTGGATTCGCGTCTTCGGCCAATCACTGGTCGCGGTCTTCATTCCCATCTTCCTGCTCCGCCTGTCCTACACGATGGGCGAGGTCATGCGGTTCTATCTGCTGTACATGGCAATCAACGTGCCGCTCAACCTCCTGGCGCGGTGGGCAACCCGCCGATTCGGCGCCATTCCTACGATCGCTGCGGGACTTGTGGCAGAAATCGCGTTCTTCGTCCTCCTCTTCCAACTCACTCCGGCAAACTGGCCGCTCCTCATCGCGCTTGCTGCAGCTGCCGCACTCTCTGACGCGCTGTACTGGGTTGCGCATCTCTACTTTTTCATGCGCGTCAGCCCGAACGATGACAACATCTCCGGCGACATGAGCGCACTGGAGATTGCCCGACAGGTTGGCGGCATCATCGCGCCAGCCATCGGCGCCGCCGTGCTGCTCTTCTCCAGCCAACGGACGCTCATCGCCATGAGCATCGTCATCATCGCGCTCTCCCTGCTCCCGCTGCTCACCATCCGCACGATTGCAGATCGCCCCACCACGCCCCCGCTCCCCTTCCGCGCTTTCTTTGCGGGCTGGGACGACGCGCGCGACTACCTCGCGCGGTCGCTCTTTGCGATCCATGCTACTGCCGAGGGCGTGATTCTCCCGCTCTTCATTTACATCACCTTCACCACGATTGAGTCCGTTGCCGCAGTACCCATCATCGTGGCAATCACCACCGCCGTGGTCACGTTCTTCACGGGCCGCATGGAACGCCGCTACCGCACGCGCTCCATCATCATCGGCTCCCTCGCCATCGCCATCACCTGGCTACTCCGACTCGCATTTGATGCTCCGTTCTTTCTCTACGGGACTATCTTTCTCGTCGGATTCTTCTCCGTCCTCGTGACGCTCCCGGTGGACAGCAACCTCTTGGAGGCCGGCGAACGCAAAGACGCGCTCTCCGCGTCCATGTACCGCAACATGTTCGGCATGGCGGCACGGATGGTGTTCTTCGCACTGGTTATCCTCCTGACCGAGGTCTTCCACGTCAGCTTCATCATCGCCGCCGGCAGCATGCTCGCGCTCGCTGCCTCCGCCATCGTCGCACTCCCCCGACGCGTGCTTGTAGTCCAGCAAACGTAGCGCCTGCGTGCTGCACATCATCCTTGACCCACCGCTACGCACATGCTATGGTGTGGGTGCTGCGGGTGGTTGGGTGATCGCCCTGATTTGGCACTGCTGAATCGGGGAGGAAAGTCCGAACACCCCACCGGTCGCAAGGCCGGCGGAAGGAGGTAGTCGCTAACAGCGACGGGGTATACCGGCATGCTGGAGATCGCGCTAGCGCCTTCAGGGTGCCCCAAGCCCACGGAGAGTTTCCGCCATTGGCGGGAGGATCCCGATGCAGTGTCGAGCATCCGGCACGCATGGGGACCGCAACAGAAAAGATACCGCCACTGACGATGCGACCAGTGCAGTGGTAAGGGTGAAATCGTGCGGTAAGAGCGCACGCGGGACTGCCCCGTGAGGGGCGTCGTGGCAAACACCTACCCGGTGCAAGGGGAATGACCCCCGCATCGAGCTGCGCAGTAATGCGCAGCCCAGAGAGATGATCACCCCCGCATCGCGGGAACAGAATTCGGCTTACAGGCCGCCCGCAGCATGCACCACCCCTTCCTTGTGAAGGGGTCTTGCATTTTCCGCCACGCTATGCTACGGTGTATTGTTCGTTCATGTAAAATGACGATAGATGCATCCGTGTTCCTATGAAGCGAAGCGAGCTCACTATTTCTGCACTCCTGGTTCCACTGGACTACGTGGCCCTCCTTGCGGCCGCGGTGGTGGCGTATCGCGTCCGCTTTGAGCAGTTGGAGGAACTCCGGCCGGTCATCTTTACACTCCCCTTCGGCGAATTCTTCCGCATTGCCGCAGCGGTTGCGCTCGCGTGGATTGCTATTTTTGCACTCACCGGCCTCTACGCCGCAACTGCGCGGCGCAACTGGCGCTCGGAGTTCCTCCGCATCGTGCTGGGATCCAGCACGGGGTTCGCACTCATCCTGGCCGCCATCTTCTTCTCGCGCGATCTCTTCGCATCGCGCTTCATTGTGCTGGCCTCTTGGCTCTTCGCCATCGCGTTCGTTGCGTTCCTGCGCCTCATCGCGCGCGGCGTGGAACGCGTACTGTTCGCACACGGTATCGGCGTCCACCGCATCGCGCTCATCGGCAGCGGTCGCGCAGCCGATGCGCTGGCGGCGGCGTTTGCCGACCGTCCAAGCTTGGGGTTCCGCATCGTTGAACGGTTTTCGGCATTCCCGAACCACGACGCGGAGACGACAATCACCGCACTCTGGCGGAAGCGCAAGGTGGACGAAGTTATCGATGCCACAACGCCGCCGGACCCCGCACGCCTCCAGCATCTCATCGTGTTCTGCAATGACCACCACATCCCCATACGGTTCGCCGCAGACCTCCTGGCCGCCTCCACCACGCGCGTGAGCGTGGAGACGTTTGCGGGCGTCCCGCTGGTGGAGATCAAACGCACGCCGCTGGAGGGTTGGGGGCGCATCGCGAAACGCGCGTTCGACATCATCGGCGCGCTGCTCCTCCTGGTCATCACCAGCCCCCTCCTCCTCGCCATCGCGCTCGCCATCCGATGCACTTCACGCGGGTCCGTGCTCTTCCGGCAGGAACGCATCGGGCAAGCAGAACGACCGTTCACGTTCCTAAAATTCCGTTCGATGCGCGCGGGCGCGCACGCGGAGTGGGCAACGCTGCGCGCGGCATCAGACCGCAACGGTCCCGTCCCAAAAATCAAACACGATCCGCGCGTCACGCCCGTCGGCCGCATCCTCCGGCGGTGGTCGCTGGACGAGCTGCCGCAGCTCTTCAATGTACTCGCTGGAACCATGTCGCTGGTCGGCCCACGCCCGCACCTCCCAGAGGAAGTGGCGGACTACGAACACCGCCATCGCCGCGTCCTCGCGCTGCGCCCGGGCCTCACCGGCATCGCCCAGGTCTCCGGCCGCGCCGACCTGGATTTTGAGGACGAGGTGAAGCTCGACACCTTCTACATCGAACACTGGACCCTTGGCCGCGACCTCGTCATCCTGCTCCGCACGCCGTTCGCAGTCGCTCGCGCGCGTGGAGCGTACTAACAACACCCGCTCCGAGTGCACTCGGAGCGGGTGTTCGATTGGACAGGCGCAGGGGTCGATGCAACGATACACGCAGTACCTTCCATGCTACGAAAATTCTAGAAGGAGGAACCAATGCAGCATACGTCGGAGCACCTCCGGCAGCGCTTCTGCAGGTTTTGGACCGAGTCCCTGCGTGCATCCGGCAATGCCAGCGCCATCTACGGCAACCTCGCAACGCTCTACAGCGATTCGCGGCGCTCCTACCACACGCTCACCCACCTCGCGCACTGCTTCCGTGAGCTGGACGACGTGGCGGACCTGCCGCCGGGCGACCGCCTGGTCATCGAGGGCGCCATCTGGTTCCACGATGCCATCATGACGCCGGGCATCACGTTCAGCGAGCGCATGAGCGCATCGTTCGCGGAGCAGGTGTGCATGGATATTGGTGTCACCGGGTCCGGCTACGCACTGAACGTCGCCAGTTGCATCCGGGAATCCGCGCACCGGCGACAGCTGGATGCAAGCCGCACCATGGGCACCTTCCTGGACGTAAATCTTTCCATTCTGGGTCAGCCGACTGAAGCGTATCTCGCGTACGCGGAGGCCATCCAACGCGAATACGAGGCCTTCGGCATCCCGCGCGAGGCGTTCTTTCACGGCCGCCACGACATCCTTCAGACCTTCAACGCGCGTAAACCGCTCTACTACACGCACCACTTCCGCGAACGCTACGAACGGGCGGCGCACGAGAACCTCGCCACAGAGATCGCGCTTCTCGAAGCACTCGTCGCCTAGCCGCGCATATCCCCCACGACCGCCCCGATACCCTCGGGGCGGTTTCCTTGTTGAACGTTATGCTGCCCCGCACATCCAACGCTGATACCGCCCCACCACCGGCGCAAGCCATGATTGCAGCGCCGTAACCTCCTCGACCGGCACCCAGCGGTACTCGACGTGCTCCTCGGAAAGCCGCACGGTGCCCGATCCCTGTAGCGAACACGCAAAGATCATCATGGTGATGTGCTGCTCGTCATCCCGCGTGAACCACTGCACATCAATGACCTGTTCAATATCAATAGCAATGGACGCCTCCTCGCGCGCTTCTCGTCGCACACCATCGTACGGGTCCTCCCCATCATTGAGGCGTCCGCCAGGAATGTCCCATTGCCCCGGTCCATGGACGTCATTATCGCGCCGACGCAATACCAACGCCTTTCCATCGTGCACCACGAACGCCTTTGCCGCATTCGCACATGTTCGTGTGTCGCTCATACTTCATGTTCACCCTGTTGCATCCACGAAAAACCACGCAAGAAAGGCATCTCGAACATTCTCAAGAACACTGCTACCATTGGAGGAGCCATGAAGCGCGGCCACAAGCTTCTACGGCCTGCACAAGATTGCTATGCGCCTCGCATTGGTCCATGACCACCTCAACCAAATCGGCGGCGCGGAGCGCGTGCTGCTGACGCTGACGGACATCTTCCCGGATGCGCCGATTCATACGTTGCTCTACGATCCGCACCAGATCGCGGATTTCTTTCACGACCGAAAAATCGAGACGAGCTTCTTGTCGCAACTCCCGGGCGGACGGCGCTACTTCAAGTGGTTCCTCCCGCTCATGCCCACCGCATTCGAATCGTTTGACCTCTCAAAGTACGACGTCATCCTCTCATCCTCCAGCGCGCTCTCCAAGGGCGTCATCACGCACCCACACCAACTCCACGTCTGCTACTGCCACACACCCACGCGGTACCTGTGGTCCGATACGCACGAGTACCTGGAGAAACTCCCGGAACGCCGCCGCGTCCGCCTCGTCCTGCCGATGCTCCTCTCGCGACTGCGCATGTGGGACTACCAGGCCGCGCAACGCGTGGACCGCTTCGTCGCAAACTCGCGCTGGGTGGCGGGACGCATCAAAAAGTACTACGGTCGCGATGCAGACGTCATCTACCCGCCCGTCACCACGGGGTACTTCCGCGTTGGTGATGGGCGCGGCGGGTACTACGTGATTACCTCGCGTCTGCGCCCGTACAAAAAGGTAGACCTCGCCATCGAGGCGTGCAACCGCCTCAAGCTCCCGCTGGTGGTCATCGGGAAAGGCGAGGACGAGGCACGCCTGCGCTCGCTCGCTGGCCCTACCATCACGTTCAAGGGGTACGCCACGGAGGCCGAGAAACGAGAGCTGCTGGCGGACGCCGTCGCGTTCATCCACCCGCAGGAAGAGGACTTTGGCATCACTGCTGTGGAGGCGATGGCGGCAGGACGACCGGTCATCGCGTTCCGCCGCGGCGGGGCGTGCGAAACGGTTGTAGACGGCGTCACGGGCGTATTCTTTGATGAACAATCCTGGGAGGGGCTTGCCGATGCGATCCTCCGATTCCGTATGGCGCGCAACCAATTTGACCCCGCCGCGATCCGCAAGCATGCCGAGCAATTTGATGTCCAGGTATTCCGTGATCAGATGACGCAGTACGTCCAACGAAACTGGGAGGCATTCCACGACGACTCGCGCCGCGCGTTGCAGCCGATGCGCATCACGACACAGGAAACGGGATCCATTATTCCGGGGTGACAGTAGCCCCACCCTATGCGCGTCCTCATTGACCTCCGCTGTCTCCAGGCGCCGCCACCGCGTGGCGGCGTTGCGCGCTATGCGGAGCAAGCGGTCCGCGCGCTGCTTGCGGTGGATCGCCAACGCCCGACATACGAGACGGAGCCCGTCGAGTGGATCCTCTCTGCGAACGGCGCTGGAAGCGTACGGCGGAACCTTCCGGTCTTTGATCACCCCCGCGCGCGATGGCACATCGGACGATGGCCCAACAAGCTCCGGAGCGCAGCGTACAGTATGCGGCTTGGTGCCTGCGGCTGGCCGAAGACCGATGTCGTCTGGCTCCCCAATCTCGCCATGGTCCCGCGCTTCGATGCACGGACCAAGCTCATCGTGACGGTCCACGATCTCTCCTTTGAACACTTTGCGGATTGCTTTACCGCCAAACAACGGCTCTGGCACCGCGCGGTACGCCCCCGGCAGCTCCTCGCGCGAGCAAACGCCATCATTGCGGTATCAGAAACCACGAAACGCGACGTGATGGAGGCGTATACGATTGCGGAACCATCCGTCCATGTTGTATACCCGGGCATAGATCACGCCGCCCCCAATCCGGATGGACCAACCAGCTGCGCGTCATGTTGCATCCTCCCTGCAGGATTCCCCTTCATGCTCGCGCTCTCCGAGTGCTCGCCGCGCAAGAACCTCGACGGCCTCATCGCGGCGTTCGAGAAAATTGCCACCGATCTTCACCTCGTCATTGCCGGCAAGCCCGGCAGTGCCACACGCGCACTGCGACGGCAGATCGCGCGCTCCCCGGCACGCAGCCGTATCGACGTGATCGGCGAGGTTACCGAACATGAAAAAGCCGCGCTCCTGGCGCGGGCACGATGTTTTGTCTTCCCGAGTTTCTGGGAGGGATTCGGATTCCCCGCGCTCGAGGCCATGGCCGCAGGCGTACCGGTGGTTGCTGCCGCTGCGGGTGCGCTGCCAGAAGTGCTGGGCGATGCCGCTGTGTACTGCGATCCCCTGAACCCCGCCGACATCGCGCGTGCAATGGAACGCGCAATCACGGACGACGATCTCCGTACCACGCTCATTGCACGCGGCCGCACCACCGCGCAGCGCTATCGCTGGGAAACAACCGCAGAGCGTCTCCACGCGATCATCCGCGCGGCGTAGCCCCCGCCGAGCGCCGCACACCGCTCACGCGAAGATACGCGCTTCGCGGGACGAGCGGGTTTTGCGATGCTGCTCGTGCCGCTCACGGAAGGTTTCCACGGCAGCACAAATTTCCCGCGCGTTGGGTTCCTGGGCAAGATACACAAACCCAAGCTCAAACGTTCGCACCGCTTCCAGGATGTGCTCACGCATTTCCGTATCCTCGCCAACGCGCTCTGCAAGACGCCGCAGCGCAAAGAGATGCTCCTCAACGTCGTACTGTACCGATTGGTACTGCTGCACAAGCCGGTCGTACGCCGCCGAATCCCCTGCTACCTGCGTGCGGACATTCGCCTCCGCCTGCACGCGCGCGTCGAGGAGCAGCATGCAAAGCTGGCCGCGCTCCTCCGGAGGAACAACCTTCCGCATGCGCACCGCATCATGCAAATCCGCAAGCATTCCCCCGCCTTTTTTGTATGCCACAACATGCTCCCGCATACTACCCGTCACATGCTGCGCCAGAAACGCATCCTCACTCGCGGCAAGTTCCACGCGAATGAGTGCCTCGAACGCCTTCCGGTACGGCCACACGAGCCGCCCGAACGACGCGAGGACCTGCTCGATTTCCTCCGCCGATCCCGCCGGATGATCGCGGTGCTGCCGATACGCATCCGCTACCGCACGCGCAACCGGCTCCGGCACGCGTGGCGGCAATGTTTCGTGCAGCGATCGCAGGATCGCCATGGATGACCCGTGAGGATGCGACATAGATCGTACAATGCTTCATGACGAGTATACCATACAGCGGCAGATCGCCCTGCTATCATGCAGACGTATGATCCACATCGGCATTGATGCCCGCCTCTACGGCACCGCGAGCGGAACGGGCATCGGACGCTACGTTGAAGAGCTCATCCGCGCGCTCGCAGCGCTCGACCGCGAGCACCGCTTTACCGTGTTCCTGCGCCGGGACACGTACGACACCTTCGTGCCGCCAAACGCCCGATGGTCCAAAGTCCTCGCGGATTTCCGTCCATACTCGCTCGCAGCACAAACTCGATTCCCGGGCGTCATCCGCCGCGCGCAGGTGGACTGCATGCACTTCACGCATTTCGACCACCCCATAACGTACCGCGCGCCGTTCCTCGTGACGATCCACGATCTCATCCTGCTCCATCACCCCAGCATCCGCACGTCTACCCTCGGACCCATTCGATTCTGGACCAAATTTGCCGCGTATCGGCACGTCCTCGCGCATGCCACCCATCGTAGCTGGCGTATCATGACGCCATCGCACACGGTAAAACGAGAGGTCGCTGCCCGATTTGGTGTGCTCCCCGAAAAAATCGTCCCCACACTTCTGGGTATTGACCATGGGACACCAACACACTCCGACGAACCATCGGCTACCCACGATCTGCCATTGGCTCCCTTCATCCTTTATATCGGCAATGCGTATCCGCATAAAAATGTGGAACAACTCATCCGCGTCTTACCGGAAGTTCGGAAACGGGTGCCGGACATGCGCCTTGTCCTCGTTGGACGAACGGACGATTTCTCCAAACGCTTGCAGCGCACCGCTCACCATTCACAGCTTCCCCCGGATGCCATCGTCTTTTTTGGCCAAGCAACGGAAGCAGAGCGAACACAATTGTTGCGCAGTGCAAGCGCTTACGTGAGCGCGAGTTTGGATGAAGGATTCGACATGCCCACGGTCGAAGCGCTTGCTGTGGATACGCCCGTCATCGCGTCAGATATCCCCATCCACCATGAAGTACTCGGAACACATGCGACATTTGTTGCGAAAAATGACGATCGTACGCTCATCAACGCGTTGTGTACAACCGCCACATCGGCTGCGCAGCGTGATACACTAGAAGGTGTACAGCACGCGCAACAGTACACATGGCGCGCGTGCGCACTCCAGACGCTTGCGGTCTACCGCGAGATCGGAGCACTCAGCGCTCACCGGAATGGCAACGAGACGCATGACAACGAAACGACGCGTGCCAGTCAAACGCGCGGGGCGGGGCGGGGCGCGTGATGCGTTCTCCACTGCGCTCCTCCTCCCGGGTATCCACCCGTGGCTGAAAGAGTACCTTGCGGAGGAAAACCTCGTCCCCACCACGGACGAGGCAACGTTGCGTCTCCCAACATGGGGAGACCTCCCCTTCCCCACCACCTCCATCGCCACGCTCCTGGTCCTTGCACAGGAGCAGCCAGAGGCACTCGCGGCTATCCGCGTCCAGGAACGGCTTGCGGCTGCTGCAAAAAAGGATGGAGCGCCTCGCTCCACGCTGCCAGGCGCCACGAGCGCCATGACGAGGGGCGGCAGCAGCGCGTCACCTGCCGATGTCGCACAACATCCTGCAGCCGTCCCTTTCCGCATCACACAAAGGACCCCTGCAAAACCAACTCCTGTGTCGCCACGAGAAGTCCTCGACACGCAGATCCCTCGCGTACTCGGGACGTGCTCCGCAATCTCGGTCAGCCCCACAACGCCAGCAAGGCCTGGCTTGCATGACGGGCGGGCGCGACAATTTCACGCAGCCGCTCCATTGCCCCCCGTCCACAGCGTAACGAAATTCCTCACCGGGCCTCAGCACGATGAAAAAAAGGTTGCAGCACCCCGCGAGCATTCCGTAGCCACTGCCCATCTTTCGGCGCGCATACCCGCGCCCGCGGCACTCGCCACATCGCATGGCACCGCCAATCAGAGCCGCCCCTCGCTTGCACCGACGCCATTTCGCATTCCGGTAGACGCGAGCATGCACACCGCCACCGCAAGCCCACAAAACATGCTCCGCATTGTGCGCTCCGCGCCCGCACCGCAGCCGCACCGCACGACGCCCGATTTCATAACCGCACTCCAGGCCTCCGCCACGAGTGCACACACGCAAGCACGCACCGCAATCCAGCGCACCGGCACCCAAGCCCGATCACGGCTTGCGCTCCGCGCGCAGGGGCCTGCGCCATGGCCGGCAATGCCTGCGCCGTACAATGAGCTACTCATGGTGACATGCATCATGGCGCCACTCGAGCTCTGCTGGCGCGCGTTCGGTTGGCAGGTATGGTCATTCCTCCGCGCGCTCCTCCCCACCCCAGCCATCACCGGATTCGGGGATGTCCAATGGAACGGGACGCGCATCGCCGGACACGCACCTCTTCTGGACACCCTCCAACTCGTCCAAACACGAGTCCGCACACTCCGTACACTCCGTCTCCCATCCCTCGCATTTGTTCCGCATCCCGCTGCGCTCGCGCACGCCGCGGGATTTGCCGGTGTCCTCCTTGCCGTACTCCTGCCGCTCAAGCTCCTCGGGTGGGGCGGGCAAGCGATTCCTGCGGCCCACGGGCGCGTCTTGGGTGCCACGGCGAGCGCGCGCGATGCATTCCGCGCGGGCGGCGGCGCGCTTGCCGCAGCGTCGTTCGTTGATGCGGTGGAGGCCTTTGAGCAGGCGCGGGCTGTGGTCGAATCACTCCCCAGCGCCGTGGGACCAATTCCTGCTCTTGCGCTCCGCGCTGCCCGCACGCTCCCGGTACTCCGCACGTCCGTCATCGGTCGTGCAGCAGCTGCGCGCGATGCTGGAATCGCACTCGCCGATGCCAGCGGCGCTGCAACGCGTGGCCTTGCGCTCCTCGCGGCCATTGATCCGAGTGATGATGCAGCGGGGCCATACTTCCATGCCGCACGCGCCTCATTTGCCACCGCACACGCACGAGCGCGCACCGCAGAGCAGTTGCTCGGCATCGCCGCGCCAGCATCCGCCGCTGCCGTGAGTCGCGCGAATGATGCGCTCGCGCAGGCCGACGCGCTCCTCGCAGTCATCGAGGCGCTGGGCGGATTTGACCGGAGCCGACGCATCCTCCTTGCATTCCAGAATCCCGCAGAGCTCCGCCCAACCGGCGGCTTCATCGGATCCGTTGCGCTCCTCGACGTCCACAACGGCGCCATGCGGGCACTCAACGTACCCGGTGGCGGTTCGTACGACATCTCCGGCATGACACGCATGCGCGTCCAACCACCGGAACCACTCCTCCTCGTTGCGGACACCTGGCAGTTCCATGATGCAAACTGGTTCCCGGACTTCCCCACCTCCGCGCGCCAACTGCGTTCGTTCTACGAGCAGTCCAACGGATCCAGCGTCGATGCCGTGGTCGCCATCAACGCGCCGTTCCTTGAACGGGCCCTCGAGCTGACGGGGCCGGTAACCGTGCACGGACAAACATACAGCGCCGCCGACGTCCTTGCGACCCTCACGAACACCGTCGAGAGCAGTGCGGCGCGCGCCACCGGGGCGCCGAAGGCCGTCATCGCCGACCTCGCGCCCGTCGTGCTCCAACGGCTCCTCGCGCTTGCCACCGGACGTAGCGAGGGCTCCCATGGCGCGCCCGCGCTTGCGGATCTCCTCCTGCAAGCGCTCAATGAACGCGATCTCCTGCTTGCATTCACGGACGATGCTGTGCAACGCCGCATCGGCGCCGCGCGCTGGGATGGCGCGATTGTGCCGACGGACGGCGATGCGCTTGCGGTGTTCCATGCGAACATTGGCGGCGGGAAAAGCGATGCGGTCGTGCAAAAAACCATCCACCACGATGCGCGCATCACTGCGGACGGCCGGCTCGTGGATACGGTCTCCATCATGCTCAACCACACCGGTACCGCACCACCGGCAGGTGCAACCCCGCTCCAGCGGCTCCTCGCCAAGCAGCATGTAGATTACCTGCGTGCATACGTTCCCCGCGGCGCGGTGCTCCTACGCGCAAGCGGATTTGAGCTCCCACCAGGAGATGCGTTCCGCGATCCTGCACCCGATGCAGTGCCCGACGAACGCCTTGCCGCCGTGGAACTGAACGCAGCCATTGATACGACCGCGCCCGTCCGCATCACGGAGGAATTTGGACGCACCACATTTGGGGGCTGGGTACTCACGCCGCCAGGAGCGCAGCGCACGGTGACGCTCACCTATGAGCTTCCCTGGCATTATGACCGCGCCCGGGCTGGCACGTTGGGACGTACCAACGCCGCACCGCCGCAACCGTACTCGCTCCTCGTCCAAAAGCAGCCCGGCGCGACAACATCACTGACGCATACGCTAACGCTTGATCCTACGTGGCGCGCTGCGTGGACTACTGAAAACCTGACTGCAAAAAACGCCGGTGCCTGGACGCTCGTGGACGATCTCCGTACTGACGTCTATACCGGGGCAATGATTGCGCCGCAGTAGCGCCAACGCGACATGACCCTGATCCCCCCTCCCCCCACGAGTACGTGCGGAGAGGGGGGGTAAAAAAGAATACGCAGCGACAGAAAAGTCGAAAAAACATTTTCTTTCTATGGCCAGAAAACGACGCTCCCACAACGCGACCGTGTCACGCCGAAGCCCCGCACGCGAAACCGTCGAGCGACTCTACCGTGACCGCAACGGCAATCTCCGCGATCCCCGCCGGTTTGACCGACGTCCGCCCGCATGGCGCCGCTGGACTATTGGTGGCGGCCTCGTCCTCCTCGTCATCCTCGCCATTGCCGCATGGACCAGCTTCGTAGTGTTTCGCCCATTCCGGCCGGCAGCAGGCGATGGCATCGCGCTCACCATCGCAGCACCGCCCATTGCAGCGATCGGCAGCGACGTCTCCTACCGCATCACGATCGCAAATGAGGATCGCGTCCCCATCGCTGCGGCAACGCTGGAACTCCAGCTTCCACCCGGGTACCTCCTGGCCGCTGCAGAGCCGGCTCCGGATGACGCGCGGGAGACGCGCTGGACACTCGGCACGATCGCAGGGAACGCGCAGATGACCATCGAGCTCCGCGGACACCTCTACGGAGAACCTGGCGCAGCGGCAAATACCGCGGCGACCATCGTCTATCGCCCATCAAACTTCAACGCGGACTTTGAGGAGCGCGCAGACGCAACGACCGTACTCGGCACCAGCCCGCTTGCACTGGCCATGGACGGACCAACGCGCACTGTCCCCAACGAAACCGTGACCTACGTCGTCACGTACGAGCATCTGGGCGAGGAACCGCTGACCGATGTAACGCTCCGCGTAGACGTGCCGCGATCGTTCGCACTCACATCCGTTGAACCAACGCGTACCAATGATCTGGAGCTCGCATGGGTGCTCGGTGCGCTCGCGCCAGGCGACACCGGCACCGTCAAACTCCACGGCCGCTTCCAGACAGGATCCCCCACC
Source organism: bacterium (assembly GCA_030646955.1). GTDB lineage: Bacteria > Patescibacteriota > Patescibacteriia > JACPHY01 > JACPHY01 > JAUSKG01. The sequence goes on from JAUSKM010000031.1 coordinate 16,036, forward strand.
CCCCACACCATCCGCGCCCGCGCGAGCATCGCGCCCAGCGGCACCGCGCTCACCGTGGCGTCCGCGGATACCGTCACGGAGGTCATTGGCGGGAACGTGATGCTCCTCGCAACAGCGAACGATCAAACAAGCTCCTTTGCGGCGGAGCCGGGCGCGCCGCTCCGATTCCGCGTCGCGGTGCGCAACGACGGCCAGGAACCCATCCGAAACATCGCGATCCGCGCGGTCTTCGACGCAGCGTCCGTCGGCGAACGGAGCATCCTCAACTACACCGCCATGCAGGACGCGGCGAACGGCGATGCGAACGGCGAGCAACTGGCGCCCGGCCTACGCCGCGGCACCATTGTGTGGACCGCGGAACACATCCCCGCGCTCGTACAACTCGCTCCTGGCGCGCAGGCAACACTCGATTTCACCATCCCCGTCCACACCGCCACATCACTCCCCGGCTTCCCGCAGCGCGGCAGCGTGCAGTTCCACACCGCCGCCACCATCGGCGCCACCGGTGCCCTCGAGAAGCCCTACACGGTGACCACCGATCCCATGACCATCGAGATACAACGTCGCTAACGCGACAAACAGAAGGCCCAGTCCTCTCGTGAGGACTGGGCTGTTTTTTGCTACGCGGCGGCGACACCCAACTGCGGCTCGGGCATGCCCCGCTCCTTGGCGAGCGCGATGATGCGCACCTGGAGCGGGAGCTGGCCGGCCACCACCTCGTGCAGCTGCGCGCGCGTGAGGACGAGCGCGGTCACGTCCGTCTCGGCACGGATCGTTGCCGTGCGCACGCCACCGGGTACCACCACGCCGTACTCGCCCAGCACCTCACCGGGGCCGCGCGTGCCCAGGATGGCGATGCTCCCCGCGCCGTCGTCCTTCAGGATGCGCACCGTGCCGGACTCGATAACGAAGAGCTCGTCGCCCATCGTCCCCTGCCGGATGAGGGCGTCCCCAGACCGGAACCGCTGCCGGGTTGCCGTCGTGGCCAGCGCGCCCACCACCGCATGGGGGAACCCCACGAAGAGCCGCGTGGAACGCAGCAGACCGACGCGCGCCCAGTACTGCTCAAACATCGGTGCCAACTCGTTCGCGCACACGAAATCGCGAAACGTGTCGGCCGGCACGCGGAGCACCACGAGGGGCCCGTTGGCCGCCCGCACCGTCGCCTGCCGCCTGCCGCTTTCACTGCCGTTCGAGGCGGAGCAGTCGGGCTTCGCCCGCTGCGGAGCGTGGGGGTTGCACAGGGGGGTGCTCCCCCTTGTGACAGGCAGGAGCGCCAGCTCACCGAAGAACGCATGGCTCCCCAGCTCGCCGACGCGCTCGCCGGAGGCCACCACGTCCGCGCTGCCGCGGAGGATGAGGTACCACGCGTCGCCGGCATCACCCTGCGCGACCACCGCGGCACCAGGCGCGAAGCTGCGCACCGCGCCCTGCCGGAGCAGCAGCTCCAACCAGTAGCCGTGGTCGTCCAGGCGGAACTGCCGGAGCGCCTCGGCCGCGGCCACGACGTCCTCGGTGCGGACGTGCGGCGAGCGGACGAGCGTCTGGCGCCACCCCGGCCGGGCCAACGCGCGGTTGCGCAACTCGGGCGGGAGCGGGTGGACGTGCATGAAGCACACCGGCACGTCCACGCCGTGCGCGCGGCACTGGGCGTCCCAGTCGCGTGCATCGTAGTGGATGGGGTCACCATTCGTGCCGCCGGCCTCCCAGAGCACCAGGTCCTCACCACCGCGCACCAGCTGCGGGAACGGATCCTCGGCCTGCGCGTCGTAGAAGCCCGCCGCGGCCATGGCATCGGTGCCGGAGAATCCGCCACGCGGCGCCTGGTCCGCGGAGTACGCCAGCGCGTGCGTCGCCCCGTCGTGCGTCAGCTCGATGCGGAACCCCGTGGTGGGAATCGGGTGCACCATCCACGCGAATGACCACGTTGCACCCAGGAGCCGCAACGGCTCGCCGGGCGTCACGCGGATCACCCCGCCGCGCGGCGCACCCACGGTCGCGTTGCTTCCGCCCTGCGAGAGGAGCGTATCGATCTCCTCCTCCGGCCGGTCCAGCACCGCCGCGATCTTGGCCACGCACGTCCGGTACACCGGCTCGGCCGCCACATACGTGAACGACCGCCCGGCCGCCAACCGCTCCAGGAGGAAGTGCATGGCGCTGCCCATGTGGTCCTCGTGTCCGTGCGTCTCCAGGATGACGCGGACGTCCGCAGCGTCGATACCGTGCTGCTGCAGCAGGTAGCTGGCACACACCGGCGCGTCCACGATGGCCCACTGCCCGTTGATGCTGATGGCGAACCCGGTCGTCGGATGCTCCATCTCAAACCCGCTGTCCGAGCCCAGGCACAGGATCGAGAACACGTCCGGCTCCGCGGCTTCCGGCTGCGGGGGCATCGTGATGAGGTGCGGCGCCTGGTCCTCCGTGAAGCTGGTGGAAATCGCGAGCGCCTCGATGCCGTTGGACACCGTGAAGGTGCCGTCGCCGTTGCGCGCGATGGTCACGCCCGGCAGGAGCTGCGTCCGGCCACTCGCATCGTACGCACGCCACTCGATGAAGTCATCCAGTGCGAGTGAACCAAACTCGTACGCGCGCTGCGCCAACGTCGGATCATCGCATGCGAGCATCGCGTGCTGCCGGACGAACGCGGCGACCAGCGGATGCGGGTCGCACACCCCCAGCTGCGCGAACGCGTGCCGGAGCTCGCCGGTGCAGCGGTGCATGCGCACGTCGTCCACGAAGGCCTTGAGCGCCGGGAACGTCTGCTGCTTCGGCGCAAACCACGCGCGGTACCGCGCCAGCCGCTCGATGTCGCGGCTCCGCATCACACGGCGCAGACGCCCGTCCGCAGGCCGCTTCCAGCCCTGCATCTCCTCCGCATCCGGCCCAAAGAGCGTGAGCGCCAGGATGCGCCGCGCCCGCGCGAGCTGCTGCTCCGTGCCGATGACCACGATCCGCGCGTCCGCCGGCAGCTTCCCGAAGGCCTTGCCGAGGACGAACAGGAAGTAGTACACGAAGAACTCCAGACAGACCTGCACCACGCCCTTCCGGAAGAACTCCTCCGGCAGCACGAACGTGGTCGGCGCCGGCAGCTTCCGCTGGAAGAACAGCTTCAGGCACGGCGGAATGCCGACGAGAGCCATCTGCTTGTCCGCACCCTCCCCCACCTCCACCACCTCCGCGCCCGGCATCAGCCGCCACTGCTTCAGAGTCGATGCCATTGCACGCCTCACTCTCTCCCCTCGTCATTGCGAGGAGCATAGCGACGAAGCAATCTCACACGAACCATTTCCGGTGAGCGCTTCATCGATTGTGAACGAACCACTATCCATCTCCACGATATGCGGTCGCCATCACCATGCCGAGCACCTCTGTCCGAGTTTCGGACAACATGAAAGCCGCCCCGTTCCCGGGGCGGCCCTTCTCGTTGCACACTTGTGCAGTGGCACAGGGTGACGCTGTCGTAAAACGATCAGCGCGTTCCTGGACCACCTCAAGCAACAAACGCACGGTCTGGTCATGCACGCGATACAACGCGTTGATATCGAGCCAGAGATCCACTCTCCCGTCCTCCGGAGAAACTCCGACCTGCCTCCCGCACTCTGACTCCTCACTAAAGAAGTGACCCACCCCGAGCACGACACGCTCACCGACTTCCGGTTGACTTGGGAAAACCACATGAAAAAAATCGCCAACGTGTCCAGACGGACGTGATTCCAGCACCTCGGCAACCAACGATCCGCGCTTCCCCACGAGGCGTCGCACCACCTCCTCGTCGAGTTGACGCTCGCACCGGACCGTTTCTGCGTAGTTCTGCTCACAGAGGACAACCGTGCCGTAGCGACCCGAGCGCCGCTCCCCAAGGAGCCATGACAAGATGCCCCGTCCAATCTCGTACCTCACGTCATCACCTCCTCAAACTACACATAACACACGCGTACAGCAATATGGAGCGACGAAAAGCGCTCATTGCGCGTACCGACAAACCTTGCCAAATTTTGGTGCTTTTGTCAAGTCGCCCTCCACCGCTTCTTGCGATGACGAATAAACCATCGGATAATCACGATACTTACACAGAGCACGAGTACAGGAAACACAATGTACTGCACCGCAAGCCAAGCAAACCACATTGCAATAAGTAACTTCATATCACCCCGATTAATACACCTCTCATCCTGGAGGCTGCGCGTGCTTCCAGAGGAGATCAAACATCGTCGTGAGGGTTGCGGCGGTTTCGGGCGATGCGAGGAGGATCATGGTGTTCTCTTTGCGCGTGGAGATGAACGCCGCCTCGTCACCAAAGACGATGACGGTCGAGGGCAGCTCGATGTCGGAGGGTAGAATGCGAGATTCCCGCAGCTCCTGGGCGTCTTTTGCGATAATCTGCCGCGCAATGCGCGAATCCTTGATGAGGTGCTTGGAACGAATGCCGCGCTGGACGCGCTCTTTGATGATGCGCTCTACAAGGTATTGCTCACGCACAAATTCCGTCAGCCCCACGCCCGCGGTGAGATTGCGGTATTCTTTGACGCCAGAATTAAAAATGCGTTGCCAGAGCTGCCGAAACCCATCCGCGCCTTCAAAGATGGTGACGCCCGCCTGCTCGTGGACGGTGCCGCGCAGGAGTTCAAATTGCGGCAACACATCTGCAAACTGCCGTGCGCGTGTGCGCAATCGCGCATCCAGCTCTTTGGGATCCTCTGCGGTGTATGTGCTCCCGCGCTTCCCCTTCCCCAGCTTAAAATGCCCACGCCGCCGCAATTCCTCCAAAATCGGATAGAGCGTGGTGCGCGGCAGTCGCGTCCGCCGTGAGAGTGCCAGCACCGTGGTTGATCCCAACTCCAAACCGGCGAGGTAAATCCTCGCCTCTTTCTCCTCAAAGCCGAACGCTTTGAGTGCATGGAGCATCTCCTGCTCATTCTCCATACGCGGCATGGCCATAGGGACGCATCGCACTGTTATTGTCGCGCATTTCCGCTCCATTCCAGTATAGCACATGTTGTCGAAAATTTCGACACTTGGCCTCCGCGCCTCGGAATGGCTGCGGTACGGTGGGATTGTGAGGTTCCTTCACAATCCAATTTCCACGTCATTCGAACGAGCTTGCAGCGCAAAGGATCTCACGTAGTTGTTGGTGCGTGTGAGATTTCTCCTCGCAGACTCGTCGAAATGACAACGTGGAGCAGGAGGGCACCATGTACTTCGTGCAAACGTACGGCCATCGAACGAGCGTTCCGTCGCTTGCGACGTTCCTCCGTCGTTCGCTCACGCAGGGCGCGCGCATGAATGCAACGATCATGCAGGCGCACGACGTGGCGGAGTGCCGCTGGCTGGGCTACGGCATCGGCAAGGGCGTGACGGATCCCAACGCGGGCATCACCGTGTTCTCGCCGGGCAGCGGACCGGAAACCCAGGGACTCCACGGGGAGCTCATCCAGGGGTTCCCGTTCGTGGACCCCACGCCGCTGTGCTACGAGGATACGCACGTCTTCGGATTCGGAACGTTCCTGCGCTGGGTGTACTTTGCGGATCCGCAGGGCGGTCCGGGCGTCCTGGGCGTGGACTTCTCGCTCACGGAGCGGCAGACGGCCGGCGTGGCAACCAGCATGCTCGCCGTCGCGCGCTGCGCGGCCGCGCTCGCGGGAAGCGGCATCCCGCCCGACGCGGAGCTCGTGCTCCTCAACTGGCGCATGTGTGAACCGGTGAGGCTCACCGCGCTGCGACACACGGAGCAACTCATCACGCTGCGCGACTGGGCGCGTGCGGTACCCCACTTCGCGTCCGGCGGCACGCACTGCCCGCGGTGCGGACTGCACACCTTGCACGCGTGGGTCCCGTTCTGCAACCAGTGCGGCTGCCGACCCGCGCTCGTGTGGAAGCGCAACGGCATCGCACCGCACATCAACAAGGAGGTGCCCCATGGCATGGAAGAGCGTCTCGCCGGACTACGGCGGATCACTCGCCCCGTACCGTCCACCGCCTGCGCCGCGTAGCGTAGCAATAGCCGGCGCGAGCGCGCGCGCTCGCCACCGGAAACCCGCTCGCGCACGACACTGCACGCAGTGCGGTGAAAAACTGCAGAACGCATTCAAGTTCTGCCCAGGGTGTGGCAACGAGGCCGCCCCACGCGCCCGCGTACCCAATGCATGCACATGTGGTACGGCATACGCGCCAGAGGACCGCTACTGCAGCACCTGCGGCGCCCCACGCGCCTAAAACGCAGCACCCCCGATGTTCATCGGGGGTGCATTCTTATGCTCACGCAATACCATCTTTGCCTTGCTGTCGCCGCTTCAACGACCGCGCTGTGCGTCGACGTTTTGCTTCGCGCTTCTCTTCATCGCTCCGATCATCTCCTTGTGCCGCACGTTCCCGCGGACCGTACTGGGAAGCATCCAACGGAATTGACTCGCCATCCTCGCTCAGCTGAACATCCTCGCGCCCAGTGCTCCGATGGGACTTCCCTGTGCGCCGCGGCAGTTTCTCCGTACCGCGCGTTCGTCGCCCGCGCGTCACCCGCTCGGTCTTCATCGGGCCAAGCTCCCGACTCCCTGCGCGCGGCGGTGCAAGAGGTTCCAGCGGGGGCGGTGGCAGCGGGTCTACTCGAATTCCATCAATGGGCGGAAGCGGAGGTGGAATGGGCGGCCAAGGTGGGGGCGGTGGCGGATCAATAGGCGGCTGCGGTTCATCATCTCCATCGCGTGGCGGCTTTTTGCCGTCGTTCTCGGATGTCGGCCCATGCCCCGGTTCTCCTGGCGGCCACGGTCCTTGTCCGGGCGGACGCGGCCCTCGCCTCGTACCGCTCCCAGGTTGCACGGGATCATCGACCCCATCCCCTGGAGTACGGATGTCTGTTGGAGCCGTGCCTCCAGCGCGGCCACGACCCCGCCCAGAATCCGACGGTGGTCGGGAGTCGTCGCTTGGCAGCCATTCTCCTCCACGCCCACCATCGCGCACATCTCCAGGAGCCACACCACGGCCACCCTTCAAGTCCTCTGCTGGAGGAGTGCCGCCGCCCGCTCCAAATGAAACGCGGGAGCGCCCCGAAGACGACGAACGGGCACCGGGGAAAGAACCGTCTCCTTCCGATTCATCGTCCGAAAACGCTTCTTCCGGAAGTGGAACCTGCTGCGTGCGCGGAAGGATAGCATCAACATCGTTCTGTATGGGGATAGACGCATTCTCCTGCGGTGCTGTTCCGTCCGGAGACACATCCATGTCAGAAGCAGCGCCGGGCACCACCTCCCAAGCAATCTGTATGCCACGCTGCGATGCAAAAAATGTCTCGAACAACTCTAAACGTTCAGGAGTTTCATCTTGGGGCGCGGGAGTTCCAGCGTTCATGCCATCCACCCATCGCCATACATCTCTATCCGATGAAAAACCACCTCGCTGCTTGACTTCCTGCAACGCATCGCGTTCCGAAAGTTGCTGCCCATCCACGGATACAGCCTCTCCCGCGCCATCGTACACGACAACATATCCATCATCCGGAACACCCTCGCGCTGAAGCCGCTCGGCAAGATGCTCTGCCGCAAGCTGCGCGCGCTCGGCGCTCAATTGCGCATTGCGACCGCTTTCGCCCTCGATACTTGCCGTCCCGGTGATAGAAAACACCATCACCGGCTCTCCGTCTACCCCGTCGCCGCGGACGCGATCTCGCTCGGCCTGCGCATCGTGGAGCGCCTGTTCAACCTGCACATCAGCCCGCTCCGATGTTTCCGGGGGCATGTACTCGGGTGCCCATTCCGAGCGCTGTGCATCCTCCCCCGGAACAGACTCCATGCCCGGAGGGGGCGGCGCGGACTCCGGTGTGTGCGATTGGTACTGCGCCGAACGGGACGATTCGGGTGCGGCAAAAGAACCTTTGGCGACCCATGAACCCACAAGCACGATCGCTGCAGCAAGTCCGCGCGCAACACGATTACGCCGCAACAACTGCAAAAGCGTTCGCACCTCCTCCGGGCGCATGCTTGCGACATCATGCTCAATATCGCGCGCGAGTTCCCCCGCTTCTCGATCCAGTGCGACCTCGTTTTCCTCCTGATGCTCGCCGCTATCAATGCCATCCTCCAACGGCTGCGGAGAAGACTCAATACGCATAAATATTCATGCTACGATGACGCACCGATGCCCGAACGCAAGCGCTGCACATAGGAGCGTACCGCATCCCGCGTCACACGCAGCAATGCATTCCGTGTCTTTCGATCTCGTACTGCCGTACGCAATGCCGCAAACTCCCGCTTCGACACGATGCGCTTGTTCATAGTCATATAGTATAGCACATTACAAGCCCCTCCGATACGGCGCTGCTCAACACAAACAAAAAAACGCGTACGACTCCGCACGCATAACCAACCATCCGCCGCGATGTTTCTCGCTATGTGAAAAAATACACGCCATGCCATTCCACTGCCCTCGTGGGGAATTGAACCTCAATCTTGGGCTTCGGAGGCCCACATTCTATCCGTTGAACTACGAGGGCAAGGGAACGACATCACGTGCTCTTTTTTGGCAATGTTCACGGACGCAACCGGACAAGCGCCCCCCCTACCGTATACCATCCGCGCTGGACAATCAAGTCACGCGTTTGCGGATGCGTCACGCACTCACCGCCAAACCCCTGCTTGAAGCGGGTGATGCCTTCCCAGCTTGCGGCTGTCGGCTTGTTCCTGTCGGTTTGGAGCGACATGCCTCCAAAATCATACCAACGCACCCCCGCCTGCTTGGCACCCCGCATCGCCGTCCAATGAAGGAGGTGCGGAGCCATGTGCTGTCGCTGTTCGTGCAGCGAGCCGCCATGGAGATACGTCGCTGTGTCGCCGTGATATGTAACGATCGCCACGGCCAATGCCGTGCCCTCTCGCTCCGCAAAATAGAGGTGCGTATCCGGAAGAACGTCGAGCATTGTTTCGTAGTACTGACGCTCATGTGTGCGAATACGTTGGCGCTGCGCGGTATCCCCCAGGAGGGACCAGCAAGCGTCAAAATCTCGCACATCAACGCCTCCCCTCGCTTTCCCTGGAGCATGCGGAGGGGAAGAGAGCGTCCTTACGGCTCTGATCGCAACACCACGCCGCTGAGCTAAACGGATGTTATAGCGATGCTTCTCGTGCATTGCGGCAAGCATGGCATCGGAATCAGCATCGAGCGCAACGCGCCACGTGTGTTGCGGCTCTACCAGGCGACGCATCACCCGCGGAGATACACCATCGCCCTCATGTCGCACAAAACACGCGCCCACTTCCTGCGCAAGCGCACGTGCTGCACTGGACTCACATGCAGCACGGGGACACGAAAGATAGCTTCCGCGCACGGGCAGTGGCACCGCAACAGCGAGAACGCCGCCGACGCGATGCGTCTGGCGGCCCAATGCCTGCTGGAATTGCTCCCACCCCTGTGACTGCAAGAGATCATGCATACGGAAGAACCGCAAACTACCCACGGCCCAGTGCCTGCAATGCAGCTTTCAGCTTCTCCTCTGACGTGCCGCTTGGAGGAAGGCTGCGCAACACATCGCGTACCTCTCTCGCTTTGTATCCTAACTGCTCAAGCGCGACAAGGATGTCGCCGTCTGTGGTGTGTGATACACCCGGCAGCACGCTTGGCGCAAGCTCCTGCATCTTGCCTTTCAACTCCACGATCACGCGCTCTGCCGTTTTCCGACCAACGCCCACCACCTTGGAGAGGTACACCGCATCCTCGCGCGCGATCGCATCGCGGATCTCCTGCGGATCGCCCAGCGCAAGAATACCCAATGCGCTCTTAGGTCCTACGCCGGATACGGTGATGAGCTGCTCAAAGAGTGCGAGCGTGTCCGCCGTGGGAAACCCAAAAAGCTCGCGCCGCTCATCGCGCACTACCTCGTATGTCCAGAGTGCCACCGCATCCCCCACTTGCAACTGATCGCGCAACGGTGCAACAACAAACACGCGATATCCCACATCACCCACCGCAACAACGACGCCGTTTCCCGCCTTTGCCATGACCGTTCCGCGGAGGTATGCGAGCATAGAGTACTACTGTATCGCAAAATATCGACGCCGAAAAGTGCCAAAATGACCAAAATATGCTATAGTATAAAACTATGGCGACGCTCGAACACCACCATGCTGCCGAACCGCGCATGACGCGCGAAGATCAAGAACGCTGGACGCACAAAGGACGTGAAGCACTTGAAACGCTCCAGCTCCCTGCTGCGCTCAAAGCATTAGCCCGCGCATCGCTTGATACCCCGCAACTTGGCCCGTATCACAACGAAGGTCCACGGATGGACGCGCACCTCGGCGCGATCATGGAAGCGGCGGAGCAGATTGCTGATGGGACATTCGAATATGCGCAGGTTGGACTTGATGCGACCGCTGCTACCGCTCTCCGCGCCATGCTTGAACGGGTTTGCCAAACGCATACGCGTGAGCTGACCGTATATGCATACCTCCATGACCTCAAGAAACCGGAGTGCATGAACGTGGAATATGCAGACGGAACGCAGCGCGTATTCACCGTGGCGGAATGGGAGCAGGCAGTCAGCGATGCGGATGGGGACGAAGCACGCGCCCGCACCGCGCTCCAAGCACAAGGCATCGTGAAGATTGGCTACCGGCAAGACGCGGCACTCACCGGCGGCCAGGAGCGTGACCATGGACCAGAGGGCGAAGAGGCGATCCGGGCGCTTGCAAAACAGGACTCGGAGGTCGCAGTATTTGCTGCACAACATGAACTCATCCTCACCGGTGTCGGCTCCCACGAAATGCATTTCCAAAAATTCCCAAAATCGTCCAATGCAGGCGCGTACCGAGACAACCTGGCGACCGTCTTTCCGCCGGAGACGATTGATTTTATTCTCGCGGTGAACTTTCTGGATATCGCCGGATCGCGGGATGAGCATGGTGCATCTGACTTCACAAGTTTTCGTAACATGCTCCAAGCCCGCGTATCGTATGATGCCATTGCAGCGTTCATGGAGGAAGTACCAACGCTCGCGCGATTTGCGGGTAAGCCGGATTTTTTGGAAAATGCGCTCAATGCCCTCTTCAATCTTGGGACGCCTGATGCGGTCCGCGCGAAAATCGCGGAACATCGCAAACCTCCCGAAGCAACACACCTCACCGATACCCAAATTGCTACGGTTGAGGCCAAACTGCCAGAGTGGGCAGGTGACTTAAAACTCTCCGATGAACAACAGACCCAGGCACGCGAGGCGCTCCGTGATGCGCACTATGCGCGTGCGCTGAACGCTGTAGGGCTAGGCAAGCTCACGGGACTCATCAAGCGGATGCTTACCGCGAAAACGTAAGTACGTACATCAAAAAGTCACCGAACGCCCCATCGGCGCTCGGTGACTTCAAAGAAGCATGCCCTTCTCCCCGCGGAAGGGGGGATTGTTTTATCGTGCCCACTGCTTGGCGAGTTCCACCAAAAGATGCACGCCGTATCCGGTCGCGCCTTTGCCGCGCCAAGGCTGCTGATCTGTTGCCCACGCGGTTCCTGCAATGTCGAGGTGCGCCCAGGGCGTGCCTTCCGTACACTCCTGGAGGAATGCCGCAGCAGTGATTGCGCCGCCCTCGCGGCCACGTTTCCCGAGGTTCTGGATATCCGCGATATCGCTCTGCACCTCGCGCGTGTACGCGTCCCCGAGCGGAAGGTGCCACACGCGCTCGCCGCTGGTCTCTGATGCTGTGCGGAGCGCGCGGAAGAGCGACTCATCATTCGCGAAGAGGCCGGCGTAGTGCGTGCCAAGCGCCACGATGCATGCGCCAGTGAGCGTGGCCAGGTCCACGATGGCCTTCGGCTCGTACCGCAACGCGTACCCAATACCGTCCGCGAGGATGATGCGGCCTTCGGCATCCGTGTTGAGCACCTCGATCGTCTTCCCGCGGCACGTCGTGAGGATGTCGCCGGGCTTGTAGGCAGTACCGGACGGAAGATTGTCCGTTGCGGGAACGATTCCGACGATATTCGTCTTCAACTCGAGCGCGCCGATGGCACGCATGGCACCCAGCACCGACGCCCCGCCGCTCATGTCGAATTTCATCTCATCCATCTTGTCGCCGGGCTTGATGGAGATGCCGCCGGAATCGAATGTCACGCCCTTCCCAACGAGCGCCCGCCACTCCTTGGGCTGCTTGGGGTTGCCGCGCCATTCGAGGACAATGCAGACCGGCGGCGTCGCGGCACCGCGAGCAACGCCGAGGAGCGCGCCAAACTTCTCCCGCTCGAGCGCTGCGCGATCCAGTACCGTGAGGCGGAAACGCTTATCGCTTTTTGCCAACGCGCGCGCCTGATCTGCGAGGTACGTGGGCGTCGCATCCGAGGACGGCATATCGCCAAACCGCCGCATCCAATTCATCGCCTCACCGATTGCCGTTCCTTCGGCAACGCCTACGGCAAAGGCCTTCGCTTGCGCAGCGGAAAGCGGACCAACCGTAATGAAATCCGGCACGGGCAGACGCGCTGCCGGATCGGATTTGTACTCCGCAAAATGATACGTTGCCGCGATGATGCCCTTGGCCGTGAGCGCGCCGAGTTCAGAGGGCTTGCGCGTCTTCCGGTACGCTTCCGGGAGCACGAGTGCCCACCGTTTTGCTTTCATGCCCTGAAGCGCACGAGCAGCCGCGCCAACGACGTGCTGCCATTCCAGTGGCGTGACATCCTTCTTCTTGCCCGTCCCCACCAAAAGCACCCGCGCTGCGGGAATAACGCCCGCGGGGTAGAGCGCAAGCAGCGAGTGCTCCTTGCCGGTAAAATCGCCAGCCGCGAGCGCGGCCGTCAGCTGTCCGTTCAGCGTCCGATCCAATGCCGCAAGCGTACGCGGAATCACGCGCGCCTCCTGCTCCGACACCGGCACAACGATCGCCTCCACCTTTGCGTCAAACGGAGCGTGTTCTGTGTATGTGTAGCGCATAGATTGATATCGTACCACCCTTCCGTCCGCCAACAAAACAGCACCGCCTCACGGGGAGGCGGTGCTGCTGATGTCCGTGAATGCCAAATAGCATCACTCCTCCCGCATCATCGCAAGGACGATCTGAACCCCAGAGATGGTGACATCATGGTGAGCTGCCGGCGTATCCGCACCCCCTCTTGAAGAGGGGGAGAGTACGGAGACGGTACCGCGCTCGATGTCCACGCGATGCTCTGCGATGGCCTGCGTGAGTGTTGCATCTGCTGTCGCGTACGCGACGCGGATACGGTCCGATGGCGTGAGGCCCATTTCTTTTCGTAGTCCGTTCACTTTGCGGATAAGCTCACGCGCCATGCCCTCGCGCTGGAGTTCGGGGGACAGCGCCGTGTCGAGACGAACAGCATCTCCATCCAACGCGGGGTCAATCTGTACCACTTTCACGTTCGTTTCGTCAGCGACGATCGTATGGAACACGCCGTGGTACTTCTCGCCGAGTGCGGCGCTGGCGAGTGGTTGACGGACCGGAACACCTGCCGTGCTCCGCGCCTCCAGGACGATACGCACTGCGGCACGCGTGGTATCCATGGTTGTACGCAACGCATCATCCTCTGCACCGCCTTCCGACGCGTAGGCATCCCAGGAGGCGAGATGCACGGAATCAAACCACCCCTCCCCCCGAGGACGCGGGGCGGGGGAGGATCCGACATGCAACGCTTGCCACAGATGCTCTGCGGTGAACGGTGCGAAGGGCGCCATGAGCACGGCGAGCGTCTCGAGCGCGGCGGTGAAGGTCTGACGCGCGCTCGCGTCTCCGGCCTTCAGTCGCTCGCGCGAGCGACGAAGCCACCAGGTGGAGAGGTCGTCAATGGCATCCTCAAGCGCACGGGCGGCTTCCGTGATGCGGTATGCATCGAGGTGCTGTGTCACATCGCGGTGGAGTGATGCGAAGCGGGCGCGGAGCCATGCGTCGAGCAAGGCACCGGAACCGGTGGTGGCCGGGATTGCTTCGGCCGCTCCGCTCTCTCGCAATGACACCCACTGTGGCTTCGCGCCATCGCCGTGGAGTTGCCAGAAGGACAACACGTTCATGAGCGTACCGAATGGCTTTCGGCTCATGAGCTTGAGATCATTCTCATCGAAGAGTTTCGAGTCCCACGGCTGATTGATCGCGAGCATGTACCATCGCACAACGTCCACGCCGTACCGCTCAATCATCTCGTTCGGGTCCACGATGTTCCCGCGCGATTTCGACATCTTCTTCCCGGCGCGATCCAGAATGTGGCTGTAGACGATGCAGTGCGCGAATGGCGGCTCCTGTTTCCCCAACACGCTCGCAACCGCGAGGAGCGTGTAGAACCACCCGCGGGTCTGGTCAATGGCCTCGGCGATGTACGCCGCCGGCTTTGGTGCGCCATCGGAATCAGCGAGGCCCTCTGGAACCTGCTCGAATGGGTAGTGGTGCTGCGCGAACGGCATACACCCGCTCTCCAGCCACACATCCGCAACCTCGGGATAACGACGCATCGTTCCCGCGCACCCTGCGCTCGCACACCGCCACGACACCGCGTCGATGAACGGACGGTGCATATCCAGTTCGCCGCGATGGTTCACGAGGGCGCCAGAGAACGGCAACGCACCATAGTGCTTCCCTTTCTCTGGATACGAAAGTTGCTCAATACCGCTGCGGGTCATCCCAGAGAGCGCCCAGCGGAGCAGGTACAACGGGTCACCATGCGAGACAAGGAGCACCGTCTCTCCCTCGTGCGCCGCATCGATTGCGGCAACCGCCTGCACCATGCGCGCCGCGAGCTCTTCCCATGTTTCATTGGTACCCACTTTCTTCGTGAACCGCTCCACCGTCGAGCCGAAGTGCGCGTGGTATTCGCTCTGCGGCTTGCCATCAAACTCTGGCAAATCGAGTTCCCGCAACGCATCCAAAAGCTCGACCGGAACGCCAAGTGCCGCACCGACAATCTCCGCGGTCTCGCGCGTGCGCCGGAAGGGTGAAGCGACGATCTTGGTGATGCCGGCGCCGCGAAGCTCCTCAACGGTTGCGGCAAGCATCGCGCGACCTTCCTCGGTCAATGGGTATCGCTCCGCGGTCGCTGCGACCGTACTGGTGAACCCCTGTCCATTGTATGTGGACGTCGCGTGCCGCAGCATCAGGAACGTATTGCGCTGTGGCGCGCGTTCCAGCACCTCCGCAAATGACCCCAGTACCTCGTTCGTCCCGCACGCATCGCATTGCCAGATGGGCAACGGCGCGCCCCAGTACCGCTCGCGCGTGATGGCCCAGTCCTTGAGTTCGCGCAGCCATTCCCCCATCCGCCCATCCTTAATGTGCTCGGGGTGCCATCCGACGGCGCCGTTCAACGCTTGCACGTGCGGACGCAGCTTGGACATCGTGATGTACCACGACGCGCGCGCAAAATAGAGCAGCGGCGACTTGCATCGCCAGCAAAACGGGTACGTGTGCCGAGTTTTCTCATCACGGAACAGCAACCCGCGCTGACGCAGCTCCTCGCGGACTGCCGCATCCGCGTCCTTCGCAAACAATCCCGCACCCGGGAGACCCGCGGCCATGATGCCACGCTGATCCACGGAGTACGTCACCGGGATTCCACGCTTCGTGAATTGGAAGTCATCCTCGCCGTACGCCGGTGCGATGTGGACGATACCGGTCCCGTCATCGAAGGACACGAAATCCGCATCGAGCACCTGGTACGCGGATGGGTGCGCAACAACATCAATGCGCGGGTAGAGCGGCTCATACCGCAGCCCGACAAGATCACGGCCGCGGAGCTCCTGCACTACGGTCGCGCCGTCACCGAGGACGCGCGCCACGAGCGGCGCAGCGAGGAGAAAGTACCGTTCGCCATGACGCACCACCGCGTACGCACCATCTGCAGCAACCGCAAGCGCACCGTTTGCCGGCAGCGTCCACGGCGTGGTGGTCCAAACGAGCGCAAACACCGGCGCACCGCGCGGTACATCAAACGTCGGATGCGTAATCGGGAAGCACACGGTCACCGAGGGATCCTCCACATCGTCCTCGTATCCCTGCGCAACTTCGTGGGAGGACAGCGGCGTCTCACACCGCGGGCACCATGGAACAATCTTGTGGTCACGCGCAAGCAGGCCACGCTCATGTGCCTGACGGAGGAACCACCAGACGCTCTCAATATACGGCATCTCGTAGGTGATGTACGGATCGGAGAGATCAAGCCAAAACCCGATGCGCTTCGTGAGCGCATCCCATGCGCCCTTGAACGCCCACACGGAATCGCGGCACTGCGCATTGAACGCAGCAATGCCGTGCACCTCAATATCGTGCTTTGTTGAGAGACCAAGCTGCTTCTCAATCTGCAGCTCCACCGGCAACCCGTGCGTATCCCATCCGGCCTTGCGTCGCACGCGGTATCCGCGCATGGTTTTGAACCGCGGAATCACATCCTTGAACGTACGCCCAATGACATGGTGCAACGCCGGCGGCGCGTTCGCCGTCGGTGGTCCTTCGTAGAAGATGTATTCGCCATGCGGCGCATCCCGCTCAAGCGATCGCTCGAACACGCGCTCACGCTCCCAGAGCTCCAACATGTCCAGCTCCCGCTTGGATGCAGGTGTCTCACGCTGTTCCATAGATGCACACATCACAGACTCCCTGACGATCATCCTCCCTCATTTTCGCGTCGACAGCAACTCGCGGCGCAGATGCAACATCGCCCTCGCTAGATGCGGGGGCGATGCGAGCAGCAGCGGTATTCCCTATTGAGGTGCTGTGGCATCACCCACAGTCCCAATGAACGCAGCACCCGAGTACGAGCACGCGCGGATGAACGCGAAATCATCCTCATCCGCCGGGCCCCGTCCTGCGGGTTTGAGCGTCTTCACGCAATCCTTGAACGACTTCTCACAGCCCTTGTACAGCTCAATCGCGGAGTTCGTGAAGAGCCGCAGGCATGCGCGCTCCGTCATCGGATCGCGCGCTGTCGGATCGATGAGGAAATGATATGCCATGTGCTTCACGGCCATCCAGTCACGATCGGCGATGTGCTCCGGGAGCGGTTCATTGTTAAATCCAACGGACGGCGGGCGCTTAAAGAAATTTGTGAAGTTCTTCAACGCAAAACCCTCTGCGTTGAGGTTGCGATGTCCAGGGAACTGCTCCGTAATATCCTCTGGCATGCGCGGATCTATACGAAGGCCGCAGAGAAACGCAAGATCGGATTCCGTGCGCGTTGGCGGGCGCTGCTGACTCCGGCGGAACGCCGCAGCAAGGAACGAGCGTTCGACAAGCGAGAGGGAGCACGGGGCGTTCGCAAGGAGATCCGATACGCTCTCTGGAACATCCCCGCGCTCCAAGGCGGGCCGGTCCGCGCCACGGACGATGATGCCGACCGTGGCCACGTCCGAAATGCGCTCATTATGCCCCACGGCCTGCACCGCGTATCGGTACGAAACATTGAGACTCAAATCACTTCCTGTGTCCGTGAATTTACCAACCCCCGACTGCACTGTTCCGCGCTCAAACTCCTTGCCATCTATAACGAGCAAAACACGCAATTCCGTCAACGCAGGACTGGTTGGGTCAATCCATGTGAGGTACACCTTCCCATTACTACTTGATGCTCGCAGGTTGGTTGGCGGAGCCAACGCATCAATCACTTCCTCGTCCGGTTGCGAAACTTCCTCCGCTTCACCATCGCCAATCGTGACCGTGAAAATGGCGAGATCGGATGCATTCCCGGAAAAATCAATCGCGACGAGCGAGTAGAGATAGCTGCCATCCACGAGCCGCTCGTCTGCATCCGTGAACCGCTCATCTCCGCGATCAAGCGTGCCGCGGCGCACCGGCACACCGTCAATCACCCGGTGCACGTCAATAATTTCCACGTCACTGTCCTCTGGGTCTTTCCACGTGATAACAACCTTCCCGGGCTGCGCAGACGCGCCAATGTTCGTTGGCACACCCGGCGGGGCATTATCGCGATCTACGAGGAACGCCGGCGGGAGGAAAAAGAGCTGCTCCGCCATATCTGAGCGATTGCCCGATGTGTCTATGGACTCAACGTTCACGTTGTACACGCCACCGCCGATGAGGAACGATCCCTGGTACGTGAACTGCTCCACGCCCGGCGGGACCACGCCAATGAGAAGCCGCGCTGGGCCCACGCGGAGGTAGAGCCGGATACGATCGAGATCCGTATCCGCCGGATCGTCCCAGGTGAATGTCACTCCTTGCCGCGCACTGCCCGATGACTTGAGATTCGTCGGCGGCTGGGGCTTGATGATATCCGTCTGCCCCTTCGGTGCACCGGTTAGGATCATGAGGAAGTAGGAGAACGAGGTCGTATTGATCTCGCAGAATCCCAGCGCAACCGTGCAGGTAAAGTTTGGATCTGTTGGGATTCTTGTGGAGAAATCCGTCGTTGCGCTCCGGAACACGTTCAAGGTCGCCCCGTTGAAACTCGAATCCACCGGGATGCGAACGGACACGTTCGCGCTGGCATTCAACGTTGCATTCGCAAGCCCGTACTGCACCACCCCACCAATTGCGCCAAGGTGGCTCGCAGTGCCGTTCGCACTGACCGTGCTCGTCGAATCCGCGAGGGTGACCGCCGTGAGATCAAACGTTCCGCCACCTGCTTTCGTGAGCACGACACCATCGGGGAGCGTCACGCGGGCAGAACCGGCGGACATGCTCACGCTCTGACGAATTTCAATATCCGCTGTCGCCTGCGAGAGCGCCGTGGTGGATTCTCCCGTGGGAATGATGAGGTACCCTTCAGCAGCCAGATCCGTAATAGCCGCTGCCGTGATGTCCACCGGCGATGCGTTGCTCGCGAACGCGGTGCGGAAATGCTTCGTGAAACTCGTCGCAAGCTCGGAGCTATCTGACGCCGTGACACCGCTATTGGTGCCACCATCATCGCCAACAACCGTGAGCACATACCACGTTCCGGCGGTCAACGTGCCGTGCGCGCAGGTGACGGTATCGGTGTCTGTCGCATATGTCACGTTCGTGCAGAGATTGTCACCAGTCGCCGCGCCGCTCGACACGTTTCCGCTCGCCGTCTGCAACCGTACGCGGTACGTCGGACGGTAGATTGCGCCCTTGCCACCCACAAAGAGCATGGAGGTAGTATTCGCACCGGACATTGTCATAAACTGACGCGTCACACTCGCACCGGTTGAACTTCCAATGGTCTGCTCCGTCCACGTCGTTCCGCCATCCGCGGTGTACAAGTATCCCACGAGGTCATTCGCGTCCACGGCACTGTATACGGCCCAACAGGTACTCGTGTTGATGCAGTGAATATCCTGAATACTGTTCGCGATACCACTCGTCTGCGCCGTCCACGCCCCACCGCCATTCGTCGTCTTGGAAATCTTGCCGCTTGCGCCGGCGACATACGCGGTATTCGCGTCCACGACTGCAACGCCGAACGGCGCTACGTTATCGAGCGCTTCGGAGCCACTCCAAGATGTGCCCCCGTTTGTCGTGACAAATGCGTTATTTCCGTTTGCGCCATCGGTCACAACGACGTACCCGACCGTCGTGCTTGCAAATGCGATCTCCACGATCTCCGCACTCGTCGTGAATCCGTCTGTGGACTGTGCCCACGCAGTCCCGCCGTCCGTCGTCTTGAAGAGCTTCGCATCGGTGCCACCGATCCACACGATATTCGCGTCTTGCATGAACACCGCGCCAATGGTGCCGGAAATCCCGCTCGGCTTTGTCACCGCAGTCCATGTCGTGCCACCATCGCTTGTTTTGCGGATCTTCCCGCTCGCACCAACCGCCCAGCAGTTTCCGGAAGATGCGCAATGCACACCTTCCCACTGCACCGTCTCCCCGCTCGTTTGCTCGGTCCATGTGGCGCCGTTGTCCGTGGATTTTACAATCTTCCCATTCTCACCCACGACGTACGCCTCGGATGCGGAAACGACGTACGCACCACGGTAATCATCATCACCAAAGACCCTATTCGTCCACGTTGAGCCGTTGTATCGCAAGATGCGATCATACCCCATGACAAGCACCAATGAAGACGACGGCGCAGCAAGCGCGTCAAACACCGATGCCGTCCCGATGGACTGTGCACTCCATGTGCTCCCACTATCTGTCGTCGCGAGAACCTGCCCAGTGGTCGCGTCCGCTGTAACCGTTGCAACCCAGCATGCCGATGTGCTCGTACACGCAAGCTCATTGAGCGTGTCCGTGACCCCGCTCGTGAGCGTCGTCCACGTCGGCTGGATATCCTGCTCGACATTCAAACTGCTCAAATTGGTGGTCTTCGCGATGTGGCCGCCGGTGCCGACGGCGTACACCGTGTTCGTGTCAATAAGATCAACGCTCAACAGCGCCCGCGTCGTATCCGATGTCGAAGTCGCGCGTGGCGGATCGAGCGCCCTCCATGAGCTCCCGCCATCAACAGTCATCAAAATAAGGTCGTCGTAGTATGGTCCACCACCCACGCCCGTCTCGATACGACCACCCACGGCAATGCCCACTGACGCGCTCACAAACTCGATATCCTCTGCGCGCACAATCATGCGCTGCATACCACCAAGCGTCATGTTGTTCGAGGCGATTTGCGACCAGTTGAGGCCGCCATTCGTTGTTTTTAAAATGATCCCAGTCGCTGGATTGGCGGTATTCGTGC
Organism: bacterium; assembly: GCA_030646955.1. Taxonomy (GTDB): domain Bacteria; phylum Patescibacteriota; class Patescibacteriia; order JACPHY01; family JACPHY01; genus JAUSKG01. The sequence goes on from JAUSKM010000031.1 coordinate 36,604, forward strand.
CGAACACAAAACAGATACTCGTATCCGTACACCACACCGCATTGTACGTCCCAGCGATGCCCGTCGTCACGCTTGACCATGTCGAGCCGCCGTTTGTGGTTTTTACTACCGTGGAGGAGGCGCCGACGGCATAGCCCGTATTCGCGTCCGGAAAATGAACGCTCCAGAGCCTATTCGTCGTCCCGCTCGTCTGCAACGCCCAGATGATGCCGCCGTCCGTCGTCTTACGAATTTCGCCGTTCGCACCCACCGCGTATCCGGTCGTGCTATCGAACATGAAAATTTCCTGCTGCTCACCACCGGGCAACCCATCATACCCCGATGCGGCCTGAAAATTGGTGCCGCCCAATGATCCCGGGGCGAGCGCCGTATTCGAAGCAACCGTCACATCCGCAGTCGTCACGACGCCGCCGGTGCCGGCGGTGGGCGATCCGCCGGAGAGCGTGGGTGCCGCAGCAAACGTCCCCGTCGGGAGCAACGAACTGACACTGAACAATGCCAACGCGAACACAAATACGAACGCGGTGAGTGCGTACGCCCCATGATGGACGCCTACCCCGTTCGGATCCAGGAGATTGGGTGATTCTCGCATGTGGACGAGGAAAGAAAATGTACCTATAGTATAGCAGATATATGCCTCTGACGCTCTCCACACCATTTCAGCCAACGGGCGACCAGCCCCGCGCGATCAACCAGCTCACCGGGTGGGTGGAAGCTGGCTACCCGCACATGACCCTGCTGGGCGTCACCGGTTCTGGCAAAAGTTTCACGTTTGCCAATGTTATCGAGCATACGCAGCGGCCGGCACTGGTCATCAGCCCCAACAAAACGCTCGCCGCACAGCTCTATGGCGAGCTGAAATCGTTCTTCCCGACCGCGGCCGTCCACTACTTTGTCTCGTACTACGATTACTACCAACCCGAGGCGTACAAACCGCAAACCGATACCTATATTGAGAAGGAGGCAATGGTGAACGAGGAAATTGACCGGCTGCGTCACGCCTCCACGCAATCGCTCCTCACGCGGAGCGACGTCATCGTGGTGGCGTCCGTCTCCTGTATCTATGGCCTTGGATCCCCGGAAGAGTACGAAAAAGCGCGCATCGTGGTGCGTGTTGGCGATCGGCTCCCCTTGCGAGCGCTCCTGACGCGGCTCGTGGAGCTGCAATTTCAGCGCAATGATACCGATCTTGCCCGCGGGACGTTCCGCGTGAAGGGCGACACGGTGGAGATCTATCCCGTCGCATCGGATAAGGATTGGATTCGCATCGAGCTGTTTGATGATGTGGTGGAGCGCATCTCGGTTCGCGATATCGGTGGCGCTACCGGCACGTTGGAGACAGTGGATGTCTTCTCCGCAACGCACTATGTGGCGCCGCGGCGAGATGTGCAGACCATTCTCGCATCCATCCGCGTAGAGTTGGATGAGCAGCTCCGCGTGCTGCGCGATGCGGACCGCATCATCGAAGCACACCGGCTGGAACAACGTGTGTCATACGACCTCCAGATGCTCGCAGAAACCGGCTACGTCCACGGCATCGAGAATTACTCCCGCTACTTCGACGGCCGTCCGCCCGGTCAACCGCCATTCACGCTCATTGATTTCTTCAACTATGCGTACGGCGCCTCCTCGTCATCCCGAGGAACGGCAGCGACGAAGGATCTCACGCGCACCACTGATGCCGCGGGTGATACTGCCGCGTCGCGGACTCCTCGCAATGACCAAGGTGGGGGTTGGCTTTGCTTCATTGATGAATCCCACATCACCATCCCCCAAATCCGCGGCATGTTTGCGGGGGACCAATCGCGCAAGCAAACGCTGGTCGAATATGGCTTCCGCCTGCCGTCCGCACGCGATAATCGGCCGCTCCAGTTCAACGAGTTCACCGCTCGCATCCCGCAGACCGTCTATGTGAGCGCCACGCCGGAGGCGTACGAGTTGACGATGAGCGAAAAACCGAAAACAAGTGCTTCCTTGCACGCATCGTCATCCCGAGGAGATGCTGCGACGAAGGATCTCACACGAAACAACTACGCGGCAGGTGAGATTGCTTCGGGGACTCGCAATGACAACGTTTTGATTGCCGAGCAGCTCATCCGGCCGACGGGGCTCCTGGATCCGGTCATCATCGTGCGGCCGACGGAGGGACAGATGCACGATCTCATCACCGAAATTGGTGCACGGACCGCAAAAGGCCATCGTACACTGGTGACCGTGCTCACCAAGCGCATGGCGGAAGATTTGGCCGAATACTTCCGCGAACGGGACATCAAAGCATATTACCTCCACGCAGACGTGAAGACGCTGGAGCGGAGCGAAATCTTGGACGACCTGCGACGCGGACGCTACGACGTCATCGTCGGCATCAACCTGCTCCGCGAGGGATTGGATCTCCCCGAAGTGTCGCTCGTGGCCATTCTGGATGCAGATAAAGAAGGGTACCTGCGCTCGCGAACCGCGCTCATCCAAACCATGGGCCGCGCCGCGCGCCATGTGGATGGCACCGCAATCCTCTACGCGGATCGTATGACCGAATCCATGCGCTTCGCGATTGCAGAAGGAGAGCGCCGCCGCGCTATCCAGCGCACATACAATGAGGAACACGGCATTACACCGCGCACCATCCAGAAGGAAATCCGCGGACCGCTGGTCACGCCAGATGCGGATCGCGAGTAATGCACCTTCACTCCCCCCCATGCATCATCTCGAGTACATTCTTCCTTCCTCTCCGTCATCTCGAGCCCGTTCGACTCGATGACTCGCTCAGGGCGGGCTCCGCGAGAAATTTCACACGCACTACATCAGCCACGAACACCGTATCCGGGGTACATATGGGTGAGATTTCTCCACTCCCTCGAGGACTCAGTCGGTCGAAATGACGGAATAGTGAAGCGGATGCGCTCGGTCGAAATGACGGATACATAGAATGATCCCCCCGGGGTTTCCCGGGGGGATCGAATGCTCACGTTGAGCGGGGACACTGACGAGGGAGGGCTACACCGTGGGCGGCGTGGCCTCCGTCTTGGGCTTCTTGCGGGGGCTGGGCGCCCGCTTCTCCTTCTTCTTCGGCTCGGGCGGCGCGGCCTCCGTCTTGGGCGATCCCTCGACGGCATCCTGCGCGCTGCTCGCGCTGCTGCCCGGCTCCGTGTCGGACGCCCCGGACGCGACATCGGGCTGCCGCGCCTCCTGCCTGTCGTTGCGCTTGCGCGACGACGGACGCGACTTCACGCCCAGGTACCGGCTGCACGCGGGGAGACCGCACTGATTCTCCCGGAATCCCTGGCTGAAGAGCGCCGCGAGGAGCGCGGTGGGCATCGCCGTGGACCCCTCCCGCCAGAGCGGCAGCTCGTGCTCGCCCTGGAGCTCCTTCACGGGCCACGGATTGAACACCTTGGCCTGCGGGAAGATGCTGGCCAGGGGGCCGATGGCCTTGACGACCTCGAAGGTCTTCTCGGCGCCGTTGGGCGTCACGCGGAGATGCACGACGCCAGCCCACGACTGCATGCGGCCGCTCGAACGGTTGGGGAACTGGAGATCCCGCACGAACAGCGCGACCTCCACCGGCTTCGCGATCTGGAAGCGCGGGTCGAACGCCAGCGCGAGGTCCCCATCGCGCGGCAGCTTTCGGAGCAGCTTTTGCATCTCCGTCCCCTCCGTGCGGCGATTCCGCTGCGCACGGGACTTCAGCACCAGGAGCGCCGTGACCACGCTTCGGTGCTTGTGGTCCGTGTGCTTCACGGGGAAGTAGATCTCCACCCCCCCGTTCTCCTGGTCCCGCCCGCCCGCCACGATGAGATGGGCGAAGCCCCGCTCCACCAGCAGGTCCGCCTGCTCGCCGGTGACGCGCTGGAGGAAGCCCAGCTCCTTCGCGTGCCGGCACCCGCCGACGAACTCCTTCCACGACGACGCCGCGAACAGCTCGCGCACCAGCGCGTACTGCGGATCCGCATTCTTCACACCCAGGAGCTGATCCTTCAGGGCGTGGAGGCGGTCCAGGGCACCCTGCACCCGCTCGCGTGCCTCGCCCGGCGGGCCCCGGAGGATCTTCTGGAGCTTGTCGTTGCCGTGAATGGCGCGGATCTTGTCCCGACACGCCTCGATCTGCCCGTAGAGACGCTTGAACTTTTGCTCCTCCAACTCCGCCTGTTGGGCGAGCATGTCTGCGCTCGAAACCAGCGCGTCCACGGATCGCAGCGCGCTATCGATCGCCTCATCGGCGGCGGCATCGGCCTGCGCCTGCTTCCGCAACTTCCGTTCCGCGGCATCGGCCGCCTTCCGACGCACGTCGTCGAGCGTCTCGATACCCTTTGCCACGAGCTGATCACCAATGGTCGACATCCCGCCACCTTCCTTTCTTTACGTTGAATTTCCGCCGAACGTTCCAAGTCCGCAGTGGATCCCAGCAACGCACTCGGCAAAGAACACACTCCACTTCTATGGACGTGCTCCCACAGTATCACCGGAACCGCTTCTTGTCAAGTAAACCTGACAGTAGTGTCACTCTACTGACATTTTATGCCTCAACTGCGCAATAACCGCTTTCTGTAGCGCTTGCGATGATAACCGATTGCGAAACGATGCGCCTCATCCCGAATGCGCTGAAGGAGGTGCAGCGCCGGAGAGTGCTTTGGCAGGATGAGCGGGCTTGCCTCTCCTGGAAGGTAAATCTCCTCATTACGCTTTGCAAGACCAACAACCGGCACGGATACGCCCGTATCCCGCATCGCGCGCAACGCCGCATTGAGCTGCCCCTTCCCACCATCAATCACCATGAGATCCGGCAGCGGCCACTCCTCCCTTATCGTTTCTCCCCTTGCCTCCGCGGCAGGGGGAGAAAGGGGGGGTTCTTCGCGCGGCAGTACTGACGTATGCGCCAACCGTCGTCCAATCACCTCCCGCATCATCGCAACATCATTGCTCTGTCCTTCCAACGTACGAATCTTGAACTTCCGATACTCCGACGGATCCGGCTCGCCATCAATCGCTACCACCATGGATCCCACCGCCTCCTGGCCGTGGATATTCGAGATATCGTACGCCTCCACGCGATGCGGCAACGCAGGAAGTCCCAACACGCGCTGGAGCTCGCGCGCGTCAATCGCGTACTTGTCCACGGTGGAGAGCACCTGCGCGTGTGCAAGCACATCATCCAACATCGCACGGTGTGCCGGATCCAACTTCGCCCGCGCCGCCTTGGTCTCCCCGCGCAGCAACCGCACCAACGGCGCAACCACTTGCTGCCGATACGCGATCTTCGCAATCATCCCAGCGCACGTCCCCGCGCAGAGCCCCATGTGGTAGTACAAACACGGCCGCGCGATTGACACTCCCCTTCTTCCAGAGGGGGAGCTGGAGGGGGTGTCCGCTTGCAGCTCGTCGTTTGCAGTCCCGATGCGAGATCGGGATCCCGACTTGCTATCTTTTTGTCGCAACGTCGGGACTTGCGGCGTATTGCTACATCGGTACGGAAATACCTTCCGCAATGCCTTGAGCGTCTCGCGCACTGCGCGCGCAGAGGTGAACGGCCCAAAGTACGTTCCACTGCGCCGATGTGACCGCGTGGGCAGCACCTGCGGAAAATCCTCATCTGTCGTAACAAGCACATACAGGAATTGCTTGTCGTCCCGCGACAGCACATTGTACTTCGGCTGATGCTTCCGAATGAGCGCCGCCTCCAAGAGCAGCGCCTCCACTTCCGAATTCGTCACCTCCACCGTCATGACATCGGCCTCCTCCACCATCCCCTCCTTCCATCCGCCGCCCGGAAGATACGCCCGCAGCCGCGCGCGCACATCCGCGGCCTTGCCGATGTAGATCGGCACGCCATCGCGCGTGAACGTATACACCCCCGGGGCACGCGGAGCCGCATTGACCTGCGAAACAGTAAGCTGCATACGCGATCAGTGTGCCACGCTTGACGGTACCACGCAACCGTGTGACACTGACTGCAGCGCTCCACGCGCCACAGACACCCACGGGCCAATAGCTCAGCTGGTAGAGCACCTGCTTTGCAAGCAGGGGGTCAGGGGTTCAAATCCCCTTTGGTCCAGAACAGCACCCGATCCATTCGGGTGTTGTTCATTTTTACACCATGCAACGTGTGCACAACGATGCACGTGCGAATGATTGGTAGAGGTGATGCTCCTTGCAAGGAAGCAATCCCGGTCATGCACAGTACAATCTTCTCGCATTGCCGGAACCTCCTTGCTGTGACCGGGATTGCTTCGCTTCGCTCGCAATGACGCAGTACTGAATTTTACAACCACAACAAAAAATATTTTCCGCATCATTGCGCATCATGACACACGACGCGCGTGCACTTGACAAACTTTTTGTATGCGCGACAAGAATTATTTTTGTGTGCGTGCTATACTTGCACCAGTGCAGCACATTGCGCGGCACATGATCCGATCATCACGCGCGCGTGACGCGATGATCACCAAAGAAAGGGGGTGAGAGTATGCCAGCAAAGAAACGGAAGGTAGCAAAGCGTAAGCCGGCGAAGAAGGCGGCTCCGAAGCGGCGCAAGGCGGCGAAGAAGCCGGCGAAGCGACGGACTGCTAAGAAGGCAGCCCCGAAGCGGCGCAAGGCGGCGAAGCGACGCACCGCAAAGAAGGGTGCGAAGCGCGGACACAAGTAGTCGCAGATCACGAAAAACATCCCGATCACTCGGGACGTTTTTCGTTCTGCGCGATGTGCGTCTGTGCGCGCCATCGTGGAGCAACAAACGGCTTGCGATCAATACATTTTCCAACAAAAGCAGCAATTACAGTAGCACGCGTTGTTGTGCAGCGGGGCGCGGGTGCGCATCGGAAAAAATGCGAACGGTCCCAAACTCGCCATCATATCCCGGCGCGATGTCCAGCTCGTGCGCGCGCACGCGACGGATCGCCTCGGTCACTTCCGGTGGCGCAACACGCGCAATGTCTGCAAGCGGCGCATCGAGGAGCACATGAAACTCGTTACCGATGTTCGTCGTGAGTGTGTCGTAGCACGCACGCACGCGCGACGTCAGAGACTTCACCGCGAACGCTTCCATGATGACCTCGATGAGCGGCACGATGCTCGTGTACGATGGTGCGCGCGGCGGGATGAAGCCGCCTTCACGATCCGCAAGTTTATCCACACGCGAGCAAACGCCGACCGTCATCGGCTTCTTGCACTGTGGACAACACGCATTCCAACGCTTCGTCTCGCGCGGCGTACAACGCACATTGCACACGCGATGTCCGTCCGCGTGGTACTTTCCTTCTTCCGGAAAAAATTCAATCGTCTGCACAATGCGATTCGCGTTGCGTGCATCGTAGCGCGCTGGTGCGCCGTTACGGATCGCCTCGCGCACATTCGTAAACGTGAGTGCCTCAACATCCAACACCGTCGCCTCACGGCCAAGCTTTTGGAGCGAGTGTGCATCGGATGATGAAACGAGCGCGACACGATCCAATTGCGAGCAGCGCCAGTTCATCGGCGGGTCCGAAGACAGTCCGGTCTCGACCGCCAGCACGTGCGGCGCGAGGTCTTCAAAGCACTCCTCGATGCTGTCGTATCCAGATTCGGAACCAAAAATTGCAAACCATGGCGTCCATGCATGCGCGGGAATGACGAGCGTCCGCTCGTCTGCCGTCAGACACAACTCCAACAAATCCTTTGAGGGCAACCCAAGAATCGGCCGTCCATCCGCCTTGAGGTTGCGCCCCTGCTTCTCCAACGTCGCAATGATCCGATCAATGGCTTGCAGTGACGGCGCAATGACCAGATGATGTACGCGTCGCGTCTTCCCATTGTGCTTGTAGATACACGAGAGCTCCGTGCCGAGGAGAAACCGCGTCATATTCCCTTGCTCCCCTTCCATCCTGGAGGGGGAGCCAGAGGGGGTGGACGCTTGCAGCTCATATACTCCTTCCGCACGTTCAACCAGCTGCTCGCTTATCTCCTTCCGCCACACGGGATGCGTGAAATCGCCGGTCACGCACACATCAATCCCCCGCACCGCGCATGTCTGCGCAATACTCGGAAGCGTCAACTCTTTGGAGCACGCCCGCGAGAAACGGGAGTGAATGTGGAAATCCGCGGTGATACGCATAATGGATCGGGGTCCTCGATTACCATACCGCGCCGGCCTTGACATTTCCAGGGGCGGTTGATACGGTGGAGGCACGAAAGAGTGAGCTCTTTTCAACTGATAAGCATGGAAGGAAGGATGAGCGATGGCGAAAAAGAAGACGCCCAACACGCGGACGGAGAAGGCCCAGGAAACGCAATCGGCGTTGCTGGGTGATCTGGAACGGTTCCGCGGGATGTCGGCAGAGCGGATCGCAGACGTGCTGCAAACGGAGCGCGCCTGCTACGAGAACACTCACGGCGGCGGAGAAATTCCGCACTTGGTCGACAGGATCAAGAATGCGGCTTCCTCGGATGTGGACCAGCACTGGGGCACCGAAGCCATCTGCGAGCGCATGATCGCACGCGCGGAAGCGGAGGAACACCCCGGCCTCGCCGATTCGTGGTACGCCTATCTCCTCAGCTACTTCTTCAGCAAGCCGGATGCGCATCGCGCAGTACGTACTCGACGACGCGCGCTCTTCATGCGTGCGGGATGGCCGCTGGCGTCGTTCAAGAAACACGGTTTCACGCTGACCGATGACGAGCTGCTCGACATCGCTCGCCGCAGCTACAGCGGACACAGAAGCGAGGAGCACCGCGATGCGTACTTCGACGTATGCGCCCGATGCCACTACCGCCCCGGCCTCCACCGACTGCTCCGCGATGCGCTTGCCGATGGCGACGATGGCCTCGCGCGACGCGCAGCACAGGTGCTGGGACGGAATCTCTCGCTGAAGGAGCGTGAAAAACTGGCACACGCGAAGATGAACGATACGAATGCGGATCCCATCGCGATCACGTCCTACCTCGTGCGAGCCAAGCTCCCCCGCCTCGCGCGCATGTTCCTGGGGTACTGCATCGACCACGGCCGACCCTTCCGGGTGGTGCGAGCGATCGCGAAGCGGATCCGCGTGGAGCTCTCGGAGCATCAACTCGCCCGTCTCCGTACGGCACACATGCGCGAGCAGCACGTCGGGGATGTTCTCACCATCACGCACATCCTCGCGCACAAATACGGAGCTCCCTGGAAATCCGAGCTCCACGCGACGTACCAGTGGGTACGCAACCTGCACCTCACGTACTTCCTGAAGATCACAGAGGCCGAGAAGTACGGCAAGCGCTGCGGCATGCCACTCACGCTCGATGAGCTGACCACGTTCATCGGCCATGTCGAGAATGACGACCGCTACAACGGGGAATGCGATGTGGCGCGCGCGCTCATCGGCCAACGCATCAGCGCGCATCTGGGCGCACCGCTTCGCACCCTCAAGCGCGCGGCGTAGCTACAATAGGACCACCCCGGCACTCGGGGTGGTCTTCTCATTTGTGCGAGCAACGCATTCCCTACCCCTCCTCACCTCCCCTCCCCGCGGGAGGGGAGGGATCAAAAATCCGGTCCTCCCCCTCCCGTTGGGAGGAGGGAGTGAGAGGGGGTGGGATGGGCTCCCCCTCTAGAAGAGGAGGAGAAACAGAAGACATACCCCCGCACCGGTGTGGTGCGGGGTGCTGACGTGAATCGAAGTTCGCCGAGGAGCTACGGGCATCGGGGGGTGGGGGTTGCGTGCGGCGCGAGCTGCGCGGCGACATCGCACCGCCGCATGCGCGGTGCGCCGAGCATGACCACCGGCACCGTGCGCCCCGCGCCGTCATCGTCCCGCATGACCCGGTACGGGTAGCTGTACTCGATGATGTCCAAGAGTGCGCCATCCGGCATCTCGACACGAAAATAGACCGTGAGGTAGCCGGCCGCGGGCTCATCCAACGCCTCAATACCACCCGCGCGGAACTCTTCAGTGGTGCCTCGGTGGCTAATCGGCCACGCCTCGTCCATCCAGTAGACGAAGCACGGTTCGTCGGGAAACGCGGCTGCGGGATCCGTGAAGTCGTAATTTGGATGAAGCACGGCTACGGAATCCGCGTGGTCTACGCAGAGCTCGAAGTTGACCGGCCACCAACCGTCGGACTCGTTCTCCACGGTCGCGTAGAGCTTGACGCGGTTTCCCGGCTCGAGGAATGCCTCCTCATCCACCGCCTCCTCCGCGAACGCGCCGTTGCGGAAGACCTCCACCCGCATCTGCACCACGTCCAGCGCGGTGACTATCGTCCCGCGCGGCGGCGAGGGATCACCTGTAGCAGACGGATCGTACGGTGGTGGCTCTGCCGGACACCCGCCCAACACCAAGCAACCGATCATCAACGCGTATCGCATCACACTCTCCTCTCTCGGGAAAGAACGTCTACGTCCAGCGTAACGCGCGGTGGTGCGCGTGCAAAGAGATGCCTATCCCGACAACGGAAAGGGAAGCGCGCGCAAAAACCAAAGACCGCCTCATTGAGGCGGTCTTTGATATATTCCGGGCATCGGCCTACTCTTCCGGGGGCGGGTTGGCCCCAAGTACCATCGGCGCTGGTGGGCTTAACTTCCGTGTTCGGGATGGGAACGGGTGTGACCCCACCGCTCGAGACACCCAGAAGGGAGCGCTTCACTGCACGACGTGCAATCAAGCGCTCACCTTCTGAGCAGGAACAGCATCGTTCCTGTCATCAAGACACTCTACCATGCGTCAACAGTCAACGCATCGCATGTATTCCGTCGGGACTCGCCCGATTAGTATCGCTCGGCTGAAAATCTTGCGATTCTTGCACCTGCGACCTATCAACCTCGTCATCTCCGAGGGGGCTCAACGAAACCTCATCTTGGGGGCGGCTTCCCGCTTAGATGCTTTCAGCGGTTATCCGCACTCGACGTTAGCTACCCAGCAGTGCCCTTGGCAGAACAACTGGTACACCAGAGGTCGATCCATCCCGGTCCTCTCGTACTAGGGATGAGTCCCCGCAAGTTTCAACGCCCATGGTAGATAGGAGACCGAACTGTCTCACGACGTTCTGAACCCAGCTCGCGTACCGCTTTAATAGG
>JAUSKM010000033.1 GCA_030646955.1 bacterium
GAGCGGGCGCTGACGGCGGCGCTCCTCATTATCGTGTACTTCGGCATCGTGCAGACGGCGTGGTACATTGCATTCGGCGTTCCGTTGATAGGGCGCGTCCTCTGGGAGCGGCCACTGGACCTCGGATTTGTCACGATCGCCGGCATTCCATTCTATCGCCTGCATTCGTTGGCCGGGGAGCCGCGCGATCTCGGAGCGTTCCTCGTTGGCGCGATCCCGTTCTACCTGTATATACGGACAGCAGCGCAGCGGTGGACGGTATTTCTTAATGCTGCGGCGATGGTCGCGATATTTTTTTTGACGATGTCTACGACCGCGTACCTCGTCGGCGCCGTCACCATCGGCATCATTATTCTCGATACGCTCGTTCGTAAGCGGAGGCCAATCCGTCCTCGGCATATCGCGTACGGGTGCGCGACCATTGCCGTGGTCAGTGCGCTGATATACGGCCAGGTGGCGCAACTCCTGATGGTACGAACGTTCGCCATGGTTGGTGCCATCCAGGCACAGATCGCACTCCGTGAGATTCAGCCCATCGCAGCAGAGCAGGCAACGAATGTGGTCGCGCTGTACTACCTTCGTTCGCTTGTCGAAATGCCACTGCATATTGTGTTCTTTGGTGGTGGATACAGCAACTTCATAACGCCGACGGCGGGATTGATGCAGCGATACTTTGGACGCTCATTTGCAGCAGGAGACATCCCCACCGCTGACGCATTTGCGGTGAAGTTGCTCATCGAGGGCGGTTTGGTAGGCATCGGCCTCTATGTGGTACTGTTCATTACGATGCTGCGATGCAATGGGAGGCTTCTCGCACACTTTCGGGTCATTGGCGACCGTGAAGGCTATCGTCGAGCGGTGTTCCTCCGGTACGCATATATCGGGTTTTTCGTCGCGGGTTCCTTGCAGACCTCCTACTTCGTTTTCATCGTCATGGGACTCATGATCGGTTGGGCAAATGAGGTGCTCCACGGCACGAAGCCGCATGGCGATCGGCACACCATGGGGCTCCCCGCGCCTCCATTGCATGACTATGCTCCTGTTTCAGCGCGGTAAATCGGCCGTGCGTCGGCTCCTCCTGCACTCACGCCTCGCATGGCTCTACGGCATGTGCGGTACGGTGTATGTTTCTTTGCGACAGCGGAAGGTTATCCGCATATATTCGAAACAAGGAATTTGGGTGCATCGTTTTCGGGACGGTGCGCTCACCGATCGGCACGTGAATCATCGTCTTTCCCTCCAACGGTACCTCCACGACGCGCGGGACTACTGGTCGTGGGTGTACACCCCACGCCACGGTGACATCGTGGTGGATATCGGTGCAGGAAAGGGAGAGGACGTACCGTACTTTGCGTGTGCAGTCGGACCGAGCGGTCGGGTACTCGCAGTAGAGGCGCATCCCGCAACATTTCAATGCGCCGCGGTGCTCTGCCGCGAAAATGGCTGGACGCACGTCACGCCGATCCACGCCGCGGTGTGCGATCGTACGGGGGATGTCATCATAGACAATCCCGCGTCCGACATCATGAGTCGTCTCACGGCGTCCAACGATGGATTGCGCATCCCGGGATACACCCTTGATCGTCTCCTCGAGAACCATGCAATCAAGAGAATCGATTTTCTCAAGATGAACATTGAGGGCGCGGAGCGCGACGCGCTGCGTGGAATGGAGCAGTGCCTTCCCAACATCCGTCGCCTCTGTATCTCCTGCCATGATTTTCTCGCAGATCGTCCGCATGGATCCGATGCGCTCCGCACGAAGTACGAGGTGAGCACATTCCTCCGCGATCGTGGATTTCGTATTGTATCGCGTGATGCCGATCCGCGGCCGTACATTCGTGATCAGGTCAACGCCATCAATGAGCGGTTCGACTCCTAGAGCAGTATGCGGCATCGTGGACGGTCAGTGCGCGCTCTGCGCATCATGGTGTTTCGGCCTTGGTTTCCCGCGGTTGCGGCGTTTGTCGCCGCATGGGCGCATCTGTGTCAGGGCGTCGATCGTATACTCGGGATACCGCAACGAACAACGCTCCATCTTCAGCACATGAACGGTTGGTCTATTGGTATTTACGCGGGAGCAACTCCGGTGACGCTCGCACCACATCCAATGGTACGGAATCCGGTGCTGACCGTCCGGGATGTGCGCGACGTTCGCGCGGCATTTGTTGCTGATCCCTTCATGGTGCAGCACGAAGGTGCGTGGGTTCTTTTTTTCGAGGTTTTCAACGAGGCCGTGCGGCGCGGGGAGATTGCATACGCAACGAGTCGCGATGGTGTGCAGTGGCAGTATCAGCATGTGATACTTCGAGAGTCATTCCACTTGTCCTATCCGTACGTCTTCTGGTGGAATGATGCGTTCTACATGGTTCCGGAAACCGCTGCTGCAGGTGAGGTTCGACTCTACCGTGCGCGGCGCTTTCCGGATATGTGGAGCGTCGTCGCGACGCTCCTTCCGTACGGCTACGTTGATAGTTCACTGGTGCAGCATGACGGGCGCTGGTGGATGTTCACTGCTGAAGCTGCGCGGAAAGATACACTGCGCCTCTACCATGCCCCTGCACCCATCGGTCCGTGGCAGGAGCATCCTGCGAGTCCTATCGTGCAGGGTGACCCGGGCCGCGCGCGTCCTGCAGGACGTGCCATCGTTCACGATGGGCGCATCCTACGCTTTGCACAGGATGCGAGCGAGCGGTACGGGAGGTGCGTCCGCACATTCGCGGTGACGACGCTCACCGCATCCTCGTACGAGGAGGTTGAACTCGGTGTGATCGCGGCCGCGAGTGGTAAGGGGTGGAACCGGAGAGGTATGCACACGGTAGATGTCCATGAGCAGCGCCCCGGGCAGTGGATTGCAGCGGTGGACGGTTTTGCGCGTGACTACCTTTTTATTTCCTACTGAGGACGATGTATGCCGTGTATGGAGAGTCGACTTCGGGTGCTGGTGCGACGACACCCTGCCCTGCGGGTGTTTCTGCGGCGGTATTATCCGCCACGGAAGGCGTTGCGTCGCATCATGCGCCCGGCAATTCTGTGGCCACTGTTGCGGACCGTACGGCCAATCAGTGAGAAATACGGTATTGATCGCGGCGTGCCGGTTGATCGATATTACATTGACGCCTTCCTTGCGGCGAACGCACATCACATCCGTGGTGTATGTTTGGAGGTAAAAGATGGCACCTATACGCAGCGGTACGGCGGTGACATGGTTGATCGCGTTGACATTGTTGATAGTGACCGGAGCAACCCGCGCGCAACGATCTATGACGACCTCCGGCATCCTACGGTCCTTCGTGATGGGATATACGATTGCATCATCCTGACGCAGGTGCTCCAGTTCATTGATGATGTTGATGTCGCGCTGCGGGCGAGTGCGCGCCTCTTGAAACCGGGCGGGACGATGCTCGTCACGCTACCAGCACTGAGTCGCATCGATCTTGGTGGCGGGGTGGCTGGAGATTTTTGGAGATTTACCGTCGCGGGCGCTCGACAGCTCTTCGGGCGCCATTTCACCGTTGACCGCCTCGAGATCCGTTCATGGGGGAATGTCCTCGCGGGCGCTGCATTCTGGGTGGGATGCGCGCAGGAGGATTGCTCGCGTGCGAATCTTGATTACCAGGATGACCAATTTCCGGTCATCATTTCTGTCGTGGCGCGCGCGTGACCGCACCACCGGGATATCCTATGCGTCTTGCGATCGTGAATTGGACGGGCGGCGGCATGAGTGGCGGGTATCGCGCGTACCTCCATAACGTGTTACCGCGTCTTGCAACACACTCCGAGGTCGAGTATGTGCACTGCATGGGACCTGCAACACTCGAACTCCCCGCACTGTTCAGCGACGAGTCGCTTCCGCGCGTCAGTTTTTCGTCGTGCCACCCCTTTCGTATCATTGGACCACGGTCGAGCCGTTCGCTCACCGCGCAGCTGCAAACATTTCGTCCGGATGTTGTCTTCGTTCCTGTTGAGCGGTGCCTGACGTACCCCGACGCGCCAGTGGTTTCGATGGTGCAGAATATGGGACCGTTGATCCCGACGCGCTGGAAGAATCCTTGGAGCGAGCGTGTCCGGTATGTTGGTCAGCGCATGGAGGCGCGACGTGCGGTACGCGCCGCAGCGCACGTCATCGCGCCGACCGCATTCGTTAAAGAATTTCTCGTGCGCGCGTGGGACATCCCGGACCATCGCGTGAGCGTCTTGCATTACGGCGCAGCGCTCCCGGTTCACGGCGGCGTGCAGCGGCCACTCACCATTCCTGAGGCATGGCGCAACTCCTTTGTCTTTACCGCGGGGTCTATCGAACCGTACCGTGGCCTGGAGGATGCCCTCGGTTCGGTCGCGCTGCTGCGCGAGCAAGGGATACCGACGCGTCTTGTCATCGCAGGGAGTACGCGCGAGAATATGCGTTCCTATGAGCGACGACTGCGGCGGTGGGTTGAACGCCGCGGACTCACGGAGTGTGTCCGGTGGGTTGGGCACCTCTCGACGCAGGAAATGGCATGGTGCTACACGTCATGCAGCATATTTATCATGACAAGCCGCGTGGAAACCTTCGCCATCATCGGCGCGGAAGCACTCGTCTATGGGTGTGTGTGCGTCGTCGCGGAGAACCCGCCATTCCCGGAGGTATTTGATGGTGCGGCGACGTATTACACTCCGGGGAACAGCGCATCGCTCGTTGCGGCCATTCGGGCCGTGATGCGATGGAGTCCTGCCGAGCGCATGCAGGCATCTGAGCGCGCGAAGCAGCGTGCAGCGTCGTTTTCTTGGGATACACACGTTCAGCGGCTCGTTCGTTGCTTCGCGATGCTTTGATGACCAGTCCGGAGGTGCGCACGGTGCACGAGGAATGCACCGTAGGTCACGACATGCACTGCGATAATCGCGCCGAGGATGTGCATTGCGGTCATGCGCTCCGTGAGCTCTTCCGTGAGGAAGATGGCGAAGGTGTTTACGGCGGTGGAGAGCAGGATAGCCGCGATGATCCGTTCGGTGCGGGTGGGGAGTTGGAGGAACGCGTGGACGAGGAAGGTTCCCGGGAGCACGAAGATGAATGGGGCGCTCACCATGAGGCGTAGCACGAGAATCAACGGGAGCCACAGAGCGAGGAGTGCAGAGATGATCGCGAGCAACGCGACGCCGATGCCGATGGTCGCAGTGGTGGTGCGCGGAGATGTCATAGTGGTACTAGGGAGCGTACGCATCAGGAATGCCGCCTCCCCACAGGTCTGCGTATTGGCTGTACTTCCAGATATGCGGGCTGAACTGCACAATGTACGGACTCGTTTCGAGGAATGTGATCATGGGGGATCCTGTGGCCTGCTCGAGGACGTGCCTGCCGACGAAGATGTAGATTGTGCTGTCCCCGTACATGCGCAGGAGATCGAGGCGCTTCGCGTCATCTTTCGTCGTCCAGAAGGTGGTCCACTGCGGGAGGTCCCAGAGATCCCACCGGAGCCACCCCGGTGCGATGGTGCGGTCGAACCCCGTGTATGCGTACGCCCATGGGGTGTAGAGTGAGGAGGTTACCATGACGTAGTTGTGCTCGCCGTCGCGGATGTGATGCTCCGGATCGTTCCGTGGGTGCAGTTGTGCGAGTTCCGCGGCCTCGTCGGCGTAGAGCTGTGGTTTCTGGTTCCAGACGATGAAGGCGAGCGAGAATGTCATGCCGAAGAGGAGGAGGCCGATCGTGACGCGCTCGATTTTTCCGCGGCTGCCGTACTGCTCCATGAACCACGCGAGCGACGGCGCGGCGAGGACGAGGAGGAGGACATCGAAGAGGATGAGCGAGCGGTGTTGGTGGAGGAACGGGAAGCTCACGAGGAGGAAGAGCACCGCGAACGCCGTGATGAGGAGGTCGGGTGGAGACATGGCGCGGCGTCCGTTCCGCCAGATCGGGAGCATGCGTACGCCACGGAGGAGGCCGATGAACGCGAACGGCAGGTAATAGAGCGCAGCGATCCGCGCTACGGCGAACGGGAGGAAAAGTCCCTTGAATCGGTCGATTTCCCAGGACTGTGCGGCTGTAGCAAACCCGCGGTATTGTAGGAGTACCTCGATGTATCCTTTGATCTCATCTGGGCTGCGTATGAGCACGACGGCGACAAGCGCGACGATGCCGCTTACGGCGAGGAGGAGCACATCGCGCGGGATGCGCTGTCGGCGCACGATGGGAGTCACGATTGCGAGGAGTACATAGAGTGCGAATCCGCCGGCGAGCGGGATGGCGGTCGGGAGGTGGATAGATGTTGCGAAGACGGCGATGGGCAGTGCGAGCCACGAGCGGCGGAAGAAGAGCGCGAGTGCGAAAAGGAAGAATGGGAGCGCTTGGGATTGCTTGTAGAAGATCCACCAGAATGCGCTAAACTGGATGGTCGAGACGGCGAAGAGGAAGACACTGCACGCGGCGACGCGGTGGGCGATACGCCGCGGAACGATGGTGGCGAGCAGGAGGTACAGCGCGCCGGCCGTGAGAAGCTGGTGGACGAGGTGGAGGAGGGTGATCGTTTCGATGGCGCCGAGTCCGAGCGCGGCGAGCGGGAACCATGTCGCGTATGCGAGGTGTGAGCCAACCGCCGTACCGATGGTCTGTGCCGGGACGATGAGGTTGAAGTACTCCCAGTAGAATCCGGTATCGTAGCCGAGTGGCGTCGCTCCGTAGCGGAGGAAGGGGACGATGCGTGATCCGAGGAGGAGGAGCAGCCCAAGGATGGCGAGCGCGGTGTACCACCATTCGGGTGTGCGCGTCGGGTGTCCCTTGGTGCGGAGGAGCGGGACGCGCGGCGGGACGAGGACGAAGAAGAGAAACGATGCGTAGAATAGGAACGCGATGAGCTCGCGAGCTGCGAGGAGTTGGACCGTTGCCGCCACGAGCACCGTGAGGTAGCTCAGGAAGAGCACCACGAAGCGAATGGTGGGGGGGGTGAGGTGGCGAAGGATGGAATTCACAAGAAGCTTTGCTACGAGTTTCTGGATACCAGAGGCCGGACACCAGATGCGAGGAGTTTCGTGCTATGCGTGTTCTCATTGTGTCACAATATTTCTGGCCTGAGGAGTTCCGCATCAATGATTGCGCGAGGGAACTCCAGCAGCGCGGCCACACGGTCGACGTGCTCACCGGCATCCCGAACTATCCGACCGGGCGTGTGTTCGACGGGTACCGGTGGTGGCAGTGTCGCCGTGAAACCTATGGGGGTGTGCGCGTGATCCGTGTCCCCTTGCTTCCGCGCGGACGGCGGCAGCCTTGGCGCCTTGTCGTGAACTACTGCTCGTTCGTGCTCGCGGGGAGTATCGGCGGCCCGTTTCATTGCCGCGGAAATTACGATGCCATCCTCGTCTACGAGCCCTCGCCGATCACCGTCTGCATTCCCGCCATTGCGATGCGGCGCATGAGCCGCGCCCCCATTTTCCTCTGGGTCCAGGATCTCTGGCCCGAGAGTCTCGCTGCAACGGGTGCAGTGCGATCGAAACACCTCCTCGCGTTCGTCGAGCGGCTCACGCGGTGGATCTACCGTCGGTGCGATGTCATCCTCATCCAATCAAATGGATTTCGATCCCACACGCACCGGATGGGGAAGGGGGATGATGCCATTGTCTACCTTCCGAACTGGGCTGAAGACTGCTATCGGCCGATCGTCGTTCCCGATGATGCTCCCGAGCGGTTACTGGTCCCGCGCGATGCATTCGTGGTGCTCTTCGCGGGCAACATTGGCACCGCGCAGGGATTTGATATGATAGTCCATGCAGCCACGCTCCTTTGCGATGTGGCGGACGTACACTTTGTCATTCTCGGCGACGGGCGTGATCGCGCCCGGATCGAGGCGGACGTGGTACAGCGGGGGTTGTCGGACCGCTTCCATTTTCTCGGGAGGCACCCGATGGAGGCCATGCCGCGTTTTTTTGCACTCGCCGACGCGCTCCTCGTGACCCTGCGGCGCGATCCTATTTTCGCCTCCACGATCCCCGGAAAGGTGCAGTCGTACCTCGCGTGCGGACGTCCCATTATCGCAGCGATCGATGGTGAAGGGAGTCGCATCGTGACCGAGGCAGGCGCCGGGATTGTATGTCCTGCCGAGGATGCACCGGCGCTCGCGAATGCCATCCGGCAGCTCCGTGCGCTACCACCCGCAGCGCGTGCGGCCATGGGCGCGTGCGGCCGCGCGTACGCCGAGCGCGAATTCGCCCGACCCGTCCTCATTGATCGTCTCGAGCAGGTACTCGGACAGCAACGGCACCCTGCGGCGTAACCCTATGCGTATTGCACTCACCGCACCTACCGGCATGCTCGGGAGCATGGTCTATCGTGAGCTCGCGGAGCACCATGATCTCGTCCTCGTTTACCAGGATGCGCGGAAGCTCCATGCGCTCGATGCTGCGTACGGTGGCGTTCAGCGTCATCGGGCGATTGCGGCAGACCTTACGACACTCGCAGATGATTACCGTGCGGGTTTCTCCGGAGATTGTGCGGGGCCGCGCACGCAGGCGCTCCTCGATGCTATCGGTTCCGTGGACCTTTTCTTTCATTGCGCAGGCGTGACGAACCGTTACGCTGCCGAGCGTCCCCTCGAGACATTTTTTCTCAACAGCGCGCTCCCGCACCTTCTGAGTCGCATCTATCGCGAGCGGCTCGTGCACATCACCACGGATTGCGTCTACAGTGGCATTGCGGGTGCACCGTACGATGAGGACGCACTGAAAACACCAACGGATTTCTACGGGCTCACGAAGTCGATCGGAGAACCGTCCGATATGTCGCTCGTGTTCCGTACGTCGTTCATCGGGCCGGAGATTTGTGACGGAGTTGCGCTCCTGTCGTGGTTTTTCGCACAAACAGACAAGACGATTCATGGGTATACGAATCACTGGTGGAATGGTATGACGACACTTGCGCTCGCGCGAATCTACGCGCGCATCGCAGCGGACCGGAGCGCGTTTCCGGCAACCGGCCTTTTCCACCTCTTCGGGACGGATATCACGAAGCACGACCTCCTCGTTCAGTGTAAGGAGCGGTGGGGTGTCCGTGTGACCATCGAACCGAAGGAGGCGACACCGATTGACCGTCGCCTCGCGACGCAGTTTGACCTCTGCACGCAGCTCGCCATTCCGCCGCTCGACATGATGCTCGACGCTCTCGCTGCGTTCCCCATCATGCGGGAGCTCCCCACATATGCGTGACCCTGCAATCTCCGGCAAGACTATCCTCATCACCGGCGGCACCGGCTCGTTCGGGAGTACGGTGACGCGCGTACTCCTCGCGAGCGAACCGGCGAAGGTCGTCATTTTCAGCCGGGACGAGAAGAAACAGTACGACATGCGGAACGCGTACCGCGATCCGCGCCTTGAGTTCCACATCGGCGACGTGCGCGATCCCGGGAGCGTCGATCGTGCCATGCACGGCGTTGACCTCGTCTTCCACGCCGCCGCACTGAAGCAGGTGCCGACAGGGGAATTCTTCCCGATCGAGCTCGTGCGGACGAACATCCTCGGGAGTGCGAACGTCATGGAGGCAGCGATTGACCACGAGGCGTCCCGCGTCGTCATCCTGAGCACGGACAAAGCCGTCTACCCCATCAACGTCATGGGGATGACGAAGGCGCTCATGGAGAAGACAATGATTGCCAATGCGCGGCTCGCGCGGAACGGGACCGTGCTTTGCGGCGTGCGGTATGGGAATGTGATGTACTCGCGTGGGTCAGTCATTCCGCTGTTCGTAAACCAGGTAGCAGCCGGGCAGCCGCTCACCGTGACGAACCGGAAGATGACGCGCTTCATGATGCCGCTCTCCGATTGCGTCGAGCTCGTGCGATATGCGCTCGCGCATGGCGCGCAAGGAGACCTCTTCGTACGGAAGTCACCCGCGACGACCATCGAGACGGTTGCAGAGGCGGTTCAGACGATTTTTGCGCGCCCGGGGACCATCGAGGAGATCGGTGTGCGGGGAGGTGAGAAGATGCACGAGGTGCTCGTGTCCGCAGAGGAGCTCGCGCGCGCGGAAGATCGTGGGGCGTATTTCCGCATCCTCCCGGAGAGTCGGGACATCGACTACGAGCGCTACTTCACGAAAGGGAAGCTCCGCTTGATCGAGCGCGGGGGCTACGCGTCGGACAGCACGGAACAGCTCTCGCTCGAGCAGACCGTTGCGCTCCTCCGCGCACTCCCGGAGCTCCAGCCAGCGCTCGCTGCCAACGCGGGAGCGCACCGCGCGAGCGTCGTCCTCGC
Source organism: bacterium (assembly GCA_030646955.1). GTDB lineage: Bacteria > Patescibacteriota > Patescibacteriia > JACPHY01 > JACPHY01 > JAUSKG01. The sequence goes on from JAUSKM010000033.1 coordinate 10,216, forward strand.
GTATGCATGACGCTATGGCGCACGCGAATGATTTCACGGTCATGACGATCGTCGGGACGCGTCCCGAGATCATCAAGCTCTCCTGCGTCATGCGGGAGCTCGATTTGCATGTTCGCCATGTGCTCGTCCACACTGGCCAGAACTACGACTACGAGCTTAACGCGATATTTTTTAAGGAACTCGCACTGCGCCCTCCGGACCACGTGCTCAACGTGGTGGGCGCGACACTTGCGGAGACCATTGGGAGCATCATCGCGAAGGCGGATGCGGTCATGGAGCGGGAGCGTCCAGATGCGGTACTCGTGTACGGGGATACGAACAGCTGTCTTTCCGTCATTGCGGCAAAGCGACGGAAGATTCCAATTTTCCACATGGAGGCGGGGAACCGTTCGTTTGACATGCGGGTTCCGGAAGAGGTGAACCGGAAAATCGTCGACCACACGAGCGATGTAAACATGACGAACTCGGAGCACGCGCGCCACTACCTTCTCGCCGAGGGTTTGCGTCCCGAGCTCGTCATAAAGACCGGTTCGCCGATGCAGGAAGTCCTCATGGAGTATCGCGAGCATATTGACCGATCGGACGTCCATGCGCGCCTCCGTGTCACTCCGCGGCAGTACATCGTTGTGAGCATGCATCGCGAGGAGAACGTCGATTCCGAGAAACACTTTGCACAGCTTCTCGAGACGCTCAACGCGATCGCGGCGTGTTTTGGGTTTCCGATCATCGTGTCCACCCACCCGCGCACGCGCAAGCAGCTCGACGCGCGCGGCGTGACGGCGATGGATTCGCGCATCCAGTTCCTCAAGCCACTCGGGCTGTTCGATTATGTGAAACTTCAGCAGGAGGCGTACTGCGTCGTCTCGGATTCTGGCACCATCACCGAGGAATCATCGCTCCTTCATTTCCCCGCCATCACCATCCGGCAAGCGCACGAGCGGCCCGAGGGGATGGACGAGGGGGTGCTTATTATGTCCGGCATCGCGGCGCCAGACGTGCTCCGTGCGATCGGTGTTGTTGTTGCACAGCACCGGCAGAACCCCACAGCGTTCCGGGTGGTTTCGGACTACGACGTTGACAACGTCTCGAAGAAGGTGGTGCGCATCATACTGAGCTATACCGGGTATGTGAACCGCATCGTCTGGCGCGTGGGGGAATAGTGATCGTATGCGCGTGCTCGTGACAGGTGCCAACGGTTTCATCGGCCAGTGGGTTTGTCGTGCGCTTGCGGATGGGGGGATCGCTGTTCGTGGCGCCGTGCGGAGCGCGGACGTGCAGTGGGATATCCCGCACGGCGCCGCGCGCAGCGATCGCGCAGTGGTGGGAGCGCTCTCCGATCGGACGGATTGGGGCGTGGCGCTCCGCGGCGTGGATAGTGTCGTACATCTCGCCGCGCGCGTGCATGTCATGCGCGAGCGCGCGGACGATCCCCTCGCGGCGTTCCGGGCGGTGAACGTGGACGCGACGGTGCACCTCGCACGCTCCGCAGCTGCGCGCGGAGTGCGGCGGTTTGTGTATGTGAGCTCCGTGAAGGTACTCGGCGAGCGGACGGTCACACGGCCGTTCACGGAGCAGGATGTGCCGTACCCCCGAGATCCCTACGCGCAGTCCAAGTGGGAAGCCGAGGAAGCGCTCGCCGTGATCGCAGAGAAAACGGGTCTCGAGCTCGTCATCGTTCGCTCCCCGCTTGTCTATGGCCCGGGCGTAGGCGGGAACTTTTTCCATCTCCTGCGCCTCGTGGATCGTGGGGTGCCGTTGCCGATCGCGCACATCGCGAATGAACGGAGTATGATCGGCGTACGGAACCTCGCGGATGTCCTCCGCCAGTGCGTCATGCATCCCTGCGCGGCCGGCGAGCGTTTCCTCGTGCGCGATACGGAGTCCGTGAGTACGCCGGAGCTCATCCGTCGCCTCGCAGCCGCGCTCGGGCGGCGGCCGCGCCTGTGGCCGTGCCCGCGCACGGTCCTCATGCTGCTCGCTGCCGTGACGGGGCGGCGGGCGGCGCTTCGACGCCTGACAGAGTCCCTCGCAATTGACGGTACGCATGTGTGTGCGACACTGGGATGGGTTCCACCGGTTGCCATGGAGGAGGAACTTCGTGCGACTGTTGCCGGGTATCGTCGGTTCGTATGATGCCACTCCATACCAAGCGTGCGTTCGATCTCGTCCTCGCGAGCATCCTTCTCGTGCTTTTCGCAGTGCCGATGGCCGTTATTGCCATCCTCGTTCGCAGTACGTCGCGTGGCCCCGTACTCTACTGGTCGCGTCGTGTGGGGCGGGAGAACGCCCCGTTTTCCATGCCGAAGTTTCGCACCATGCGCGTTGGTGCTCCGGTGGTTGCAACCCACCTCCTCACGAATCCCGGTCGTCACATTACGCGCATCGGACGCATCCTTCGCGCGACGAGCATCGATGAGCTTCCACAACTCTTTTCGATCATCGAGGGTCACATGAGCTTCGTGGGTCCGCGTCCGGCGCTGTGTAACCAGGACGACCTCATTGCACTCCGGACGCAGCAGGGAGTCCACGAGCTGACTCCGGGTCTCACGGGGTGGGCGCAGATCAATGGGAGGGACGAGCTCGTCATCCCCAAAAAAGTGGCGTACGATGCGTTCTACCGAACCCACCAATCATTCACCTTCGACCTCCGTATCCTCTGGCGGACGTGCGTCGTGGTGTTCACTCGCCGTGGCATCCAGCACTAGCAGTCAGAGATTTCTTGAAGCATTATTCGTATGCCTGCACACCATCATCTACGGCTGCACGCTGCGTTCGGAAACTTCGAGATTGCTCTGCTATTCTTTCGGTTCCATTACACGGTGTTCGCTCGTAGCTGATGGTTTTCGGCTGTACACTTATTTCGCAAGAGGGTATGGATTACGTTGCAGACGAGAAAACGCTCGCGGATTACTGGAACGTCCTCGAGCGTCGTTGGTACATTTTGTTCGCGACCGCCATCCTCGCCATGGTCGGTACGTGGATATGGGTGCGCAGGCAACCCCCGCAGCCCTTCCCCTTTATCACGACGATTGAACTCGGGGAATCTATCGATACAAATGGGGTTGCCGCGAAAATGAGAGCGGAGTATATTCCTAGTGTATTGATCGAGGAGGCGAATCGGGATCTGTACAAGAACCAGAGGTATGCGGTCAATGTTGAGGCCGTGGAGGGAGAAAGCATCATTGCGCTCCGATCAGTCGGGGGAGAGGAGCAGGCCGCGAAGATTCTCAGCATCCACCAATCTTTAGTGGACAAACTCCTCAAAGATAGTGCACAGGCTGCAGCGAGTATTCGGAACGATCTCGAACGCAAGAAGTTCGATGCGGATCTCGCTCTTGGCGTTTTGCGGGACACAATGACGCATTTTCCCCAACAGGAGCGCGATCTTGATGAGGAGGAGCGCATCGCGAGGCGGCATCTCGTGGAGCTCAAGGCGCTTCAGGAGACCTACCGGAACAATCGGACGCAGGTCATCCTCTTGGAAGCGTCACGCGATCCGGAGAGCCCGTCGCTCGCAACTGCACTCCTCCTCATTGACGCCACGATCGAGGCGAATGGGGAGAAGGTCCAGGTGCTCGAGCAACGCTTGGCCGGCGGATTTCCGCAAGAGCGTCGCTCGATCGCGGAGCGGCGCAGCAGTGTGCAGCGGGACATCGCTGGTCTCGAGCGTGACGTTGACGACATCCAGAGCCGCATCGATACTATCAAATATACGCAGGTACTCATTCCACCCTCGCGTTTCCTTCGGGTCGACCGTTCTTTCGTGTTCCGTGGTGTGGCCATCGCTGCGTTCGCCGGGCTTTTTGTCGGGGGTGTGATCGCTTTCTTCCTCGAGTTCATTCGCAACGCGAGGAAGCTACGCACCCACTAAGCATTCCCTCGAGATTTCCCGTGCGTCATGCGATTCGTCTCGATTGGATCGTGCGCGTTTTTTTGCGTTTCCGCATCGTCTCTCATCTTTTCTATGCTTCAGCGTGCTGACGCCATGCTGGGCGGTAGTGCGCGAGGAAGGGCGCAGCAGACGGGAAAGTGTATCCGGTGTTTTGTGGATGATGACATGCTGCGCGTCATCGCTTGACTACTCACTCCCTCCGCGGTGTACTGGAGAATTGATAGATGTCCTCTGGTACACGGTGATCCTTGCGGTTCACGTATGATATTTGATCGCAGTATCGGACATGCATTCGTCCGCCGGGCGCTCCGCCCCACGTGGGGGAAGAAGCTCGCTTTTTTTCTTACTGCAGATGCGGTGTTGGTCCTGCTGTCTCTCGTCGCAGCATTTCTCATCCGGTTTGACTTCGACCTCGAGTCGCCGCACATTGCACTCGTACTTTCAACGTTGCCACTCGTGCTCTTTGCGAAGATCTCGTGTTTCGCGTTCTTCGGTTGTTACTCCATGAGCTGGCGGTATGTATCGCTGCGCGATCTCGCAAATATTTGTAAGGCGGCGCTCGCGGCGGAATCCGTGCTCGCAGTGATGTTCTACGTCGTCCGCCTCGATGCATTTGTGGGATTCCCACGTGGCGCGCTCCTTATCGATGTGATCCTCACGATGGGGCTCATAGCGGGGTTACGTATTGCGAAGCGTTTCGTGATAGAGGTTACGCGCGGTGAGCGGTTTGCCACGCACGGGAAGCGGACAGTGATCATCGGTGCGGGGAATACCGGAGAGATGGTTCTTCGTGACATGCGGCGCACGCAGATGCATCAGTACCAGCCCGTCGCTTTTCTTGACGATGATCTGCGACTCGTCGGCACGCGGCTTCATGGTGTACGGGTTCGCGGGACCGTGCATGATCTCGCCGCGGTCATTCGCGATCTTCGTGTCGAGGCAGTGATTGTTGCCATCCAGTCGCTCGGGCACCAGCAGCTCCGGAAGATTTACGGAGAGGCGCGGAGGTGCGGTATCTCAGAAATAAAAATTGTGCCACGTCTCTACGATACGAATCGACCGCAGGTTCGTCTTGAGGCAATCGAGGATATCAAGATTGAAGATCTCATTCGGCGACAGGCAGTTCGCGTGGATGATGTAGGGATTCGCAGCACGATCGAGGGACGATGTGTTCTTATCACTGGCGCGGCAGGATCCATTGGATCAGAGATCGTCCGCCAAATCTGTCGGTATCATCCGCGGATCGTTGTGTGTTTCGAGATAGACGAGACCGATCTCCATCACCTTCAGCTCCAGCTCGACCGGGAATTTCGGACGGTCGCGCGCCGCGTGCGATTTGTCGTTGGCGACATTCGTGATGCTGACCGTGTCGCTGAAGTGTTTGAGCGATACCGTCCGGATATCATATACCATGCGGCAGCATACAAGCACGTGCCCATGATGGAAGAGAACGTCGCAGAGGCAGTGAAGGTGAACATTGGGGGAACGTGGATTGTCGCGGAGGCGGCACGGCGTGTGGGAGCATCGCGGTGCATCCTCATCTCCACAGATAAGGCAGTGCGTCCGACGAGTATCATGGGTGCGACGAAGCGCATTGCGGAGCACGTTGCGCGTGCGTGCAGCGCCGCAGGCCCTACGTCGTTTGTCGCGGTGCGATTCGGAAATGTGCTGGGGAGTCGCGGGAGCGTTCTTCCTATTTTTCTGGAGCAGCTCGCACGTGGTGGACCATTGACCATTACCCATGCGGATATGCGGCGCTACTTCATGACCATTCCCGAAGCCGTTGCGCTGGTACTTGAAGCGGGGGTACGCGGAAACGGTGGCGATACGCTCGTTCTCGATATGGGGGACCCCATCCGCATCGTAACGCTCGCCGAGGATCTCATTCGGCTGCATCATCTTCGACCGTATGAGGATATTGCCATTGAGTACATCGGCATGCGTCCCGGCGAGAAGCTGTTTGAGGAGCTGCTCACTGCGGAGGAGGGCACCATGGCGACTGCACATGAAAAGATTTTCGTTGCACGATCGAGCACGCAGTATGTGCGCGAGGACATTGAAATACTCGTTCGGCAATTCGCGCAGCTCGCGCGATTCCCGGATGTGGATGGTGCAGCAATCCGCAAGCTCCTACGGGAGCGAATTGAGTGGTACGATCCGGGCCGTGAGGGCGAGCATCGGCGTACGACGGTCGACGGCGTGCTGCCGGTGACGCCGGATGTTCGTGTCCATACGGATCCGTGACATGTTCCTCCTTCTGAAACTCCTTAAGCCCCTTGTGCTACCGCCGACGCTCATTGCGATCGGACTCACCGTCGCGCTCGTGTTTATCATGCGGCGCCGCAGGCGGTGGGGGATCGCTATTCTCGCGTGCACGTTCGGTGTGTATTATTTCCTTGCAATCGAACCGACGGCCGCCGCACTCGCGTGGACGCTCGAACGGCCGTACGTTGCCGCCGCGACCGCGCCGGCAGAGCGCGTGGACGCGATTGTGGTCCTAGGCGGCGGTGCGCGCGCTGAACCAATTCCTGAACTCGGCGGGTCGAGTTTCCGACGTTTATGGCGCGCCATCGCATACTACGATGATCTTGGCGGGCATGTGCCCATTGTCTACAGTGGCGGCTCCGGTGACCCGTTCGCGCGTGATGCGGTGGAGGCGGACATCGCACACCGTATTGCCATGCGCGCGGGCGTGAAGCAGACACAGATCCTCTTGGAGGAGGGTTCGCGGACGACGTATGAGAATGGCATCGCAACGCGTGCGCTGCTTGAAGAGCGCCTCCCGCATGCTCCGCAGCCGCGCATTGCGCTTGTCACTTCCGCATGGCATCTGCGGCGGGCGACCGGGGTATTTACAAAACTCGGCCTGGATGTCGTTCCTGTGCCAGCGGATTTCATGAGCGGTGGATTTTCGTTGGATCCCTTGAGTTTTTTTCCAAGTGCATCGGCATTCTCGGATTCGGTGACGAGCATCCATGAGTGGGTAGGGATGGCCGGGTATCGTGTGCAGGGACGACTATGATGTGTCCTCATGCTCACGCTGTCCGTCGCGGAAACCGTAGCGGTATTTTTCCGTTCTTGGTGGCCGGTAGTATCTGCATGGTGTTTGTCTATTTACGGTCATGATGGGTGGAACGAGCATCGCACTCCCTGCAGTGAGGGGGGGCGGTCCACACGGCGGCATGAGCTCCTTGCGATGTATGGCCGGCCGCCGTACATTTTTACGGACTGGAGCGTCCGGCACGCGCAGTACATGCGTTTTTTGTTGTGTGATTCATTGGTGGGGCGCGTGAGCGGGTACTCCTGGCGGTATGATTTTTTGCACATGGTGCCAAGCAATATTGTGCGCATGCGCACTGCAGAAGGGGATCTGGAATGGGTAGGATGATGATGCATTGGATGCGGTGTAGTGTTTTATGGAGTTCGGGTGGTGGTCGCTAGGGGTTCGTTTATTGGTATGTTCATGCACAGTGACTGCAGGCGGCATTGGCGATACACTTGATACGAAGGGCGTTCTTGGTCAGAGCGCCATGTGGATAACATTCCATCAGCATCGTGCCGATTTTGTGCGCGAGCAATATCTATGAGCGAGCAACTCCGTGGGCTCGGTCGGAAGGTCACCGATCGGCTCAACAGCGAGAATGCGGCAGTAAGACGGCGATGGCAGGCCATCATCGGTGTAACGTTCATGTTCGTGTTCGTGGTTGCGTCCGTGGCGGTCAACCAGACCGTCCTCGCGCTCAACCAGGCGGCGGGAAATTACGGATACGTGTCCGGGACGTATGGGTATAACGTGAGTGCAACATCGTCGGATGCGCTGCCTTCCGCTCCCACGTCGTTGGGATCGACCCCGACAGTGTCTGGTGCGACGGTGACGTGGACTGCGCCGACCACGACAACGGACTCGACGTCGCTCGACAACTTGTCGAGCTACCGGATCCACTACAGCACGAGCTCGCTTTCATCGTGCTCCGGGGGTACTTCAACGACCTCGAGTAGTGCGAGTGCGACGCTTTCGAGCTTGAGCTCGAATACGGCATACTACGTTGCAGTGTGTGCAATCGATGGAAACAGCAACGAGTCATCGGCGCTCACGGGTACGTTTACGACGGTTGCCGCGAGCAGCAGTGGCGGCGGCGGTGCAGGTGCGGGTGGTGTTTTCTCGGCGACACCCGCAACGCCTGCGACTGCAGCGACACCGGGGGTGACGCCTGCAGCGCCCGCAACGCCTGCGACGCCTTCGGCAGTGGCAGCGGATGGGGCAACGCTTGTTGCGCACCTCGTCACGCAGGGTCTCCAGGCATCCCGCAACATCGCGGCGGAGACGACCAACGCCACGAAGGTGGCCGCGAGCGCGAGCGAGTTCAAGGTGACGCTCGCGGGCGATGTGAAGACGGTTGCAGCGAACTTCGTGACATACGGCACGAACGCGACCACGGTGAAGCTTGGGTCGGGTGAGCGCCTTGCGGTGATTCGCGACGTGCTCCAGACACTCGGATCCACCGTACAGTCTGATGCGGGCAAGCTCCTGAAGGTTGTGGAGGAAATCTCCAGCGGGAACAAGCCATCCGTGCGCAACATCGTAAAGGAGCGCGAGCAGGTGGCGGCAGCGAAGCCGATCATCGTAAAGTTCCTCAATGGCCGTGAGCCGAACTTCAAGAATACGAAGGAGGACCTCGCATGGAACACGCTCCTCTACCGTGTCCGCTTCGAGCGGGATCTCGTGAAGGAGCGCGCAGGAATTGTGAAGTTCAAGGCAGACTTCAAGCGCATCCCCAAGACGCCGCTGGACTGGGCAGCAGTCCGCGCATGGGCCTACGCACTCAAGTAAGCCACAGAACCGCTCTGGAAGCAGACCCTCCCAATCGGGAGGGTCTGCGCGTTTCTTTATTCCCCTCCCTCTCCGCGTACTCGGGGGAGAGGGAGGGTGAGGGAGGGAGAGGTGGGTACGATTCCGCATGTGCGATGGTGCAGAGCGTTGCGAGGATGGATGAGCGTTGGGGATGAGCATCCAAGGTACACTAATCGTGTATGCTCCATACCCGTACCGTGATTGCCGCTTGCGTCGGATTCCTCACGGGTGTTGGCATTGCATCGATCGCGTTTGCGTACGTGATTGTCCCATGGATCCCGATCGCCGTAGTCTGCAGCGCAGCAGCTCTCGCTGCGGCGATCGGGATGCGCGGTGCGCATCGTCGGTTCGCCGTCGTAGCGATGAGTGCGCTGGTCTTCGGGATTGTGCGGTTTGCAATCGCGGTGCCGGTGCCCGCGGGTGCCGATGCGGATACGGTGGAAGGACGCGTAGTGCGCGTTGTGCCCGCGGGAGATGGTCGCATGCGCGTCGCAGTGCGCGATGCCGCGTATGATGCGCCGATTGTGGTCTCTCTGACGCGCAGCGATGTGCGATACGGTGATGTGATCCGTGTGTCGTGTGCGCCGCGCCAACCGCGATACCTGCGTGATCGGCTCACTGCCGCGGGCGAGTGCTGGGTGGGTGCATACGTGACGCCGCAGCTCCTCGCGCGGGGCGGCGGGAGCCCAACGCTCCGTGCGCTCGGCGCGCTCCGAGAGCGCTTCGCGGCAACGAACGCAGCTCACCTCACCGGCAATGCGCGCGCAGTCACCGCGAGTATTGCGCTTGGCGACCGCACCGCAACTACCGGCGCGCTCCTTGAGGCGTTCCGCACGACCGGCACGGTGCACGCGCTCGTCGTTTCCGGAGGGCATATGAGCATCATCGGTATGCTCCTCCTCGGCGCGCTTCGGCACATCCCCGTGCATCGGCGCACAGCGCTTCTCGCAACAGTCGCGATTCTTGCCGCGTTCGTTGTGATGGTAGGCGCAGATCCTTCCGCAGTCCGCGGCGCGCTCATGGCCGCTGCGCTCATTGCCGTGGAACTCTGCGGGCGCATTGCGAGCCGCGTCCGCATCCTCCTCCTCGTGGCGGTCGTGATGGTGGCTGTCCACCCGTACGTCCTTGCCTACGATCTCGGGTTTCAGCTCTCCTTCGCCGCTGTTGCCGGCATCGTGCTCCTCACGACAGTATTCGAACGTGCGCTCCCTGGCCGGCACGCGTGGGGGCGCGAGGTGCGTGCGGCGATCGCGGCATCCGCAGCGGCGACGATTGCCACCGCGCCGCTCCTCATCGGCGTTTTCGGCACATTCTCGATCATCGGAGTGCTCGCGAACGTCCCAGTCCTCCTTCTCCTCACGCCGCTCCTTGTCGCTGCGTTCGCCTTCCTTGGCCTCGGAACGCTCCTCCCGCCACTCGCGCCGCTCCTTGCGTGGCCGGCCGGCGCATTTGCGCACAGCGTCGCGTGGATCGTACAGCGCGCCGCGGCAATCCCGTGGGCGCAAGCGCATTTCGCCCCATGGGATTGGTGGTTCATTATTGGTTGCTACGCGTTCCTCGGCGCGTGCGTCATCGGGAGCATGCGGGCACGCGGAGAGCGCATCCTCTCGCCGTTTCGCGTACTCTCCGCTGACGCCGCGCTCCTCTCCGGCGCACCCGTACAGTGCGAGGAGCAAAGAATGAGAAGTTGAGTAGCTCTGGAGTCATCCCGATCAACTGATACACCGTTCAACGGATCACCTCTCTATGCAACGCGCTCCCTGGTCGCTCAAGCTCCTCGTGCCGCTCCTCGTCCTCATCGGCGCGGCGGTTCATGGCGCAGTGCGCGACACGTTCCCGGCACGGGGAACCGAGGTGCCGCGCGTCGTGGTCCTTGATGTTGGGCAGGGCGATGCGATCCTCCTGGATGGTCCAGGCGACGGCGCGGAGGTGCTCATTGACGGCGGGCCGGATGGGGATCGCATTATTGAGAAACTCGAGGAGTACCTGGGGCGTGATCGCACGCTGGATCTCGTGGTGCTCACGCACGCGCACGCAGATCACGTTGCGGGTCTTGTCGAGGTGCTCCGGCGGTACGATGTACGTCAGGTGATGCTCACGGGCGCGGTGCACACGACGCAGACGCACGAGCGATTCCTGGATGGGATTGCGCGCGATTACACCGCAGTGGTTCGCGGTATTGCCGGCGAACGGTTGGCGATTGGCCCGTTCACGCTCGACGTCCTCGCGCCACTGACCGATCTCCAGGGTGTTCGCGTGGAGAACCTCAATAGCTCCTCCATCGTGCTCATGCTCACCGCAGATGCGGCGGACGGTCCGCATCGCATATTGCTGACCGGTGATATGGAGGAGGACATCGAGGGGGCGCTGCTCGCTGCGTCTTGTGCAGCCGCATCGGAGCTCCCGTGTCCCGCGCTCGCTGCCGAGGTGCTCAAAGTTGGCCATCACGGCTCCGAGACCTCCTCCACGGAAGCGTTTCTTCGCGTGGTCGCACCGCAGCACGCGATCGTCTCTGTCGGCGCGCGCAATGACTATGGCCACCCGCATCGACGCGCCCTCAAGCGTCTGGAGCGCATCGGTGCCTCGATCTGGCGTACGGATCGCGATGGCGATGTCGCCATTTCTTTCGGTGAGGACTTGCGCGTGATCGGGCAACACTGATACGCTGATGGTCGTACTGTCGTACTCATGAAGTAGGGAATCGTGTCTCGGTACCGGGGCACGCCATCGTATGGAAAAAACTGTCGTGCTCGTCAAGCCGGATGCGGTGCAGCGTGGACTCATCGGAGAAATTCTGCATCGGTTTGAGCGTAAGGGCCTCCAGGTCATTGGCATGAAGATGCTCCGGCTCTCCGATCTCAAGGTGGAAGAGCACTACGCACATCACAAGGACAAGCCGTTCTTCGGCGGCTTGAAAGAGTTTATGCAAGCCGCGCCCATCGTGGCGATTGCGATTGAGGGAACGGATGCGATCGAGGCGGTGCGCATCATCGTGGGCCCCACGAAGGGCCGCGTGGCACCGGCAGGGAGTATTCGTGGTGACTTTGCGATGTCCGTCCAGGAGAACCTCGTCCACGCATCCGATGCGCCCGAAACCGCCGCGGCAGAAATCGAGCGGTTTTTTGCCCAGGATGAGATTTTCGCTTACGAGCACGCCCCGCGGCCCTGGGTCTACGCTGCCGATGAGCGCTAGACGTGGCGTCCGGATACCTGTCGGAGCCCCGACGTATTGTGCCGTGAACGTGCAGCGTTGGGGGCTTGCGGCTGGCGGTGTGTGGTTCTATACTGAAGGTGACTCCATTGCCTGTCGGAAAGGATCCGGGACAATCTCCGCTGTACGGGTGCACAATCCCAGACCGCTGTGGCGGAATGGGGAGCACCCACGCTCCCTGCACGCGCTTCGGGTTCCTACGGTACCCGGTCGGGAACCTACCACCATTGCCAGCCGTCGGTTGGCATTCGGAGGCAGGGAAACGGCTTGCGTGCGGTGGACGAGTTATTGCAGCCGGATCCTTCCCGGCAATTGGCGTGGAGTCACACGGGGAGCAGGAGCGTGCGTACGGAGCGGCGGGAGGGATGTCCTGCGCCGCGGTCGTGCGCTCTCTGTGTTCTATGAGGGGTATACGGTTTTTTTGGAGCGTTCACTCGGGCCGTAGCGCAGCTGGTAGCGCGCATGCATGGGGTGCATGAGGCCGCGGGTTCGAGCCCCGCCGGCCCGAGTGAGGGCTTGATGGCGCACGGTGGTTGACAGCACCCAGGTGAGATGCTACTCTGTTCATAGGATTGTGGACGGCGCCCGCCGGACGGGGCGCGTTTTTTGTTCTTTTGCAGTGCAGCAATGAGAGAAGGGGTACCGCATGGTGAGAAGAAGGCGAGCAGTACCACGGCGTCAGGGTGATGACAGGAAACCCATGCGCACCGGAGACTTTCTGGTGCTCGGAGACCTCACGTACCAGCGCCACTGGAACGAGCGCAGCGAGCAGGTTGAGTCCCGTGCGTACATCGTGATTCGTGTCGGGAGGGAGGAGCACGAGTACATCGGCATTGGGCGTGCGTGCGAGGGAACCGTCACGGCAATCGAGCTTGCGCTCCGTGATGCGTTGGGCAGCGCGCGCGTCGAATTGCCGGTTGCCGAGCTGCTGGCGTTCGAGATGCACGTCGCCGTCGGGAAGACCGAGGCCAACGCATCGGTCACTGCCACCGCGCACGTGCGGCTCGGCGACTGGCACGGGCGCGTGCAGGTGGACCACCCGGACGCCGCAACTGCCGGCGCATACCTCCTGTTTGACGCGTACGACCGGCTGCTCTACAAGCAATGGTTCGAGCGTCTGTCGATTGCTCGCATGCGGCCGGAGGACGTCGCGCACCTGCAGCCGCAGGAAGAGAGCCGCGAGCCGGAAGAGCAGCTCCTCGTCTGAACGAGCGTTCGTTGTGGTGCGTGCTACGAGTCAACGCGAGAACCCCCGATCCAAGATCGGGGGTTCTGCTCATTCCATCGCGTCGCTTACACCTTCGCGAGATTCTTTTTGTGCGTACGCAGGCAGCGAGTGCAGATACGCTTTCGCAGGCCATCCAGTTTCTTTTGGATGAGGTTGATGCCGAAGGTTCGCTTCGTCTTCATGTTGGAGTGGCTCACGTTGTTGCCGCTCTTTGCTCCGCGGTGGCAGAGATCGCATCGTCTGGCCATAGTCGAGGGTTCAATAACGCATTGTCCAGGAATAATGCTACACTACCAGCAATACGGGCGTTGTCAAATGACCTGATGTTCCATGCCTATTTCGCTCATCCTCCAGCAGCCCGCCGTTGGCGCCGCATGGGTTGCGGCCATTCTTGTCGCGCTCGCAATCCACGAGTTCTCGCACGCGCTCGTGGGGACGCTGCTGGGTGATTCTACGGCCAAGCAGGAGGGTCGGTTGACCCTCAATCCGCTCGCACATGTGGATCCGTTGGGATTCCTCATGCTCCTCTTCGTGGGGTTCGGATGGGGGCGGCCGGTACCGTTTGATCCGTCCCAGCTCCGCTACCGCACCTGGGGACCGGCGCTCGTCGCAATGGCGGGACCAGCCATGAATCTCCTTGGCGTGCTCGTGTGTGGCACGCTCCTCGCCGTTTTGGATCGGTACGCGCCCCTGCCGCCGAATAATTTGTTTATCTTCTTCCTCGCATTCGCGTTTCAGATGAACATCGTGCTCATGCTCTTTAATCTCATTCCAATCCCGCCGCTCGACGGCTCCAAGGTGCTCCTCGCGGCACTGGATCGGCCGCAGTACGACCGCGCGCGTTTCCTCCTGGAGACCCGGGGGCCGATGATTTTGCTCGGCATCATCATCCTGGATTCCTTCGCGGGCGGTATTGTCTTCAGTCGCCTCTTCCGTGGCGCCATGGATTGGATTGTGGGCTTGTTCTAGCAAGATCGACGTATCGCGAAGCGGGGAAATTCCCCGCTTGACTGCGTTTCCCGTGTTGATACCGTTGTGGATAGAACGTTTAGCACTCTTGGGTCGAGAGCGCTAAACAGTTTTGTTTGGGTAATAATCGCACAGAATACGGAACGGAGTCATGGAACCAATGTGGTTCCCTGCGCATCGTTCCCTGGTTCTTGGCTCGTATGAACGTCAAACCGCTCCACGATCATGTCGTGGTGAAGCCGTCGTCCGAGGAGACAGTCACGAAGTCCGGCATCGTGCTCCCGGACACCGCCAAGGAGAAGCCGGAGCAAGGCAAGGTGGTTGCTGTTGGTCCGGGCAAGGTCCTCTCGTCCGGTCAGCGCGCGCCCATGTCGGTGCAGGTGGGTGACCTGGTGCTCTTCAAGAAGTACTCGCCAGACGAGATTAAGGTTGGCGACGAGGAATTCCTCGTCATCAAGGACGAGGACATCCTTGCGGTCGTCGGAAACTAACGAACCGAGAACAGGGCACGAAGCGTATGGCAAAGCAAATTCTTTTTGATGAGGCCGCACGCGCGGCGATTCGGCGCGGGGTGGATAAACTCGCGGACACGGTGACGGTGACACTGGGCCCGAAAGGGCGCAACGTGGTACTGGATAAGGGATACGGATCACCGATCATCACGAAGGACGGCGTGACCGTTGCGAAAGAGATTGAGTTGGAGGACAAGTTTGAGAACGTCGGCGCGAGCTTGGTGAAGGAGGTGGCGTCCAAGACCAACGACGTGTCCGGCGATGGGACAACCACCGCAACGCTCCTCGCGCAGGCGATCATCTCGGAGGGCATGAAGAACGTGACAGCCGGCGCAAACCCAGTGGCGATTCGTCGCGGCATTGAGAAGGGTGTCGAGGCGGTGGTCACGGAGCTTCGGACGAAGATCTCCAAGCCGGTCTCCGGAACGCAGGACATCGCGCACATCGCGTCCATCTCCGCCAATGATCGCGAGATTGGCGATCTCATTGCCAAGACGATGGAGGAAGTAGGCGAGAACGGTGTGATCACCGTGGAGGAATCGCAGTCGCTCGCATTGGAGAACGAGGTGGTGAAGGGCATGCGGTTTGACAAGGGATACGCATCGGCGTACATGATCACGAACGCGGATCGCATGGAGGCGGAGTACCACGACGTGCGCGTGCTCATCACGGATAAGAAGATTAGTTCCATCCAGGACCTTCTCCCCGCGCTCGAGAAGGTGGCGGCAGAGGGACGCAAGGAGCTGGTGATTGTCGCGGACGACGTGGACGGCGAGGCGCTGGCGACGCTGGTGGTGAACAAGCTTCGCGGCACGTTCCACGCGTTGGCCGTGAAGGCGCCTGGATTTGGCGACCGCCGGAAGGAGATGCTCAAGGACATTGCGGTGCTCACGGGCGGCCGGGTCATTTCGGAGGAGGTGGGCCTCAAGCTGGACTCCGTGCAGTTGAGCGATCTCGGGCAGGCGCGCCGCATTGTTGCGACCAAGGAGCACACGACGATTGTGGAAGGCAAGGGCGATCCCAAGGCAATCGCGGATCGGGTGGCCACCATCAAGCGCGAGCTGGAACAGACGGATTCGGATTTTGATCGTGAGAAGCTCCAGGAGCGCCTGGCGAAGCTCGCGGGCGGCATCGGTGTCATCAAGGTGGGCGCGAGCACGGAGACGGAGATGAAGGAAAAGAAAGCACGCATCGAGGACGCGGTGCAGGCCACGAAGGCCGCGGCGGAAGAGGGGATTGTTCCCGGCGGCGGCGTCGCGCTCCTGCGTGCGATCTCGGCGCTCGGCAGCGTGCAGGCAACCGGCGACGAGCAGATCGGTATTGGCATCCTCCGGCGTGCGCTCGAGGCGCCGCTCAAGAAGATCGCGGAGAACGCCGGTCAGGATGGCGCCGTGGTCGCGGAAGAGGTGAAACGTCGCAAGGGCAACGAGGGCTACAACGCCGCAGCGGATCGCTATGAGGACCTCGTGGTTGCGGGCATCATTGACCCCACCAAGGTCACCCGCACCGCGCTCCAGAACGCAGCGTCCATCGCCGCACTCTTCCTCACCACGGAAGCCGTGGTGACGGACAAGCCCGAGCCCAAGAGGGAGGCACCGGCAATGCCGGACATGGGTGGGATGTACTAGGCCGCCTTTAGTCCGTACAACAATGCATCGCGCATTCTTTGCGCGATGCATTGTATTTTTTGAGGAACTCAGCGAGCCGCGGGTGTATGTTTGCAGGCGGCTCCATATCTGTTTCCGATCCTCCCCCTCTCCATGTCCATGGAGGTGGGGATCTATCCACCTCTCCCTCCCTAACCCTCCCTCTCCCCTGGAAGCGGAGAGGGAGGGGAGTTGACTGTGTATCGAACATGTAAAGCTGCAGGACGGACATCAGTATTTTTTTTGCTCGATTGAGCGAAGCACTTGACAATCGCCTGAAAATAAGGTATATAATATAGTCAGCATGGAGATGCTGGCGTAGGACCTTCACAACCGAAAGAGAAGAAAGAGGAGGTGTGCGTGAGCATACTGTTCGGTATCCTGATCTGCGGACTGATCGTCATCGGCGTCGTGCTCGCGATCGTCGCCGGAGCGGTGGTGCTCGGCAAAGCGTGGGATGCGGCAACGCGTCCACGCGACGAAGAGGAAGCGTCTGCGGATGCACACGATGTGGACTGGGAGATCCCGCTCATCCCGCGGTTCCGGCTGTGCTCGTGGTACGGACGGCTCCTGCTCGCTGCCTACGGAAGCGACCGCGGGTGGTTGCTCGCATTGCGTCTCGTCCGCATCGGACGGGAGCAGCGGGATTACTACGGTGTGGGAGCGGACCTCGAGGAGGAGGCACTGGCGTCGCGAACGTTCGCGCTCGCGCGGCAGATGGCCCTGCGGCCGCCGCAGACGGAGCCGTTCGTGGACAACGGGCGCCCCATCTCGGTCTGCCCGACGTTCTGGAAGATCATCGTCGCGAGCTACGTGTACGTGACGTGGTCGTTCCTGCGGTGGGTGGCGCGTAAGGTGCTGCAGCTGTTGCAGGTGGCAGGCGAGCACGGCATCACGCGTTGGCGTGTTGCCGCGGTGACAGCCGTCGTCGCCCTCGCTGCCTTCGCGCACGTCGCGCCGTCGTACTACTACGCGTACGCGTTGCCGCGCATCGAGCGGGAGGCGGCAGACGACGCATGGGCGCGGCAGCAGGCGCTGTGGAGCGAGCAATCGGATGCGGCGTATGCGGCCGAGACGGCGCGCGTTCGCGCGGAAGTTCCCGCGTTCGTGGATGCGTACGTGCCGTATGTCCGGCGGCTGGCGGCCGAGATCGAGGCCGTGCGCGCCGATGCGTGCGGTGCGAACGTCTGGGAGTTCCAGGAGCGGTACCGCAGCGACAACGTGCGTCCCGCGATCGTCTGCTTCACGCGGCCGTTCGATTGGGCGCTCGATGTGTTTCTGCTCAACCAGAAGTTTGGGCGGCCCATGGAGTTCCTCGGGTACACGCACCTCCGCAATGAGTGGGGCGGGTACGAGCTCGATGCATACGACGATGCGCCGGTGTGGTGGTTCGCACTCACCGGGGATCACCATCCGCTCGCCAACGCCGATGCGGCGCACTGGAGGATGTTTCGCGAGCTGCTCCCGCAGCGCTTCATCGAGGAGCGCGTTCGTGAGGACGAGATCGTCGTCGCGTACGATTGGCTCTCGGAGATCATCGAGGAACAGGAGGAGGTGCTCGCGCGGCAAGAGCGCGAGCACAGGCAGCAGAGACACGCGCAGCGCGTGGCCGAGAGGCGCGCGGCGATGATGCTGTTCCCAGAAGTCGTCGCGGCACGCGTGCACCTCGCACGGCTCGATGGAGATCCGATGGTGATCGCGTACGCGATCACCGAACGCTACCGGTGCTTCTTGCAAAGTACGGGGTACTGGTACTTCAGCGGTCGGGCTTTGAACGGCGATTACCCGGATGATGCCTTCTGCGCTGCGATTGGTACGGGGTACGAGGATGCATATCTCGCCGGAACCGCGGCACTCGGGGCGCTCGATGACGAGCGCAACAACGCCGGCAAGGCGTTTGCCGGTGCCATCGAAGGCGCGACGCGCATGCGATCGGCCGCGGCGTTCATTGTGCTGTGCATCCTCCTTGTGCTCCTCAACCGGACGTATGCCGGCGCGATGGTCCGCGCGTTCGCCAGCGGCATCGCCGAGGGCTTCGTGTGGCTCGTCGGCATCGCAACGGTGCCCGCTTGGGGCCTCGTGGCGTCGCTCGTCTGGCTCGTCGTCAGCTTCGCGCCTTCCGTCGCTCGCGCCGTTTCCGATTGGTGGCGCAAGCACATCGCCCCGCCCGTCGCGGACACATGGAAGCTTGCCGCCGGGTTCGCCCGCGCGAAGTGGCACGATCGCCTCTGCCCGCCCATCGAGTGGCAGCGCTAGGCTGTCGTGATATCCAAGACCGGTCTCCCCTCATGGGAGACCGGTCTTCTCATTGTGCGATGTGGTACACTGTGGATGTATGTCATCCACAAAGCGCACAAAGATTGTTGCGACGATTGGTCCGGCGTCGGAGCAGGTGGCGATCCTCACGCAGCTCGTTGCTGCGGGCATGAACGTGTGTCGTCTCAACATGTCACACGGAACGCACGCGTGGCATGCGGCGGCGGTTGCGCGTATTCGCAAAGTTGCCAAGCAGACCGGGGAGCCGCTGGCGATTCTGGCAGACCTTCAGGGGCCAAAGATCCGCGTGGGCGAGCTGCCGGAAGCCGGTGTCACGTTGACACAGGGAAAGCCGGTGACGTTCACCACCGGCACGACGCGTTTTGATGGGCGAAAGATTCCGTTGACGCACCGCGCGCTCCATGCGGACGTGCGACCGGGCCAGCGCATCCTCCTGGATGATGGACTGATCGAGGTACTCGTCGCAAAAGTGCGGGAACGCGATATCCTGTGCACGGTGGTGACGGGCGGCGTGCTTACGTCGCATAAGGGTATGAATCTCCCGGAGACGCGGCTGCGCGCGCCGGCGATGTCGCCGAAGGATCGGCAGGACGCCGCGTTTGCAGTGGAACATGGCGCGGATTGGATCGCACTTTCGTTTGTGCGCGAGGCAAAGGATGTACTCCAGCTGCGCCGGCTCGTTCGGCAGTTGGGCGGCAATCAGAAGATCATCGTGAAGATTGAGAAGCCGGAAGCCATCGAGCATTTTGATGCGATCCTCGCCGCGGCAGACGGCATCATGGTAGCGCGTGGCGATCTGGGCGTGGAGCTGCCGGCGGAGGAGGTGCCCATTCATCAGAAGACCATGATTGAGGCGACGCGCGCGGCGGGAAAGCCCGTCGTCGTTGCCACGCAGATGCTGGACTCTATGATCCGCAACCCGCGTCCGACGCGTGCGGAAGTTTCAGATGTCGCGAATGCGATTTTGGATCATACAGATGCCATTATGCTCTCCGGAGAGAGTGCAACAGGGAAGTACCCGGTGGAAGCGGTTACGATGATGCGGCGCATCGCGGAGGAGGTGGAACCCACGGCGCTTGACGATATCACGCCGGCGCTCGCCCCGCGTGGGCGATGGGATCCCGCAGACGTTGTGGCAGAGTCCGCGGCGCTCCTGGCCGCGCATATCCCGCAGGTTGCGGGCATCCTCGTTGCGACATCCACCGGCCGCACGGCGCGTCGCGTCGCACGGTTCCGTCCGCAGCTCCCCATCTTTGCCGCAGCACCAGAGGAGCAGGTGGTACGGCAGCTTAATCTTTCGTACGGCGTGATCCCGCTGCGCGTGCCAATGTGCGAAGGTGCGGTGTTCCTCCGGCACGCCCGCGCTGCACTGGTGAAACGCGCACACATCGCGGCGGACGCGAAGCTCATCATGGTGACGGGGGAGCCCTGGGGGCAACCCGGCAGCACGAATCGCATTGCGGTGGTGTGAGTCCTCTTTCCGTCATTGCGAGGAGTATTCGACGTGGCAATCTTACACGGCGTGAAGGCAGTGCATGCGTGGTATGGCGGCACTCACGGAAAACCAAACGAAGTATCGAAGCGTTCCGATGTTGCGATCTGTCGGCGGGAGCATACCGCGCGACGTGCTTGGGATCATTCCCGAGCTTGTTGCGCGGACGACGCGGATGGTTCCATTTGCGTGGACATCGGGCGGCGTGAAGGTTGCAATGGAGGATCCGTACGATACGGCGCTGCACCACATCATCGAAAAGCGCGTTGGCGTTCCTGTCATCCCGCATGCCGCATCCGTTGATGCGCTTGACGGTGCGCTCGCGCAGTACGGCGTTGATTCGCGTGATGACGTGCGCATGTTACTCCGTGATGCGCGTGCAGATGATGCAATTGATGCACTCGTGCGTTACGCACAAGCAAATGATGCTGCGGATATCGTGATGGTGTTCCGGCGCGATGGTGCTGCGATCTCTGCGCGTGTTGATGGTTTCCTCGTGCCAGTGCTCACGGCACCGGCGAGCGCTGGCATCCTCTTGCTCGCGGCGTTGCGGCAGCGGATAGGTCAGCCGCATCACATGCACCGCGCCGCGCACCGGGGAACGTTCCGCGTCGCGCAAGGACGTACGAAGAGCACGGATGATTCCATTGCGGTACGTTGCGCCGTGATGCCCGCACATGATGGGGAGCGCGCGGTGCTCTGCATCGCCAATGCCGCGTTGCGACAGCAGTCGATTGAGACGCTCGGGTGGCCAGCACATGTCCTCGCTATTGTTCGTCGGGCGCTCATGCGCTCCTCGGGACTCACGGTGATTGTCGGACCGCCCGGTGCAGGTAAAACCACGGCGTTGTATGCGCTCGTTCGGCTCCTCGCGCGTGATGGAACTAGTACTGCCGCAGTGGAGGAGCGGATCGCGTGCGATCTTGAAGGCGTCCAGCAGTTGGAGGCGCAGCGCGGGGCAATGACTGAAGCGCTCCGCGCGATCCTTCGTGAGAGCCCCGCAGTTATTGCGGTGGATGCGCTTGATGATCCTGAGGCAGTCGCGATGGCGCTGCATGCTGCGCTCGCGGGACGGCGCGTCATTGCAACAATGGATGTTCCAGATGCGGCGACGGCGCAGCAGCGACTCCGTGCGGCACATGTCAGCAGTCACGTACTTGCCGCCGTGCCGTACGTCATTGTTGTGCAGCGGCTGGTGCGTGCCGCATGCCCCGCGTGCGTTGTCGCGCGACACCTCACGGAAACGGAGCAGCGGGTGCTCGCCGCGGATGCGGAGGCGATGACTGTCTTCGAGGCGATGGAGGGCGTTGTGATGCAAACGACCGTCGTACCCAGCGTCAGGGGTTGTGATGCATGTGGGTACACCGGGTATCGGGGTTTCGCGTGCATCGCTGAAGCGCTGGATTCGCGTGCCGTAGACCAGGGTGTGGATGCGCCGCGCGCGTCGTTGCTCGCCGCTGGCATGTCGCGTGCGCTCGCGCATGAGACGACGCTTCAGGAAGTGCTTCGTGTGTGTCGATCAGGGGATCGGTGTGCGGCGTGATCACGGGGACGGCTGCATGCGTGCAGCGCACTGCGTACACGTGCCGAAGAATTCAAGCGCGTGGCGCTCGATGCTGGCGAACTGCGTCGCGTCGGCCAGGACGCGGTGCGCGAGGCGATCCACGGTGCAGCGTGCAACGTCCGCAACGCGGCCGCAGCCCGTGCAGACGAGGTGATGGTGGTCGTCTGATGCGATCTCGTAGTGCGCGTGATCATGCTCGAGGTTCACGCGACGGATGATCCCGGCCGTCGTGAGTTGCTGGAGCGCGCGGTAGAGTGTTGCTTGGTCCAAGGCGCCCCGGAGACGCTGTGCGAGTGTGGGGACGGAGACCGGGCGCGCCGCACGCGCGAGCGCGCCGAGTAGCGCGATGCGCGCTGGTGTTGCGCGGAGACCGGCAGCGCGGAGGAGTGCGGACGTCTGTGCAGCGGTCATATGGCTCTACTGTGCCACATGCCGCGGCGTTTTGCAACGGTGTTTGACGGTGCGTGGTAGGCGAGGGATGCTGTACATGCGAATTATTTGCATGTAGATTTTTGGATCTATGCGGCAATTCCGGGTATTCTTCGCGGTGTGCGTTGTGGTGCTCACGGTGGGTGCCCTGGTCATTGTTTGGCAGCGGAGTGAAACTTCGCGTATTGATGACGGGCGCGTCCACATCGCTGCAAGCTTCTATCCGCTCGCGGAATTCGCGCGGCAGGTGGGGGGTGATGCCGTGACCGTCGAGACGCTCACGCCCGCGGGCGTAGAGCCGCATGATGTTGAGCCGACGCCGCGACAGGTTGCAGGCGCGCTGGATGCCGATCTTCTGCTCGTCAATGGTGGCATTGATGCGTGGGCAGTCGGACTCATCCCTGCGGCGGAAGCTCGTGGTGCCGCGACACTTGCAATGAGCGAGGTGGTGGGCGGCTTGCTTCCTGCAATTGCGGACGAGCATGATGAAGAGGACGGGGATGCGGAGGTATTCGATCCGCATTTCTGGCTGAGTCCCGTCCATGCGCAGCGAGCAGTGACGGCGATCCTTGATACGCTTGTCGAGATTGATGAAGATCGCGCGGAGCAGTATCGGACGAATGCGACTGCGTACCTCGGCACGCTTGCCGCGCTCGACCATGCGTACGCGGATGGGCTCGCGCAGTGCGAGCGGCGCGTCGTGGTCGCTTCGCACGCGTCACCCGCGTACCTCGCTGCTGCGTACGATTTTGAGCTGCTCCCGATCGCGGGCCGCTCACCGGACGCGGAGCCATCTGCGGGCGCGCTCGCAACGCTTGCACGGGTGGCGCGCTCGCGTGGCGTTCGGCATATTTTCTTTGAGACGCTCGCAAGTCCGGCGCTGGCAGAGACGCTCGCGCGTGAAATCGGTGCACAGACGCTCGTATTCAATCCGCTTGAGGGACTCACAGACGCGGAGATCGCGGCAGGCGAGTCGTACGTTTCGATTATGCAGGAGAATCTTGCGAATCTTCGCACCGCCATGGCATGTCCGTAACACAACCCGCTATTGCCGCTGAACACCTGACGCTCCAACGCGGTGGCGAAACTATCTGCGAGGACTTTTCGTTTTCCATTACCGCGGGTGCGTACGTTGCGGTTATCGGGCCCAACGGCGGGGGCAAAACAACATTGCTCCGCGCGATCCTCGGGCTTACGGCGCCCACAATCGGCACCGTACAGCTCTTTGGGGCGCCGGCGTCTGATGCGCGCGTTCGTCGGCGCGTCGGCTACGTTGCGCAGCGCGGGGGTTCCATTGACCCGCAATTCCCCGCGACCGTGCGAGAGATCGTCGCGGCTGGGCGCGCGCAATACGGCGGCCTGTTGCGACGGTTGACGGACGAGGATCATCGCGCGATTGCAGATGCGCTCGATCGCATGGGTATTGCGCGGCTGCAGGAGCGGCCGCTGGGCACACTCTCCGGCGGGGAACGGCAGCGGGCGCTCCTCGCCCGCGCACTTGCGGCTCGGCCGGACCTCTTGGCGCTGGATGAGCCGATTGATGGTTTGGATCCCGCATCGCGGGAGGAATTCTACGCGGCACTGCGCGCGATTCATGACGAAGGGACAACAATCCTGTTCGTCACGCATGACGTGCACCGCATTGTCCAAGAGGCCGATACGGCAATTTGTTTGCGTCACGAGTTGGTCTGCCATGGCGCGCATGCGTGCCACATCGGCGGTACGGAATTGCGCAACATCGTGCACCGGAGTCAGGACGAGCTCGCAGAACATCACAGCGTATGACCAATGGCATCTTTGACTTCCTGGCGTTTGACTTCATGGTCCGCGCGCTCCTGGCGGGGATCGTCCTGGCGTTTGTTGCGCCGACCATTGGCATGTTCTTCGTCGTGCGACGATACGCGGTGATGGCGGACACGCTCGCGCACATCTCGCTCGCCGGCATTGCCGGGGGACTCTACGTCGGTATCGCGCCGGTGTGGGCTGCACTCCTTGCGTGTGCGCTTGCCGCGTTGGGTATTGAGCGTCTACGCGAGCAGCGAGTTCTTGCGCCGGACGCGATCATGACGCTGTTCCTCTTTGGCGGCCTCGCGCTCGGTGTCGTGCTCCTGGGCC
Source organism: bacterium (assembly GCA_030646955.1). Classification (GTDB taxonomy): domain Bacteria; phylum Patescibacteriota; class Patescibacteriia; order JACPHY01; family JACPHY01; genus JAUSKG01. Next base: position 34,403 of record JAUSKM010000033.1, read on the forward strand.
TGCGGCCAGCAATCGGCGTGAGCGTGGCAAGTTTTCTCTTTGGGAGCATTTTGACGGTAACCGACGGGTCGCTCACCGCAATCGCAATCATCGGTGCATGTACATTCCTCATCACCGTGCTGCTCTGGCGTGCGCTCTTCACGGTTTCCCTCGATGAAGATGTCGCGCGCGCGGGCGGCTTGCCCGTACGGTTCATCAACCGTACACTCGCGGTACTAGGAGCTGCGACCATTGCGATCTCCATCAACGTCGTCGGCCTCCTCCTCATCGGCGCACTCATGGTGATTCCCGTGCTCGCCGCCATGCAGTTTCGCGTTGGATTCCGCGCGACGTGGGCCATCGCACTCGCCGTCGCGGTTCTGTCCGTCGTGATTGGCCTCATGATGTCCTTCTCGCTGAACCTCGCGAGCGGCGCCACGATCGTCCTCATCACCGTTTTTGCATTCCTCGCGTCGCTCGTCCTCTCGAGATTCGCCGCGAAGGCGCTGCGTTCCTGATCAGGAACGCGTTCATCCATTTGGAATGGGCGCTGCTCGTGTGTCGTGGTACGATGGCTCACTATGATGCGACGATCCATGGCATTGTTTGCGCTTCTTGCAATTGCGTCGCTGGGTGTTGCGGGTCCGGTTGCAGCACAGGAAGGGGATACTGTTTCGGAGCAGGGGACGCTCATGGAGGAGGTGATAGACGAGTCCGTGCTCGGGGTGGTGCGTGAGGTGGCGCAGGGTGGAACGGAAGGCCAGCAGCTCGACGTGGAGGTGCTGGAAGGGTCAGCACGCGGGCGCCGGATCACGCTGGAGTTCCACGGGCCGGAGCTTGCGGCGGGCGACCAGCTGTTCGTGCGACGACTCGTCACGCTGGATGGCGAGGAGCATTTTCAGGTGGAGGAGATTGACCGTCGGGGGACATTGCTCGCGTTTGCGGCGCTGTTCGTCCTCGCGGTGCTCGCGCTCGGGCGCTGGCAGGGTGTGCGAGCGCTCGCGAGTTTGGGATTGAGTATCGCCGCAATTGTCGGCATCCTTGTTCCGCGAATCCTCGACGGCGCATCGCCGGTCCTCTGGGGGTCGCTGGTCGCGATTGGTATCCTCCTTGTCTCTATCGCGCTGACGCACGGTATTAACCGGGCGTCATTTGCGGCATTCCTGGGTACCGCAGGCGCCGTCGGGCTCACGACATTCCTCGCGACCATCGCGGTTGCGGCGGCCAAATTCTCCGGGCTTGCGAATGATGCGTCGTTCTACCTCGATATTGAGACCGGCGGCGCCATTGATCTACGCGGGCTGTTGCTCGCGGCGATTATCATCGGTACCGTCGGCGTACTCGACGACGTTGCCGTGACGCAGGCGGCGGCGGTGGAGGAGCTGCACGACGCATCGCCCACGATCGCGTCGCGGGAGCTCTTCCGGCGGGCGATGCGCATCGGTCGCGAGCATGTGGGCGCGCTCGTGAACACGCTCGCGCTCGCGTACGCCGGCGCCGCGCTCCCGCTCCTGCTCCTCTTCCGCGGCGCGCTCGACCCGCTCGGCACCATCGTCAACCGCGAAATGTTCGCCGCCGAAATCATCCGCACCGTCATCGGCTCCATCGGCGTCATCACCGCCGTCCCCCTCGCCACCGGCTTTGCCGTTCTCTTCGTACACCGGAAACGGACGCGATCATAGCAAGATGCATGAACGTGCATCTCTCTACGTCAGGATCCTTGTTCGCCCGACACGCGCTCCTGTTCGCGTTGCGGATCGCGCGTGGGAGCATTGTTGCACCCGGCTACCTGCTCCAGGCAGCGGCCTCCATCTTTGGCATCGTCGGGGTGCTCATGCTCGCCGGCGCATGGCGCGAGGGACTTGATGATGTCATCTTGACCGCCATCATTCGCATCTTTGGCGTGCGTGATGGCCGATACGCGTGGGATGCAGACGATGTCGTCGCATTCGGAGCAATAATCACCCTTGTATTCGGCATCATCGTTGCAGTCGTGCGGAGTGTACGTGCGCGCACGATCGTGCTCCCCACTCGTCCTCGTCTTCGTACGACCGCCCGCTTCGTCTGCGTGAATACGGTCATCAGTTACACGCTCTTCACCGTCGGTGGCAACATCGCCATGCAGGAACCCCTCGGATACACCGTGCCCATCATCATAGCCGTCTCGACGATCATCATCTCCCTTGGTGCGTTCGGAGCCGATGCGTTCCTTGGCTTCCTTCAACAGCATGTTGCCACGCCGTCGTCTACACACCACCCCCGGGATTCCGAAACCGGTACCGCGAAGCAGTAACGAGGTGCGGGTCTGCATTGAAATGGTGGTTCGATGATTGTTCTCTTTGCGACGCAGCTACCAAACAAAGAACGCTTCCTTACAGGAAGCGTTCTTTGATACGGGCCGGACGGGACGGTGTTCGAACAGGACTCCTGCAGGAAATTGCCGAATGGGCTGGAGTCGTGTGGAACGTGGAGGTGTGGGCACGGCAGGCGCAGGGATTACTCGTGGGAGTTTAGAAATCGAGCGAAAGCGGAGGCCGATACCGTTGGCGGATTCCGGAGCTTGAAATTTCAGTGTTTGATGAGTGGCGCAGAATTTTGGATTCCTCAGTTTCGGCAGAGATCTGCAGGGTGTGATATACTTTCCACAGATAGTGTTATGTCTCTCAACCAAGCAAAATACAATTCAAAGAAATTCAAAGAGCTGGTGCTTTATGTGGCCCAGCAATTTGGTGGCGAGATTAGAGGAAAGAAGCGACTGGCAAAGCTCCTCTACTTTGTTGACTTTGATTTTTTTGAGAAGTACGAGAAACCAGTGACGGGAAGCGTTTATCGTGCTCTGCCAATGGGTCCTTTTCCGGTCGAATTCCCTGAAGCTATCCGTGAACTAGAGAGTGATGGTTCGCTTTCGACACGCGCTGACCAAGAGTGGGGTGAGGGGTACGAACCGACCGTTGTTTACCAAGCAAAACGTGAACCCGACCTCTCCGTTTTTTCGAAGGATGAGGTCGCGATGGTGGATCGTGTCATCGGGAAGTACCGTAATCTCACCGGAACAGAGCTTGAGACGCTATCGCATTCGCAGGCCCCATTCGTCGGAACAAAGCCGGGAGAGGACATTGCCTACGAGCTCTCCTTCTACCGGGAAACCGACTTCAATGATGTTTAGTGTTGCTCGCCATTCAGCATTTGAGAAGGAGTTCCATGTCCTGTCAAAACGACACGGTCATTTTTTGGATAGGGCCATCGAATCATTCGAGCGTCTCTGTGAGAAACAGTTTGATCCCGTGAGCCCTGTACAGGTGATAGGTCCCGGGAAGTTGCACATAGTAGTGCAGTATGAGACGTATACGATTCGGAAGGTCGAACTTGCAGTTCCTACGCTGCGCAAGAATCAGTCGCCACGCGTTTGGTTTGCGCTCTGCGGAACGTCAATGTACTACCTCTGCATCGGAGTGCACGGAGACAACTACAGCGACAATGACATGGACAGAGTCGCCAAAGAGCGTGCGACAGATTTTTTTAGTTAAATTTGTCGGTTGCACAAACTCCGCCCTACTAGGGCGGAGTTTGTGTTTGAGTTACTTTATTTCACCACATCGAACAACTTTTTCGGATCATCAAGCACCTTGAACTCCCAGATGCCGAAGTTGCCGTCGTTATTGACGGCTTGGATCCATTCTTCGGCGGCGGCCCATTTGGCTTTGTCCTGATCGCGGACTTGTTCCTTCACCTCTAAGAGTATGTGGCGGTCGTTCTCGAAACGGATGAGGAGGTCGGGGTAGTAGGCGTGAATCTGCCCCTGCCAGAGGTAGTAGATTTTTTAAGACACGATCCGTCCTTTGACGTTGTTGCTCCTTTGTGCTAAGAACTACGGAAGCCCGTGATTAGCGCAAAGAAATATGTCTCGTATATCAACAAGAAGATTGGTGGTGATCCTCCTGTTTTTGTCCGTTTTTGCAGGAGCTGGTTGTCAGACGACCAGCCAAGCCGAGAATGTTGCTCCTGCGCGCAGTGCCCAAGCGGTGAGCATAGAGAGGCCCGCTGTCACCACTGTCATCAACACGGCACCATCCCAGGGGGCGCTCATTGTCCCGAGGGAGATGGCTCCGACTCCGAGTTGGCAACATGATCTTCCAGACAACAGCGTTGAGGATCTTCCCGCTCCTAGGGGGAAATACAAAAACGCTGATGGTCTCAATGTCCCGCGTCCTTACGTTGCGCCATCTGCACCCGTTGGTGCTTCAGCTCGATGTCGTGATGGAACGTACAGCTTCAGCCAGAATCGCAGAGGAACGTGCTCGCATCATGGAGGTGTTGCGGAGTGGCTTTGATAATTGGCGCTACCTGAATAAGTTTGCAAACCAGCGAAATAGCCGCTTCCACCATGATGGTTTTGTCTCCGAGACCGCTTCATTGGTCTCTGTGGTGGAAGCATCTTGTATTGCGTCTTGGTGAGGATCCGCCTGCTCAGGTTCGATGACGATTGATTCCTCCGGAGCACTGTTCGGTTGTTGTTGGGTCCTTACATTTTCTGTGTCCGTGACCGGTGGCAGCTCCCTAGCTGGCGGTGGTCCAACGAGGTCCCCTGACTTGTTTGTTTTGGGGATGAATAGCTCAAGCGAATCAAGTTTGTTGAGGTCGATGTCTTCAAGGACAGATACTCTCGAGTACCTGTTGTTCATCGTGTCTCCTTGAGCGAGTGGCGCGTTGTTCGTCCACGCATTGATCGTGTTTATTGAGAGAATGTACCCGAGCGCGTTTAGTTCACCCTTGACGACCGCTGACGGGATACCGATGTATGAGCCATCGCGAAGATACGCGCCACCTCCGGAGTTGCCGTGTTCAAGTATTGTGGTGGTTTTGAGGTATGCCCCGTCAGTACCACTGAAATCGCCACTCGTATACGTGAGCTTCGTGCCGAATTTCGCAGGAAATCCGTATGCGGCGATGTCGGAACCCAGTCGCGGGTTTTTGTTGCCCCTAGCTACATCGATGCTAGACAGCGGTCTGTTTTGTGGGTTCCTGAGCTTCAACAACGCAACATCTTGGCTCGGTGAGACTCTCACAATGTCCGCAATGTGTCTCTCTCCGAAGTACGGTTCGTCGTTGAAATCATTGATGAACCCCACAAGACATCCGAGCGTCCCCGCTACCACATGCTTGTTCGTTAGAATCGCTCCACTCGAATCGATGACCGTCCCCGAGCCCTGACTTGCTTGACGATAATTAACTGGGCAGAGCAATTTTACGGTTGCCTTGACGATTGTATCCTGACCAGTCACTTCTCCGTTTTGTGGAGGTTGTTGTGCGGGTCGGCTCGGTGTCTCACAGTATTGCGCAGTAGTAGGAGGTGCGGTCTCTGCGCTTGGGCAGTCGAATGACTTTAAACAGTTTCGATTTTGTATCCCCGAAAGAGAGCATTCGCTCCAACCACCGCATGTCCACACGTCCGCATTACATGCTGGCTGCGGAGGAGTGCACGCTTGCACCGTCGCGGGTGAGGGAGTCGCGATGATTTGGCAATCAAATGTTTTGGTGCATGTTCGATTTTGAATACCGCGTCCCGAACATTCGTTCCAGTCATCACAAGACCATGTATCGACAGTGCATGTCGATTGTGGAGGTGTGCAGTTTTGCGAGGTTGCCGGTGATGGAGTTTCTGCGGTAGGACAATCAAATTTTTTGACACAACTTCTTGTTTGCGTTCCGTATGATGAGCATTGATTCCAATCGCTACATGACCAAGTGTCAGTAGAGCATGGTGGAACGTAAGTACACGATTGAGACAACAGAGGATTGCCGCCGACGCATCCTGTCGGCGATGAAGAAATGACGCTTCTTGTTTGTTGCCCTGACGGAGAACATGCCGACCAATTGGAGTATGCCCACGCAGCGCATGTCGACACCCTAGCTCCAAGTATCGTAATTGGAAAGGAATTACTATTGTTTTGTTCAGGGATGGAGATCACCAAGGGAACTTCCTGCCTGATCCTTGTTGAATTATCTTTGACTAGACTCGGGTCAACAATCCGTATTCGAATTTTTGTATCTGTCCAGCTGATCAAAAAACCCTTTCCTTGGGACTGACCATCAATAAAGACACCTGCCCCCGGCGATGCGACAAGACCGTCACCAATAATTGTTCTATCCCCGAATCCAGTACCAATAATATCAACCTCTTGATTAAAGTATGCGGAGGCGGGATTGATTGAATTAATTTTTGGGACTGGCGGCGTACAGCTTTGCTGTAATATTGGATTGCCGCCCGCGCATCCTTCAGGCGATGAGGAAATTATTGTTCGTGATTGCTGCCCATTCATTGAGCAAGCATCCCAGCTTGAGTACGTCCATGAGGCGCAAATCGGCGGGGTGTAGGTACAGGATTGTGATGTCGTAGGAGCGGAAACGCCACCCTCGCAATCAGAATTTTTACCACACGTTCTCGCCTGTGTTCCTGATGGAGCACATGCGCTCCAGTTCTCGCAAGAGTAGTCGTTTGCCGTACAGGCAGTAGTGCACGATTGGGTGAGCACCGGCTCACCGCCAGTACAGCCGTTTGGAGAGGAAGAGAGAACTGTTCTTGTTTGCTGGTTATTGGTACACGCACTCCATTCGGAGTACGTAAGGGTAATGCAGGTAGGAGGCGGTGGAACGTAAGTGGCTAGAGTGCCGCGTGTGCAGATTCCTTGATTGTCGGACGCAGAAGCGTACTTCCTTAAAATGACGTAGGAGCCCAAAGTGCTGCCAGACCCAGGAGCAATCTCAAATTGAATTTCGTTGTCACTCCATGAAAGGAGTCCGAATGGCGTATCATTCACGCCATCTATTGATCCGCGCCCCCGATAAACCATGAGCACCCCATTATCAGTCGGAACGTAGAGCATCTCGGGGATAGAATCGTCGATGTTCCTGTCGCCAAATCCTGTTCCCAGGATCTTCACAACGTCGCCACGAGTAGTCAGGTTCGATGGGGTGAACTCTGATCCAGCAAGGCATCCTGTTGTTTGAAAATCGGTAGCGGAGTAGGAGCTAGTTGCCGCACGAGCGGACGTAGCACTCGCGAAGAAAATCAACAGGAAGACAACGACGGGCAAGTATTTTTTGATTCTCATATTCATGTGCATTATTACAATAATTTGCTTGTTGTAGTAAGTCCTATCTGCCTTTGACCCTCAGAAAGTCAATCTAGTCGGGGAGAGCACAAAGCCCCCCGCCAGCCAGACGACCTTTCGGTCGCCCATGCCCTTTCGGGCATGACCATCCCTGGATGGCTGAACGAGGGGTTCAGTACCAGGGATGGATTTGGATTGCCATGCCGTCCTATGAGGACGGTTTAGGCACGGGTTCAATTGGTGAACAAGGAGCAATCCCGCGCTTCGGGACTACAAACCCATCGTATCAAAAAACAGCAGCAATCAACCAATGATGCAATGCGCACACAACGCAAAACGCGCCCCCTTGCGGGGACGCGCTTTGCGGGCCGGACGGGATTCGAACCCGCGATCTTCGCCGTGACAGGGCGACGCGTTGAACCGGGCTACGCTACCGGCCCAGATGGGCTATACGAGGGCTGGCGCTTGGGGCGTCAACCCGTGGAATCATCGTAGTACGAAAAGGCGGGGGCTGTCCAGAGCAAGGCGTCATTGCGGGCCAAGTTCGCGAGGGCGCGGTAATCCGGATTTTCCGTTGAGTGAATGGGTGGGTATGTGAGATTGCTTCGGGTACTCGCAATGACGGGAGGCAATTGGAAAGGCGGCCCCGGGGAGGGGGCCGCCTTGCTTGTGGCCGCGGCTGCTAGGGGCAGCCGGGAATTCTGAGGTTTGGCATGCGCGCGCGCATGCTCGCGCAGGTGGGGTTGGCAGGTCCGGACGGCTGGCCGGCGTGGGCCTCCAGCCGATCGGCGAGGTCCATGTACCGCTGCTCCGTGTACGCGCGGGCCACTTGCCCGGTCTGCGCGATGTCGGACGTGTGCCCGTCCAGGCGCTCCCCGTGTTCGTTCAGGCGGGTCTCGTGCTCGTCCAGGCGTTCGTCCTGATCGTCCTCGTGCAGCGCGCTCGAGTCCGTCGTCGCCGTTGCGGGCTCCGACGGCTTTGTGACGACCATGGCCACGAGGCCGATGATCCCGAGCATGCCGAGCAGCATCAGAAACACCGTGGCCAGAGGCCATACGAGGCCCGTTCCGCCACCTCCGCGCTGCGCGTGCGGGGCGAAGAAGGGGATCTCGATCGTCGGCGGTCCGTCGAGCTGGGGCGGCGGGGGAGCTGCGACCACGACCGCGGTCGTGGATGCGTGGCCCGTCGCCGCACGCACATCGATGGCGCCGGATCGCTTCGGGCGCACCTGCGCGATGACGTATCCTGCCTGGGGGGTCCCCACGGCGCCCGTGTACCGGGTGACGCCGTTCGTCCCGTCATCGAAGATCGCGTCCGATGCGTTGACCTCCATCCGGACGGGGACGTTTGGGACGGGGTTGCCCGTCGGGTCCGTCACCTGGAAGATGATCGGCTCGGACAGGACGCCCTCGACGGCGTCCACGCGGCCGTTTCCCTGCACCTTGATGGTCGTCATCGTTTCTCCTTTCTCCTTTCTAGTTGATGCGCCGGAAGACGAAGCGGGGGAACTGCTGACAGGTGGCCTGCTGGGGAACGTAGACCACGGGAATCTCGACGACGTTTCCGCCGCCGCCCACCTGCGCCATCTGTCCCTCCACGGTGATGGTGAACCAGGTGTCCAGCATCGCCGTGCCGCCGCCCGCCCCCGCTCCGATGATGCGGGCGCGGATCTGGAACGTGCGACCCTCGGCCTGCTGGGTGGGGGTCACGCTGCACCGCGCGAAACCCTCCTGCTGGGTGTAGACGACGCCGGGCTGCGTACCGCCCTGCCCGAGCACTGCCATGTCCTGCACCTGGCACTCGAACGTCGTCATGACGTTTGGCTGCGGCGCGCCGTTGTGCGTGACTTGCACCACCAGCTCTACCGCCCTGCCGACCGGGGTCGTGAAGCGATCCGCACTGTTGGGGGAGACCTGCATGTGATCCTCCTAGAAGTCCGTGCTGCGCACGGGCCGGAAATCGGGTTCGGGTTCTTGGTTACGATCCGTGCTGCGCACGGGCCGGAAACCGGGTTCGGGTTCCTGATGAGGGTTGGTGATGCTCACCGCCGGGGCGGCCGCGAGGGACGCCACGGAGGGGGGTGCGATCTCCTGCCTTTTGACGACGGTCGGCGGAGCGATCTCGTCCGTCTGATGATTGGGCGGCAATTCCGCCTCTTCCGGCGCGCGGGTGGCGAGATCGGGCTCGCCTTCTCCCTCGGGCGCCTCATCCTCGTCGTACGGGTCGTTGGTTTCTTCCTCGGTCCCGTCGCCTTCGTCCAAGGAATCATCGTCATCCGCCGTTGCGCCGTCGGGGGGCGGTGTCACATCGGTCTTCTCTTCTTTTCTGCCTCCGCCTCTCAAGATGTCGGCGAGGGGATCGGCATCGTCGTCTGTTGCCATGAGCAACCTCCTGTTGTGTGGTTCGGTTGGGAAAGGTCGGTCATTCCAGCTCCAGAGCATCTCACTTCCCGCGCGGACGTGAGGAGGAGTTTGTCCGATTGGGCAGCAAGACGCTCTGGAGCAAGAATGTGCATTCGCTAATGCTCAAAAACATTATCATGGATGGCATGATTTGTCAAGTTTTTATGACGTTTTATTGGTTTACGTAAAGAAAATACTAGAAAATTGGCCTAACGTAAATGAAAAATAGATATTGAATTCAGTTTTCTATATCCAGACAATCGTACTTGACATTTTACGATAAAAACGCTACGCTGATGGGAAGCTCTTTCCATCCAAACATTGCTATGCGCCCAAATAGGGCGGGGAGGTTCCATGGTTTGGCTTTTGGTGTCCGTGCTCTTGGTGCTCCTGGCGGCCGGCATCGTGGTCTACCTGGTCCTGCATCCGGGGACGTTCAGTCGGATGGGGCAGCGACGTCGAGCACGGAGGAATCTCAAGCAGATCCGGGCGCAGTTTGCGCCAACGCAGGTGCCGGTGCGGCAATTGGTGCGCACCGGACCGCCGCGGGTGCAGCTCCACAACCTGTACGATGACCTTCATCCGCCGCGGTATCGGGGCGGAGGTGCGTCGAGCGGGATCCATCGCATCGTGGATTGGATCTTCCGCGGCTCCGTCTACGTGCTGACGACGCTCGTGGTGCTGACGGGTGCGCTCATCGTGGGGCTCGGCCTCATCTCGGCGGATCTGCCGATGGCGGTGTGGATGATGGTGTGGTCCATCCTCATCCTCATCGCAGTTGCGGTAGGTGTGCTGCTCATCCTCGGAATGCGGCTGGTGCAGTCCGGCATCGGTGATGGGTGGTGGGGAACGTTCGCGCGCCTCATTGCATCCATCGCGCTCGTCTGCATCCTTGCGCTCATCGCGCCGATCGCATGGGCGGGGATCGCCGATGCGGGTACGGGTGCGGCTGCCGCAGCAGTGGTGCTTCCACCGGCACCGGTAGGACTCTCGCCGGCAGCGGTACAGGGGCGCACGCAGGCCATCGCAGCGGCATATGAGGGGATTCGCAACGATCCAGATACCTTCGCCATCGCGGCGGATGTATTTCGGTACCGTACGCTCGTGGACAAGTATGCGGCGGACTACGACCTCGATCCGCTGCGCGTGGCGGCGATGATTGCGCAGGAGTCGGCCGGCGATCCAGATGCGATGAGTTCGGCAGGTGCGTTGGGGCTCATGCAGCTCATGCCGAAGACCGCCCTGGAGTTCGGCTCGACATCGTGCGGCTTGACGCATCGCATGCTCCGGCGGCAGCCCCAGGCGAACATCTGCACCGGAACGGCATACTACCGGCACTGCACCGGGGTGTTCCGCGGAGATGGTGAGACCGCGCTTGCCGCATACAATGCCGGAGAACATCGCGTGCAATCCGCATTCGAAAAGCACGGTAATCCCACGGCAAGCTTCTGGACGCATCTCGATACCGGCGCGCTCCCGCAGGAGACCCGCGATTACGTGCCGCGGGTGCTCGCGTGGGAAATGGCACTGCGCTTCCTGGAGCGCAACCCCGATGCGCCGCTCCCGCCGCTCGCGCATGCGGCACCGGATGGCGCTCGCACGAGCGCGTGACATGACAGACGCCCGAACCACTATGGTTCGGGCGTCTCCTTTTTGGTACAGTGATGGTACAAGAGTTGTGCACAGTGCTATGGCTGATACCCAGCAACCAGCTGATCCAGTGGGGCAGTACATCGCTACGCTTCTGGATGCGGCAAAACTTGACGCGTTACCGGACGGAGCGCGCGAGCAGATGGAAATTGCGTTGCGCGATCAGGTGCAGCGGCGCATCGGCGTGCTCGCCGTGCGGGAGCTGGACGCAGATGGTTTGGATGCAATGCGCGTGTTCCTGGAGCGTGAGACACCGCCGGAGCAAAAGGAGCTTGAGGAATTCTTCGCGTCGCGCATTCCGGATTTCGCGCAGAAGTTGGAGCGTGAGCTCGATATATTTGCGCAGGAGTTCGTGACGGCCGCGCTCGCTGCGTAGTGCTATGCCAGAAGATATTGAGCAGCGCCTCATCGCGCTCAAGCAGTTTGCGGATGCAGCGCTCGCCAACATCCAGCGGCTCTCGCATGAGCAGCAGGGTATCTTGCGTGACGCATTGGAGCGCGTACGGACGGAAGAAATCGAGGAGGTTCGTCGGAAGCTTTCTGATGCAGCATAACGTATGAGTACGGCACGCGATGAACGCAAACGGACGGAGGACGAAGCGCCAAGTGAGCGCTTGGCGGACGGCGTTGCGTTGGAGAAGCTGATCACACAGCTTCGCGATACCGTTGTCCTTGCGCAAACGCATGTTTTGAATATCCATGAGGCACGCGAACGCATCGAGCAATTGATTGACCAGCATCCGTACGTGTTGCCGGAAGAAGGGCGCACGAGGTTGGATCAAATCAAAGCAGAAGCGGAAGATGATCTACATACACTGCAGGCGCGCATGGATGAGGAGTTGCCTCTGCTGGAGGGCGCTGATCTGGAAGCGGTGACGGATGATGCTCCGGTGTCAAAGAGTTTCGCGGACGTGGAGCCGATGGGGGTTCCGCAATTTGCGTCTGGTGATGCTGCAATTCAGGAGCAGGGTGATGCGAGCGAATCGTACGGGCTTCCAAGTGCCATGAGTCGCGTGCTCATGGATGCACGTCATGCTATTGATCAGGCGCAGGATGTGAAAACGGTGCTGGAATTGTGCGCGTCATACGAGAAAGAATTGCAGCAATTGGTGGAGCGAGAAGATCATGATTTTCCTGGGGCTGACGCGCCGCACTACGCACAGCGAGCGGTGGAGCGTTTGGGGTTATATGCGACTGATCGTTTGACACGGTTGCATCCAGCCAATTCTCCAAAGCGTGCTGCAGATCGAGCGGCGGAGCGCGGCACAGGCGCGTTAGAGGAGCATGCTCCGTCGGCCCTTTTTACCGCGTTACTGCAAAAGATCCGCAAAGAAATAGCTGATGCGCGGGACGATGTCAGTGGCGAACGTTTGGAGGAGCGCGTTGCTGATCTCATCTACGCGTTTCCGCGTGACCTCACCCCCACGGAAGCAGCGGAGCTCGATTTTATACAGACACGAGCGTACAGCGGATCATCGGAACGCGGGAGGGATACGCATGATGTTGCGGGCGATGTCCCGGGAGATGTCGTGAGTATTGGCGCAGCGGAAGTGCGTGGGACGGATTTCGATTTTCCGTCGTTGGACGCGGCGGTGGCGGATACCGCGGGGCCGGAGGCGGTGCGATACGCGACGGCGGAGCAGATTGAGCACAATCAAGAGCTTGTGGACGCCGTTTCGGTGCTCGCGGCTGTCGCGGCAGACGTTGCGGGTGGCCTGCGAGAGGGGAACGTACAAGATGCGCTTGCGCATATCGCGCGCGAGTTGAATATTCCGGCATCGGAGGTGGAGGCGGTGTTGGCGGAGCAGCATCTGCTCCTGGTGCAGGACGCACAACGCGATGTGTTGGCGGGACGTGCGCCGCAGCTGGACACAAAGACGGACAAGGCGAAGTTCGCAATGAAGACGCTCGCGAAAATCGGCGCGTATGCGGGCGCGGGCGTGCTCTTGGCATCGGCTGCGGCTTCCGGCGGCATGACCGTGGCGTTGGGCGGCGGAGCAATTGCGCTCACGCGTATGTTGGGTATTGCGCGCAGTGGGCGGAAGATTCAGGAAGAAGTGCAGGGGCGTCTGCAAGCGGTGGATGTGCTGCTGCGCACCGATGCGTACGAGCCGTCGCGTCTACGCATTGAGCAGGCGATTGCGGCGCACCTCGCGGAACGGAAGCGTAGGGCGCTTGGCATGCCGGAGGACCCACGCCGTACGCTCATCGAGGCAGACGCTACGCTCACCGAAGCAGAACGCGAGCAGACACTGCACGCATATGGTGCATTGCAGGGCGTTGACGCAGGCACCCGGGCGAAGGAGGATGCGCTGACCGATGCCATGCAAGAGGCCGCGGAGCAAGATGCTACAACCGTAAAGAAGCTGAACGCATTTGCGCGGCTGGGGAAGACGACAGGCGACGTGCTCAAGCAGTTCTGGCGCGGCGGCGATACTACAGATGAGAAAATGCTCACCGCTGGCGTGTTTGGCATGGCTGGCGCAATCGCGTACGAAATACCGGTGGTGCGCAACGTCCTCGGCGCGTACGGCGGGGCGAAGGCAATGGAAGCGATCCAGAAGATGCGCGGGAAGCGCGCGAGCGTTGTGGGTCGCATCGCAGGCGCAATTGCGGGTGCACTGGCTCCAGAGGCGATCCGCTACGTTGCGGGGAGTGGGATTGCGCACGGCGCGTCATCGGTTGAGCATGCAACGGCCGAGCAACCCGTCGCACCTGCGCCGGACGCGGAATCGGGCGCAGGGCATGCGCCAGCGGTTCATGATACAGAACCTTCTGCTAAGGATATTGCGGAGCTTGATGCAATTGCGTATCGGCGGTTGGCGATCGTGCACGCGGAACAGCCCGGGGATGGGTGGACGCACGTCCGAGCGCGAGAGATTTACGCCCAGGAGCATCCGGAAATGCGCGCGCATGAGGTGGTCGCGAAGATGGAAGATCACAAGCAGATGATCGCGGAGCTGCGCCGCGCGCATGGCGAGGCGTATGCGGCGGATCCCAAGAATTGGGATTCCGAGCGTGCGTTTGATCTTGATGCCATTCTCCAGGCAAAGCGCGATGCGGTTGAGGCGGGGAATCTTACTACTGATTGGAAGCCGGAAGGAGCGGGGGATGGCGAGGAGTATGTCACACGCCATACACCGGATGCCCTGCGTCTGCAGGGCGAGCAATTCATGCCGATGCTTGAGGCCATGCGCCAAGGAGCGGGGCCGTTGCAGGCATTTATTGATAACGACTATCAACAATTCACGGATTATCCGGACACGCGGAGCTACGGTGTTGCACTGGTAGCTGCCGAGCAGCGCCTGACAGCGCTCGAGCGCACGATCGAATCGCTCCCCGCGGGTGAGTCCCGCAACGCGCTCGCAAAAGAGCTGCGTGGCTATCGGCCGTGGATCAATCACTACGTTGGGGTTCTGCGGGGATCGGGATGGACAGACGAAGCGTTGGGTATCAATCAGCCGGAAGTCCCGCCGTTGCCGCCTGTTGAGGATATTGTTTCGTCTCCAGCGACAGCAGGAGATGTTACTCCCGTAGCGGCTGTTGTAATTGACGATACTGCTGACGCGTCGGATTTGGATGAAGAGCCGGAAACGGAAGTGGAGTCGCCTGCGGAGGTGCGCGCCGACGTACCTGATCAATTTGCGGATGTGCAGCCGATAAACGACAGCTCTCCGTTTGAGGCAGTGCAGCGTCGTGCACTGCGCGTCGGTGCATATGAAACGTATCGCGAAGGTTTGCAGGACGCGAACATACGCTTGAGTGAGGGGGAGGCGACGTTTGGGGCAAACCGCATGCTCATATATGCGCGCAATCTGGATCAGATGCTCATGGAGCAGACGCAGAACGTTCGCGTTCTATGGGAAAATCGTATAGCGGCAGGTGATTATGCACGTGTTGTGCATGGAGCGGCGCAAACTTCCCCAGACATGTACGCGCGCAATCTGGAGGAGTTCAAAACGCAATTCCCCGGTGTCTTGCGGGAGGGTCGTATCACGCAGTACGAGAATAATATTGCGCAACTGCGAACGCTCCTCGGGCAGGCACAGGAGGCGGGCAATGGGCACGTTGCAGGTGCGGAACCAGTTCAAACCGTGCCGCTGGATGCGCTTGTTGGCGGTACTGCCCCCGTTGAGCAGCAGGTGCGTCCTTCGGCATCGCCGCCAGATGATTTACCAGTTGTCATTTTGGAAGCAGACAAGCCGGTCTCTGCGGATGGGGAGTACGCCGGAGAGCAGGATGATGATGCGAACGGATTTGACGACGTGGTTGCAGGAGACGACGCGGAATTCAAAGCGGCAGCAGCCGCCGAGACGGCAAAGCAAGCCGAGAGCGAAGTACAGACCGTCCGCGAAGTGCAGGAGCGGTGGGGTAATACTTTTACGCCAACGAAAGGCGGACAAGGTATCCTCTATCGTATGCCAGGAAGCGAAACTTCAATCACATTGGGGGATATTCGCGCAATGGAGGATCGTTCTGTGCGCGAAGTACTCATGGACGTAGCCAAGTCCGGTATTTCCGATGGGCGAAAGCAATTTGGAAAAATGCTCTTTGATGGACTTGCCGCAAAGCACCCGGAATGGATTTTAGGTCCACACGCGCCGACGCTTGACGAGATTATGGACGGTCTCGGAAGAACCAAGAACGCGAGACTCGTAGCGTATCTGCAAATGAATCCGCAGCTGCTGGGCAGTCCGTGAGATACAAAGCAGAGACCGTAGAAAAAGTGCGTAAGCAGTGTCATTGCGAGCCCGAATCTGTGAGGGCGTGGCAATCCCGGTCACTCGGTTGAGCGGGATTGCCACGTCGAGGACTCCTCGCAATGACAGCGCGTGGGTGTTTTTCTACACTCTCAAAGCAACACAACACCCCCGATTGCAATCGGGGGTGTTGTGTTTGGAGTAGCTATTACGCTTTCACTACCTTCGTAAACGTCTCGGGGTGGTTAGCGGCAAGATCGGCGAGCACTTTGCGGTCCAGCTCGACGTTGCGGCGCTTGAGGTCCGCGATGAGCTTGCTGTACGTCGTGCCGTTGAGACGCGCGGCGGCGTTGACGCGGATGTTCCAGAGGCCGCGCATGACGCGCTTCTTCTTCTTACGATCCCGGTACGCGTGCTGGCCTGCCTTCAGGACTGCGGTGGAGGCCACCCGCATCTGCGACTTACGACCCCACATGTACCCCTTGGTTTTCTTCAGGAGCGCGCGGCGCCGTTTCACGTGCAATGTTCCTCGTTTGACTCGGGGCATATATGGGTGTCAAGAAGCATGGGACATGGAACATGGAACGAGCGCGGCTCTGCGTCTCCTGTTTCTTGTCCGTTGTTCCTTGTTCTATGCGTACGGCATCTGCCGTCGTGCGGTTTTGGCGAGCGTGGGATCAAAGATGACATCGCGGCGCT
Source organism: bacterium (assembly GCA_030646955.1). GTDB lineage: Bacteria > Patescibacteriota > Patescibacteriia > JACPHY01 > JACPHY01 > JAUSKG01. Next base: position 50,945 of record JAUSKM010000033.1, read on the forward strand.
TATTGAGGCGGGTCTTGGCGGATTCACGCGCGTTGAAGTGATCCTGGCCGGACTTGCGCTTCAGGAGTTTGTGCTTCTTCACCGTGATGCGCTTCACGGTCGCTTTGTGGGTCTTGAGCTTGGACATAAAAGCAATCTTCGTGCAAAAACACCTTACTTCGTTTGTGGTGCATTGTCCAGTTTTGGTTCCGACTCTTTCATTTCTTCCTCTTCCTCCTCTTGCGGCGATCCAGTTCCTCCCTCTTTTCGCTTGCCGCCGATGACGAGGGAGTTGCGGCCACCTTGGATGGAGAGCGGCTGGTCAATCGTGATATCGTATTCCTTCTTCATGTCCTCCACGAACGCCATGATGACCTCGCGTACCTGTGCGTGGAACCGGCGCTCGCGGCCGCGCAGGATGATGTCCACCGATACCTTGTTCCCTTGATCAAAGAAGCGTTTCGCCTGCTTCATGCGCGCTTGGCGATCATGCTCCCCAATGCGCAGCGAGAGACGAACGCCCTTCACCTCCACACGCTTCGCGTTCGCTTTTTGTGCCTTGCGCTGCTTCTCCTGCTCGTATCGGAATTGCTTGAAATCCAGGAAGCGACACACGGGCGGCTGCGCGCTTGGGTTTACCTCCACCAGATCGAACCCGCGCTCCTTTGCGGTGGCAAGCGCCTGCTCTATGGTGAGTACGCCCATGTTGCTGCCCTCCTCATCCACCACCCGTACTTCAGGCACGCGAATCCGATCGTTCGCCCGGAATGTCTGGCGCTCGATCAGTTCCTGTCGTTGAAAACGTCGGTGGCGGTGAATGCGCACAGTGTAATTGCCAATTATGGAGGTGGGGGGAGTTGAACCCCCGTGTGGTGCATGCGTTGACCAATTCCTTCTCCAGGCACAGTCCTGTTCATGATGTCTCGCGTGCGCTTAAACAGGACAAAACGCGCACGTGATGAGCCCCGATGTCATCTCGATCCGCCGACGAGGCGCACAGCAGATCCAGCTCGATGATATTGCACCCGAGGTGTGCCTATCGAGCATGGGCACATCGGATGGGCAGTGCGGTTAGGCGACTGCCGAAGCGAGCGTCGGCATACGGAACGCATTGCGAACCGCATCCTTCACCCGGCTGAAAGCGTTGACACTTGCTTTCTTGTTCGCGGGATTTACGAGGCAGCGAACAACCCTCGGCCTGCTGGATTTGGAACGAATACCCATCGAATCCCGTCACCCCCGAATCGCGCCAGAACGCACGATAGCGGACATCGTACATCTCAAAAAGACGCGCCGGTGCGCGCTAGTTCTATTGTGGCGGAGGTTTGGCAATCCGTCAAGCATCGGCATCACGCCATCCGCGCGCGGCGCATGCGGCGTTCGTCTTCGCGGCGTTTGATGGTCTCGCGTTTCTCAAACTGCCGCTTGCCGCGGGCGAGGGCAATTTCTGCTTTGACGAGGCCGCGTTTCTCGTACAGGCGCAGGGGAATGATCGTGAGGCGGTCGGATTGCTGCTTGCCAACGAGCCGCCGGAGGTCGCGGCGGTGGAGGAGGAGGCGGCGTGTACGGGTGGGATCGTAGTCCGGAAGCGCGGCCGCTTTCGCATATCGTCCGATAAACGCGTTGGTGAGCCACGCCTCACTGCTGCGGAGGTGCACGAAACTCCCCGTGAGCTTCGCATGGCCGGTTTTTGCGGCCTTCACTTCGTGGCCAAGCAACTCAATCCCCACCTCGATGGTTTCGAGGATCTCGTAGTCGTAGTGTGCCTTCTTATTGGTGGCGAGCGTTTTCATGGGTAGCGAGTACGATGGAGATCATCGGAATACGTTGGCTTCTACTTCCCGGGGTCTTCATGGGGATGGGCGATACTGGACGGCAGCGTGCATTCTCGCAGCACGCACTGACGGCCATCACTCTATAGAGTATACTGTGGATAGTAGCTCCCTATGAATGTTGGCGCAAAAACTGAGATCACCGTGCGTACGGTCACACTCGTGAAGATTGTCGCCGTGGGCTTGCTCGCGGCGGCGCTGTTCTGGCTGCGCGATATCGCCGCGCTCGTGTTGGTTGCCGTATTTTTGGCGGTACTCATCAGTCCCGTCGCGGATCTCTGTGAGCGGCACCGGCTGCCACGCGCGCTCGGTGTGGGCGCCGTGTACCTTATCTTCTTCGCGGTGCTCGGACTCCTTTTCACGATGCTCGCGCAGCCCATCATCTACGAGGCGCGCGGTCTCGCATCGTCGCTCCCCGAGGCGTGGGGGCGCGTGGTCGAGGTAGTCCGATCGCTTCAGGCGTTCTCTGTGGAGCACGGACTTGCAGAGAAGCTCACGCAGTTTGCGTCAGGACTGGAAGGGCGAGTCACGTCCGGAATTTTCGGCGTGCTCGCAGGCGCATTCGGCGGCGCGCTCTCCTTCGTCCTCGTTCTCGTCCTCACATTCTATTTTTCCATGTACGCCACTGCGGTGCGCCGGTCGCTCATCGGGCTTGCATCAGCGCGCTGGCAGCCGTTCCTCGTTGGCGTCGTGCCACGCATTGAGCGAAAGATGGGATCCTGGCTCCGCGGCCTTCTGGCACTGGCGGTTATCATGGGCTTCTTTGTGTTCGTCGGCCTCACGATTCTCCGCGTGGAGTACGCGGTGCTCATTGCGCTCCTCACGGCGTTCGCCGAGGTGATGCCGTACGTAGGGCCGATCATCGCGCTCGTTGTGGCAGTGGGACTCACGCTCCTCCAGTCACCGGCCAAGGCGCTCGTCGTCCTCGTTTTTTTCCTTGTGCTCCAGCAGATTGAAAATAATCTCCTTGTTCCCAAGATCATGCATCGCGCGGTCGGCGTGCATCCGGTCATCTCGCTCATTGCGATCCTCATCGGCGCAAAGATCGGCGGCGTTGCGGGCGCACTCCTTGCCATCCCCATCGCTGCAGGACTCATGACCTTTTTTGAGGAGTACGGCCGTGAGCGGCGTGCGCAGCAGTAGGGAAGGAAGGCGCTGGAGGTCGCGCCGATATCCGGTGTGCATCGAACGAGGATCAGCCAGGACAACCAGCGCATGGCGGAGCTGCATACAGGACTGCGCGATGCGGTGGTACAGGATGCGCGTCGTGGTGCATTTCGTCGGCGTGTGCGACGTGCGGCACTCTCCATGCTTGGCTGTCTTGGGGTGTCGCTCGTCGCACTCGGACTCCTTGCATTCGGCGGCGCGTACGTCGTGGCACGTTCCGGGCTGGTGGAGGTACCGGTACTCTCCGCGCGGATCACGCACGAGCGCGCACCGCGGCGGATTGTTGTGCCCATCACCGTATCCCTCGAGGCGCTTCTCTCGCACGCGGCTGGTTCCATGCGCGATGGCGTGATGGCGGTGCAGGTGGATGAGCGTGCGCTCACGGGCCTGCTCCGCGCGGCGCTTCATGGCAACAGCGGCGTGCCTGCGGGCATGGCGGAGAGCACGCAAATAACCGTGGACGGAGATCTTGAGCTGTTCGCGCGCGCGGCACTGGTTGGAGATACGCAGACAACAATCCTCGTGCGCGGCGTGCCGGAGGTGTCTGAGGGTCGTCTGCAGCTGGCCGTCCGCGAGGCAGTTGTTGGCACGATACGCATACCGCCAGCGCTTGCGCAGCGTGTGCTGAACAACCTCTTGGCGCGACAGGATCTCCCGATCGCGATCGAGGGGATCGAGGTGGGGGAGCGCGCACTCACGGTGCGCGTCCGCAGGCCGTAGCCGGGTATCGTCACAATCACGCGCATCCCATGCGGTATCGCAGCACATCATGGCAACTGACGGGTGCCGGAGTCCTCCTTGCATGTGCGGGGGTACTTGGGTTACTGATGCCACGCGCGCTGCCAATCGCATGCGCGCTTGCAACAATTTCCGCCGTCGTCGGAACGCTTTGTTCACCAAATGCGCACTGGCGATCGGTGGTTCGTCACGCGCTGCTCGCAGTGACCGCATTCGCATACCCCTTCTTCTTTGGCGGACAGTTTTTGCCATGGGTATTCACGGCGCTCCATCTGACGCTTATCGCGGCAGCGTGGGCGCGCGCGCTTGCCGGACGGCAGCACTTCGTCCTCCCGCAAGCGCTCGCCGCGGCGTTCGGCATTGCCGTGCTTGCTTCTGCGACGCAATTTTTCTTTCCCGCATCAGCGCGCATCGTCGCGTTGAGTGCGGTTGCTACATTTGCGGTGCTCCTGGTTGTCAGCATGCCGCGGTTTGGTGCCAGCGCATTTCCGTTGCCGCTGACGTGTGCCGCTGCGCTCGTGCTCTCCGAGGCGTTGGTGCTGCTGCGGTTCCTGCCGACACACTGGATGATCAATGCGGCGGTGCTGGGCGCTATCGCAGGCGCTGCGCTTGCATCGCGTCGAACTCCTCGTGCAGCATTCTCCGGCCTCATTGTCGTCCTGCTTCTCTTTGGCGTGATACAGTAGCCGCAAGATTGTATGTTGCAACGCACCAAGCATCCATCAACACCGTCCGATGCCATAGCAACGCCGCTAGAGCGTTCCGCGGCGCGCGCGGGGCGATCTGGTTGGATCGCGTTCACCGGCATCGTGGCGTTGCTTGCGGGTATTGCTGGCGGACTCATCGGGATGACCTTTCTCGTCCCGGTGCCGCAATCTGTTGGCGCACCTCCCGTTGTTGGGAGGACGCGCGGCGATAACGCGCGCATAGGATTTCCAGCAATTGCCCCGCTTGCGGCGGCGGTTGTGGAACTTTTTGATGCGCAGCAAGCGGCGACGCTTGGCGATCGTGTTGGGCGCGGTGTCACCCTGACCAGCGATGGGTGGATCGTGACGGTTCGCGGCGCACTGCCTCCAGCAAAACGCGGGAGCGTGCCGGCGGCTGCGGGACGCGATCGGGTGCTGCACGCGGCGGTACGTGCGGCTTTTGATCCGCTTTCGGATCTCGTATTTCTCCGGACGCCCACGCTTGCAGCTTCTGTGATCCCGCTGTGTACGGATTGCGCCCTTGCGCCAGGCACTCCGCTGTTCGCGCCCACGGAAGACGGCGGACTCACGGCACTACGTCTGCGCGCGCGGCACGTCCGTCGCGGAGCGGGGATACTGCGTTCTTCAGATCAATGGGAGACGCTCCTTGCGTTTGACGGATCAGCGCGATTAGCTCCGGGAACGCCGATCGTGAACACAGACGGCGCGCTTGTCGGCCTGGTGCTGGCGGACGATGTGGCGATCCCCGTGGATGCGATTGCCTCAGCGCTCCCGCAACTCTTCCGGGGCGGCACGGTGATACGCAATGGACTTGGCGTGACGTACCGCGATCGGGCAGAGTTGGTGATGCGCGGTGATGGCAGCGCCGCTGCTCCTGATGGCGCAGAGATCGCCGTACCACTCCGTGGAACCGCGTTTGCCGCCGGAAGTCCGCTTGCTGGCCGCGTTGAGATTGGAACGGTGGTGCGTGCGGTGGGCGGAGATCCGTTGACGGCACGGAGGTTTTTGGCCGAGTTACTCCAGGAGTATCCACTTGGCGCGTCGGTATCGCTCGTCATGTCGCGTCCACGCGTTGGTGATGGAGCTGCCACAGAGACGATCGAGGTGCCGCTCATGCAGGTTACTGGAGAGACCATGACGTACGCCGCTTCCGCGGAGCAGCCGCGCGGCAGCGCTGCGGGGGGTTGACGGACATCCGAGGTTCTGCTACGGTCGTTTTGTATATCACTACCCTATGTCCCACAGCATCACTCGATTCATCGCGCACAACCGGCGGTACGCGCTCGGCGTTGCGCTTGCGGGCGGCGCGATCGCGTTGGTCTTCTCGTTGGTCCAGCCGCTTGCGTACCGCGCGACGATGCGGCTCCTCATCATTCAGGCGACCTCGCCGACGCTGGATGCGTACACGGCGGTGAAATCGTCGGAGAAGGTGGGGCGCAACCTCGGGCACGTCATCGCATCGTCCTCATTCCTGGACCGCGTGCTCCAGGTAAACCCGGAGATTGATCGCGCCGCATTCCCGGAGAACGAGCGCGCGCGGCGTCGGGCATGGGGGCGAACGGTGGAGTCCTCGGTGGCTGCAGAGTCCAGCATTATGGAGGTGCGTGTGTACCACGAGCGACAGGCGCAGGCCGTGGCGATTGCGGATGGGATTGGGAGCGTACTGGTACGAGACGCAAAGGATTACACTGGCAGTCGCGATATCACCGTGCGCGTCATTGATTCGCCGCTCATCTCGCGGTTTCCCGTCCGGCCCAACATTGCCCTCAACGTGCTCCTCGGCTTCCTCTTCGGCGCTGCGTTGGCGCTTGCCCAGCGGTACCTCTTTTCGCGGTAACGACGGCCTCTTTGGTAGGATTCCTCCACGTCCGTACGGATGTGGGGGAATTCTGTTTCATCACCCACGCTTCATGTTGGGCGAGCATACTGATTCTATGCGCAGGAATTTCGCTTTATTGAGCGACGTTGAAAGCGCTTGACAGTGGAGGATGACTGTGCTACGGTAATGCATCGCGACAGTGAGGCAAGATGTGCTCGCTTTCGCGGTGTGTTCCGTGAAGGGTGGTCCTTCACAACTGAAAACCATGGGACGCGTCGAAAGGCGTCCCCAAGCGCAGGAGGAAAAGTCATGCGCAAGAAGGGTGTGTGGGGGAGTTACCCCCGCTTCGTCGCAGGAGTCGCCGTACTGGCGGCCTGCATGTTCACCGTTCCGGCGATCGCCAACGGCGATCCGACGGGGGCCTACAGGGGCCCTCCGGGAGGCGGCTCGGCCGCGCTCAACAAGACGGTCACCGGGGAGTTGGTGCGGCAGGTGCCCGTGGGTGTTCGCGGGACCGACGACATCAGGCGGGAGCTCGTCCGCGTCCTCACGGACGCGGGGACGGAGCGGGTCAAGCTGTTCCAGGTCGAGTGCGGCCTGGAGGCATTCGGAAACGTGACCGGACCCAAGACCCAGGTGTGCCTGGGCGCCGTCGCGCAGGCCGTCGAGGACGCGCGTGCGGCGGGCGGTTCCGGCAGCGGCATCGGAAGCGGTCGTGGCGGTTCGGGCGGCGGTGGGCGGGGGCTGCCGATGGTCAGCCGCGCCACGCAGGAGCTGCTGTGCCCGCCCCTCACGCAGGGACGGGTGACGCTGAACCCGCCCGGGCAGGACCCGGGGATGTACCTGGCGTGCGGGACCAGTGCCTACTATCGGCTGCCGGAGAACTGCGGCGAGTCCGACCTGGAGGTGGTGGTCGCGCAGGGCGTGGACGGTGGCGTGCTTCGGGACGAAGATGACAACGCGATCATCAACTGCGTGCGTGCCGGCACCGCGCTGGGTTCCTCCTGGATCGGTCTCCCGGAGTCGGACGCACCGGCTCCCCAGCCGGACTGGTGGTCGAAGAACTGGGGCTGGGTGGTCGGCGGCGGTGTGGTGACGGCGGTCGCGGCGGTGGTCGCCGTGGTGGCCTACAGCGAGTGGCAACAAGACCACACAACCTACGTGCTCCAGCAGGGAGCGCCGGCAGGAGGTGCACGATGAGGCTCGAGACGACGCAGTGGTTCCTGGTCTGTCTCCTCGCCGCGGCGCTGGTCGCCTGCGGACAGGACACGGTTCCGATCTGGACCGGCGACGACGATGCCGCCAGCGACGATGACGACACCGGCAACAGCGACGACGACGCGGTGAGCGACGACGATGACGACACGGACGATGACCTGTCGTTCGACTGCGAGGACTCGGACGAGGTGGAGATCACCTGCACGTACCCGAGCTCGTTCGAGGGCATCACGCGCGTTCGCGGGTGCCACAACTTCATCGGACAGAGCGCGAGCGACCAGACGTGGAACTGCACCTCCTGGCAGGAGGGCCGCACGTTCCGTGCCTGTGCGCACGCCGACACGGTGCGGCTCGCCAAGCGTGAGCAATGCGAGGGTGGCGTGTGCGGTCTCTGGCTCTCCGTGGAGGCCAACGAGACCAACACCAACCATCTGTGTCGAGGTGCGGCTGGCAGCCAGATGTCGGCGGCCTGCACCGTGGACGACCACATGTCCGTGGACGTGACCATGGCCGACATGAACAACGGGCAGACCGGATGCCACGGCTACCTGCGGAACTGACCGCATGACCGCATGACCGTGGTGACGAGTGTGTGACAGAGAGGCGGTCCCTTCCGGGACCGCCTCCTTCTTTTTCACCTCACGGCGCAGGTTTGGAAGAACAACGGATTTCATGCTCCTCCCCCTCCCGCTGGGAGGGGGAGCTAGAGGGGGTAGGCGATGCTCGGTTGAGCGATACATTTTCTTCTTATCCTCCGCGCTCTGGCGGACGCAGACGAGCGGGAGTGGAGGGGCGTGGGGGGTGCGTTCATCCACTTTTCACACTGTTTCTGCTGCAATAAACGTGAAAACCTTGACAGGAAGCCATTTCCGTGCTACTCTGAAAAGTCGCATGGTTGTGGCTTGCCACGGGCGACAGCACTGGAACCTTCCCAAAAAACCCGCTGAATGTTGCGGGAGAGGAGTAAGACGTGAAGCAGCAGAGCATGATCCTGGCCGCGCTGGTCGTGGCGTTCTTGGGCGCCTCCTGCAAGGAGCGTACCGTTCTGTTGGGAACGCTGGGGAGCGAGAGCTTCTCGGCGGACACCGACGACGACAGCGCCACGGACGACGATGCCGCCTCGGCGGACGACGACGCGGGCGGTTGCACGTTCAATGCGGACTGCGACGACGGCGAGGTGTGCGACGCCGCGACGGCCGCCTGCGTGGCGGTCCCCGGTGCCTCCACCGATGACGACGCCTCGGACGACGACGCGGCCAGCGACGACGATACCGTCGCGTGTGGCGGCGAGGTGTGTCTGGACGGCGTGGACAACGACTGCGATGGCGTGGCGGACGAGGGATGCCCCGGCGACGGCACGGTGCACGCGGCCGATGCCGACGACGACAGCGCCTCGGATGACGATGCCGCCTCCGGCGACGACGATACCGCCGCGACCGACGACGACAGCGCCTCGGACGATGATGCGGCCGGCGACGACGACGCGGCTCCCGCGGGCGAGATCTGCGACGGCAGCGACAACGATGGCGATGGCGTGACGGACGAAGGATGTCCGGATGCCGGCGACGACGACACCGCGGACGCGGATGACGATGCTTCCGGCGACGATGACGCCGCATCCGACGACGACAGCGCCACGGACGACGACAGCGCCACGGACGACGACGCGGCCGGCGACGACGACGCGGCTGCTGGCTGCACGAGCAACGCCGACTGTGCGGAGGACGAGTCGTGCCTGCCGGCGGGCGATGTGCCCTTCACATGCACGCCCGACGCGGACCGCGACACCGTCGCGGACGCGGACGACAACTGCCCGAACGCCGCCAACTTCGACCAGGCCGATGTGGACGAGGACGGCACGGGCAACATCTGCGACAGCGAGGAGTGCGACGGCGAGGACAACGACGGCGATGGCGATGCGGACGAGGGCGACCCGTGCAACTGGCCGTCCACCGGTCGCATGTGCCTGGCCGATGCCTGTACGCCCGACGCGGACCGCGACACCGTCGCGGACGCGGACGACAACTGTCCCGCCTCGGCCAACGTCGATCAGGCGGACGCGGACGAGGACGGCACCGGTGACGAGTGCGAGACGGTGGAGCCCGCCGGGGACGACGACGCGGCAGGCGACGACGATGCCGCCTCGGACGACGATTCCACGGGTGACGACGACGCTTCCGGGGACGACGATTCCACGGGTGACGACGATACCGCGGACGAGGATCTGGTCCTCACGTGCGCCTTCACGGTGCCGACCACCGATCCGCTGACCGGCGATTCGCTCCCGCCCCCGGATGCCAGCGCGCGGTTCTGTGCAAGCTTCGTGGCGCCCGGCGTCCCGTGGCGGTGCGCGCTCACGCCGCTCCCCGGCGATCGCATCGTGCGCGTGACGTACACGGTCACGCCCGACGTGCACTACGGGAACTACTGCTCGTCGTCCTGCGATAGCGCCGATGACGGTGTTTGGATGTTCGTCATGGATTCCATGGGCGTGCTCCAACAGCGCGTGACCATGACGTGCAACGTGAACGGCACGAGCGTGTCGCCCACGCTCGCGGAGAACCCGCAGCACACGGGCGGCAATGCCCGCCTGGACCTCACGGGCCTCTAGGCCCCCGGTCTGAAGACCCCCGCAGCATCACGCTGCGGGGGTCACTCATTTTACGCGCAACAAAGCGGCTGTTTGACTTCTTGGAGGTTGTATGCTACGGTTCCGTGAAGCTCATTGCAAATAAAGACTAGATGACAATGTAGGGAGGTGTCTATCATGCGAACGTTCGTAGTAGGGGCAATGCTTGCGCTCTGTTGCGGTGCGCTTCCCGCGTATGCGCAGCAGAAGATTCCGGGCCGCACCGCAGGGACCGGCACACAGCGGTTCCAGCAAGCGCTCCACGAGGCCGCGCGCGAGCGTCGTCTGGTGGAGGAGATGGATCGGCGTCCTGCCGAGAACATCGCAGACAAGCAGGTGGTCACCGCGTGCCATCGTCAGTACCTCGCGCTCTGGGAGCAGTACGGCGTCCAGCAGCGCGTCGAGCACATGGCGCCGCAACAGGAGACGACGATCCGCGCATCCGCGGATGATCTTGAAGCGCTCTGGGGCATCGCGCTCTGCACCGATGCGCACGCGCGTCTCATTGAGGATAATGAGACGCGGCACGATCGCACGCTGCATGCCGCGTGGCTCTACAGTCGGTACGACGAGCTGGAGCATCGCACCGCAGCGCAGTTTCGCAATCGCGTTGTCGCCGCACGCATCGCCGCGGAGCTGATTCCGCAAGGGAAGGACGTCGTGCAGGCAGCCCTTCCAGCCGATGCAGGTGCGTTGGACGATGATGCGGCAGCCGTGGAGCGGACAACGCAGCTTGCGGTGCTGCAGGAGCAGATGGATCGTGTGCGTGCACAGCGCGCAGCGCAGGACTACCGTGCCTGCAGTGCAACGTATGCGTCGCTCGGTAAGCGATACGGAGTAGACCGTGCCGCGGCACGTATTGCCCGCGATCGCGATGAGTTCCGTCGCCGCTACGCGTCCAACGATGCCGCGCGGGGTGCCGATTCGACGACGTACGCGATGGTGGATCCCGCGGTCGCCGCGACGTTCGATCTCGTTTGGGGCACGGCAGTGTGCGAGCACGGCGTTGCGTTGGAGCTCATCGATGCCGGCGCAGGAGGCATGTTCGATCCGAACTTTCCCGAAGCGATCGAGCGTCTGGAGCGCGCGCGTGATCGGTACGAGCAGTACGTACAGCTCGAGTTCCGTCGCGAGCAACGGCAACGTGTGGGTGCGGCGCACGCGAAGTACGAGAAGGTCTCGGTGTTGCTCGACGAGCTTCAGCACCAGTCAGATCCGTTGTTCCGTCCTCGCGGGGAAGCATTGCCGGTCGCAGACGGGCTCCGTGCTCCGGCATCCCCGGAGGATCGTCCGCCCATCGTGCCCGAGCCGGACCGAACGCCCGTATCGGCCGACGTGCAGCTTGCGACGCGTCGCTCCGATGTGGCACTCGCGGAAGTGGTTGGGGTGGCATTGGAGGAAGCGCCAGCGCGTACGCCTGCGGCACCGTATCATCCTGCGGAGCGGAGCGGAGATCCCGATGCCGATGGGGATCCCAGCGCCCCCGAGCTGACTCCGGAGGAGGACGCGCAGGACGAACCGCGATATCGCGTCGTGTACGAACATTCGCTCATCTGTGGTGCGTACTACATGCTGCATGCC
>JAUSKM010000007.1 GCA_030646955.1 bacterium
GCACCGGCAGCCCCAGGAGCTTGCCGCGAATTCGGAGGAGCTCTTCTTCTGTCAAAAGTTTGCGATCGAGCAACGCCCGCTCCACATGCTCACCCTGCTTTGCAGCAACAAGCAAACGCGATGCCTCGGCGGCATCAATACGCCCTTCATCTTGCAGGTAGTCTAAAATCTGTTTCGTGAGCATAAACGATTCCCTATCGCGACCCCTCAAAAACCGCAAACGGGTTGGGGTTGCCCAGCCGGCCCGGAGTGACGTTCGGCGCCAGGAGTACGAGCGTCCGGAACCGCGGATCACGGAGCAATGCCTCCACCGCATCCACATCAATGCTCTCGCCGCGCGTCACCGCCGCCCCAACGCGCTGTGGTGGCGGAAGCGGGCGCACGATGTCGGAAACAATAACGAATGCAACGACGACAAACGAGACGACCGTCGCGGCAAGCGTCCAATTTCGTAGGGTCCGTTGTGCGAGCATAGAAAAGATGATCACGCGCCCGACCGACTAGGGACTCTCAAACGCATACGCACGGAGTGTGAGTGTCGCTTGGAGGCGTTCTGGCGTGAACTGAATGGATCGCACGTCAATGAGGCGACGGCTCTGTGTGAGCACGGCAACCAGCGATTTCAGTCGCTCGTAGTTCACATTCCGCACGCCGAGGCCGATGCGAATGACGCCGTTGCGGTCAAGCACGCGCTCGAGGGACGCGGATGGCGCTTCCGGTGCGATCTCCACACTCGCGACTGCCGCGCCGGATCGCTGCCCCGCTGCGTCGATGGTGGCGAGCAAACCAGGGAGATCCTCGCCGCTTGGCAATGCAGAATCAATGACCGGTTGCGCAGCGCTCAATTCTCGCTCGAAAGTGTCACGCACGTCGGTGAGCCGCGTCAATCGCTGTTCGAGAATCGCAATATCAGACGCGAACGAACGGCGCAGTTCAAGCGTCCGCAGTTCGAAGAGCAGCGGACGGAGCAGGAAGATGTACCCGATGAGCCCGATGGCAAGCACGACAATCGGGGTGAGCATCGGCAGAAGCCGCTCAATCCGAAAATCCTGCTGGAACGCGCGCGCGGGTTTGGGTTTCAGTGCCGAAGGCATACGATCGTGCGTCACGAAGCGGTTTCGGGTACCAATTGTTCATCGCCACTGGCTGCTGCCGGCGTGCGCTCACCTCCCGACAATCGCCCGGCGTCGGTGAAAAGCGCGGGGTCCACGCGCATGCGCAGGTCAAACCGAATCCCGCGCGTAATCCCCAGTTCGTCGATGACGCTGGAGAACCCGGAAAGGCCGAGGTCCTGGACGCGCGGCTCCTCCTGCCACGCGACAAGCTGCGCTGCAGCAACGCGGAGATTGGGTGCAACGGTCGGAAGCGTCACCGTCCCGTTCGCGTCCACCGTGAGCTGCTCATATCGCATGCCCGGGAGTGACCGCGCTTCCAGCAGATCAAAGAATGGCCCCCAAGTCCCGTGCTGGGCGACGATGCTCTGGAGTACCACCGCGCGCTTGGCAGTGACGCGGTACGATTCCACCTCGCGCTCCATTGCCGCGATGCGCGACAGCACGTCCGTTCGCCGCGCCTCCACCGCCCTCGTCTCCTCGCGCGCATCCACGATGCGGTTCGAGAGAATCGCCCAGGGAACTGCGATGAGCGGAATGCTCAATGCAACGCCGACAATTGCAACAAGCTGCGGCCATTTTGCGGACACTGGCTTCTTCTTAAACTCGGACGGAATGAGCGAAACCGCTCGGAGTGTTTTGCGACCGAGCTTAGGAATGTGCAACCGCGGTGCTTCCTCCGGTACTGCGGGCCGTCCTTGCCCCGCAGGCCGTCCAGCGCTCTTCCGTGTGCTGGCGATAACGGATGCGGACGGTGCCGCCGCTCGGTTGGGAGCAGGTTGCGGTGTTGGTGCCGCGCTTGGCCTTGGGGGCAAAGGCGACGGTTGCGGCACGCTCGGCTGCGGAAGTGGCGGCACTGGTTCTGCGACGCTCGCGGCCGGTACGCGTCCACGCCGCTGCCGCGGCGTTGGCAACGCCGTATCTGGGATATGGAGCGTCTCGCGCCCATTCCTTCCCAATCTCCCTGCTGATTGCAGCTCCTCCTCTGCATTCCGCATGTCCTCTGGAAGAAGTGATGGATCCTTGGCCATACAAACTGCCGATCGCTGCGAGATGCTAAAAAACAATTCTTCGAACCATCACGCGACCTCCCGCATCCCCAGCCCAATCGAGACGGCAAATCGGGGACCCATCGCATCAAGCGCGGGACGCAAATCCACGGGGTAAATAACGCGCGCCCAGGGATCTCCAACGAACGTCCGAAGGTTGAGCGCGGATTCGACGTACTGCGTCAGCGACGGCAACATCGCGCTCCCGCCCGCCAGGATGACCTTCTCCACCGCACGCCCGCTATTGGTGTCCTGTGATTGGTGCAAGTTCATGGCGTACCGCGCTTCTTGGATGACGGGGCTAAAGAGACGATCAAAAAGCTTGGGCAGCGCTGCGGCCGCAATGTTCCCCGTCGGCGTCACTGCAAGATCCAACTTGAGCTGCTCCGCGGCATCAAATGCGACGCCGGTGGCATCCCCCATGGCGCGCGTCATGTGCTTGCCGCCAACATCCACGCTGCGCGAGAGCATCGGGGTCCCATCCTCCACAATAATCATGGACGTCCGCGACGCGCCGATATCAATGAGGAGCACCACTGCGGGATCATCGCCGACGAGCGATCGGATGAGCGCGAACGCCTCGGTCTCCAAGCTCACCAGCTCCAGTCCCGCGCCGCGAAACACGCTGATGTACTGCTGAACAAGCTCTTTTGGTGCTGCAGTAAGGAGTACCCGTGCGGTTGCCGTATCCGTGTTCTCCGTCTCCAGATCCTCCTCCGGCGTGAGCAGCTTCCAATCCGTAATCATCTCCTCATATGGGAGCGGGAGCAGCTTCTTTGCTTCCCAGGCCACTGCTTCCGGGAGTTGCTTCTTGGCCATGCGCGGGAGCGTGATGACTGAGCTGAACACGGCCGCAACCGGGAGCGAGGTGACTGCGTGCGTCGCCTCCACCTTCGCGCGTCCGCAGAGCTCCTTGAGCGCTTCCGCAAGCGCACCAACATCGCTCCCGAGGGTTGTCGCGGGACGATCCATCATCGGCAACTCCGCAACGCCGTACGTGGAGAGCCGCGCACGACCGCGATCGCTCCGTAATTCAACGAGCTTCACCCCGGCGGCGCCGATGTCCACACCGAGGAATGCTTGCAGCTTTTTCTTGAAAAATGCCATGTATACACGCGCACGTACTTGAAAACCAACTCGCGCATCCACAAGCCCGTCTGCTCTGCTTGCAGTATACCATGCACAGCAAATATCAGCGCGATGCTCTTACGGAATTTCCAACTGCGGCACCACTTGATGGATGCGCGGGAGCGATTGCGCGATGTCACCAAATCCCGGCGGCGTGTTCACGAGCACGCGGCCGTCAGCAATCACCTGCTCCGCGGATGTCGAAATATGCTTCGCGAGCGTGCGCTCAAACGCGAACTGTCGCGCGATCATCACCCCGTGTACGCGGAGCGCCTTCTCGGTTGCTCCATTGCCCGTGGTTCCGGTCCGAATGGTTCCCTGCGCGTAGAATGCGCCCGAAAGCTCCGTTACTCCGGGATCGACGATGATATTCCCGCCATTGCCATTCTCATCCGCCAGCACCAGCCACCCCGGCGAGGCGAGATGCCGTACCTGGAGCAACGGGCCGCTATCCGCGTACGTGATATTGCCGCTGATACGCAAATCGCCGCCGCGAATGACGATAAGCCCGGAACCGGACTGGTCCCCTACCCCGTTGCGGAACGCGACACCCGCACCGCCGATCACATAGATGCGATCCGAAATAGGAATCGTTGTAGAAGTAAAATCCACGAGATTCACCGATTCATCAAGGAGGAATCCATCTGTGTCCGTCGTCCACGGCGTTGACGTATCCCCGCTCGGGGGGGTGGTCGCAAGCGTACCGTACCGGCCACGGAGAATGCCGTTCACGTCAATGCGCGCCGATCGTCCTGTTGGGGGGATACCGTACGGCGTCTGCGCAACATCGGAGCACCCCTCCTCACTCAAGAAGTTCACGATAGGCCCACCCGCGAGCACGCAGTACGTTGCATTGAATTGCCCCGAAGGCGGCGGCGCGGTCTGTGGGTTGCCGATACTCCCACCAGAGTACACGGGTCCAAATTGCGTTTGCAGCCATGGAAGGTACAGCTTCTCGCAGAACCCGATCGCGCAGTTCGCATCATCCACACAGAGACGCTGCGGCGTGTCATCCGCGCAGATGCCGATGATATTCCGACACGCTGCACTGGCATTCCCGGTTGCAACATCGCAATACGATGACGCATCGCCGCCAAGACACGGTACCGTCCAAGAATTCCCCACATCGTCTGATGCGTTCGCATCGCAGATACCAACCTCGAAGCTGCACGCATCGCTCGCGCAATCCGCATCACCTGTACAGATCTGCCCCTCGTTCCCCACACAGAGCCCGCGTGGTGGCTCCTGCGCGCATAATTCGCTGCACTGCGCACGCTCCATACAGAGCGCGTGCGGCTCTTCCGGTACAACGATGCTCCCGCAGAACCCCATCGCGCCCGGGAGTGTCCCCACTGTCTGCGGCGTCTCACCCGGCGCCAGCTCCTCCATGCGCGTGCAGACCGCGCCCGGCGGACAACAGGAATCTTCACCCGCCGGCGTGGTGAGATCGCGGAGCGTACACGCACTATCGCTTCCGCACGCGACGCCCGTGCTCACACACCGTCCGCACGGCACACCCGCCGGGCAGCAGAGATCCCCCGCGGGACACGCCGCATGCGTCGCGCACGCGTCCGTGAACCCACGACATTGGCCGCACGGCGCACCGCCGCGGCAACAAAGCTCCCCCAGCACCGCGCAGTCGTCATTCGCGCTGCACGCGTCGCCGGATACCGTGCATACCGGTTGCGGGTTCCAGGTAGTCGTAACGCCGCCGTAATTCTGTGGCCGCCACGACATCCAACCAAGCGCATGGCGACCAACCGTCGCAGCACCGTTCCACGCATCCCCCGCCCACTCCCCATTCGGCGCAGCCAACTCCCGCCATGCGGTGCGATACGACACCGCGCCGCATGTTCCGTTGGGATTGAATGGCGTTGCCTGCTCGCACGAGAGCGCGATCCAACCATCATTGCCCAGCGCCAATACCTTTGCCCAACCCGCCGCCTGCC
>JAUSKM010000012.1 GCA_030646955.1 bacterium
GAATTTTCTCCTACATCTCCTATTGGCATGGAGTTCGGAGGAGGTCTTGCACCTCACTAAGGCAGCAAATCCACCTTAGGACGGTTATGGTTACCGCCGGCGTTCATCAGCGCTTCAGTTCAAAGCTACGCTTCCGAAGAAGTTTCACCTCTCGCTTTAACGTTCTGACACTGGCCAGGAGTCAGCCCCTATACATCACCTTACGGTTTCGCAGGGACCTGTGTTTTTGGTAAACAGTCGCTTGGCATCGCTCGCTGCGGCCTCGCTTGCGCGAGGCAGGCCTTATCCCGAAGTTACGGCCAATTTTTTGCCTAGTTCCTTCACGAGGGTTCTCCCGTACACCTTGGCACACTTGTGCCCGTCCACCTGAGTTGGTTGTCGGTACGGATCCCGACCGCTATTAATCGTCGCCTTTTCTGGGCACCACGCTCGCCTCCATTGGATCCGCCTTGCGGCTTCACCTGCGTCCCGTGCGCTGCACGAGACAGACCTATAGCCAAAAGGCCCGGAGACTACTACAATGCGTCAGCGACGGGAACACGATCGAGAGGGCAGGAATATTAACCTGCTGTCCATCGACTACCCCCCACCAAAGCGGGGACTTGCCTTAGGACCGCCTCACCCTGGGTCGATAGTCGTTGCCCAGGAAACCTTGGACTTACGGTGGGAAAGGTTCTCACTTTCCTTCCTGCTACTCATGCCAGCATTCTCACTTCCCTGCGCTCCACCGGCCCTCGCGGGTCCGGCTTCACTGCTGCAGGGAACGCTCCCCTACCGACGTATGCCGACGGATCGGCGTACGTCCCCCAGCTTCGGTACTCGGCTTAGCCCCGTTATATTTTCGGCGCAGGATAGCTTGACCAGTGAGCTGTTACGCTTTCTTGAAAGGGTGGCTGCTTCTAAGCCAACCTCCTGGTTGTCAACGCCGTCCCACCTCCTTTACCACTGAGCCGAGATTTAAGGACCTTAGCTTGGGATCTGGGCTGTTTCCCTTTAGTTCCGTGGAGCTTCGCCCCCACGTACTGACTACGCTGTTCTACCGTACCTGGTATTCGGAGTTTGGTTGGAGGCCCTAGGATCGCTCCCGGAAGCTCCAATCAGTAGCTCTACCCCCAGGGGGCAACAACGCGCTAGCCCACAAGCTATTTCGGGGAGAACCAGCTATCACCGAGTTCGATTGGAATTTCTCCTCTTACCACAGGTCATCCCAAGGCGTTACACGACCTACGGGTTCGGGCCTCCCTCTGGTGTTACCCAAAGTTCACCCTGCCCATGGTAAGCTCACCCGGTTTCGGGTCTCGTCGCAGCTGCCGTGTAAGTGTGTTAGTTGCAAGCGTGCGAAGACGCGAGCAGCGCGATGCGCCCCTCGAATCCTCACAGCGACTCGCAACTAACATACTTACTGTTGCCCTATTCAGACTCGGTTTCCCTCTGCCTTCGGCCCGTAGGCCTTCGACAAGCAACAACGACGAACTCACTGGCTCATTCTTCAATAGGCACGCCGTGACACACCGCTACCGCTCTGTACGACCTGAAGCAAAGCGCACGAAACAAAAAGCACGCGGGATTCTATTCCCGGCTTCCTTGTTCCATATGCAATGCTCCTTGTTCGCACGGAGCGATAGCGACGTGCTCCGACTCCTTGTAAGCGTAGGGTTTCAGATCTATTTCATCGCCCTCCCGGGCTATTTTTCACCGTTCCCTCACGGTACTAGTTCACTATCGGTCACCAGATGTATTTAGCCTTGGAACGTAGTCGTCCCTACTTCCGACGGGATTTCACGTGTCCCGCCGTACTCTCGCAAACAGAGCATTGGAGCATGATTCGTTTCGCCTACAGGGCTATCACCTGCTACGGCTCCTCTTTCCAGAGGATTCGGCTACGTATCATCGCCCTTACGGGCGTTCCTTCCAATCCGCGTGGCTGGACGCACGCGACCCCTGCTGCGCATAACCTCACATGGAGCATCACCGTCCCGTGTGCAGTAGCCCTACTGACCGTTGCGCCTTGCGGCACAGCGATGGTCGGACCATTGCGCTCCATGCAATTTGGGCTGTTCCCCTTTCGCTCGCCACTACTAGGGGAATGATTCGATGTAAGTTTCTAGGATGCGAACGCGCGATGCGTTTGCACGCGTCGCGTGCTCGCTGCCGCTTGCGCGGCGCCCTAAAAACTAACAACGAACTTGTTCTCTTTTCCTCCGGTTACTGAGATGTTTCACTTCACCGGGTTCCCGCCCGCTGTCAAAGACAGCGGGGGATACCGTTCAACGCGGTATCGGGTTTCCCCATTCGGACATCCCCGGATCATAGCTTGCTTGGCAGCTCCCCGAGGCATATCGTTGCCTGCAACGTCCTTCGTCGGCATCTGGTGCCGAGGCATCCACCCTACGCCCTTGTGTCCCGACGGAATACCTGCGTCCGATGCGGAGAGCATCAGACCTCGATATATCCGTCATGTGCGTTGATGTAGCATTATCAACGACTTTTGAGAACCTTTCTTGCAATGGTGTATGAACAACAGCCATGGTGACTGTTGCTCATGGAAGATGCACTCAACACTTTTCGATTGTGAAGGTCTTTCGTCACAACCGAAGATCGATGATCGAACGCTCGATGACCGATCTGCGATTGCGACACGGACGGACACTGGAGCGAGTAACAGAAAACGCCGCTGGCCCCCAGCGACGTCACTCCGCAGACACACGGAGGACTCACGTACGGGAGCGACTTGCTGTTGCTTGCTGCCGTTGCATAGATTCCTGCCGAGTGTCCGCACTCTGTATGCGGACGATGGCGGTTCGAGTAGCGTATTCACCGAATCTTCAATCTAGACCCATCGTACGCGCCCCTAAAATCCCTGTCAAGTTCTTGCACATCTGCGGGTGCCATGGGCACAAAATCAAAGAAAAACAACTGATTTTACACGATACACCCATACAAAGCCGAACCCCAACATGGATGTTAATCATGGAGCGGGAATGATCATCCCCCGTCCTTCCACATGATTAAGGAGCCGCCATGAGGAGCGGGAATGATCGCGTGCAAAGGCAACGATGGATACAGACGATTCCATGGACCGAGGCCTACGTGCTCCTCCGCAAGAATGCGCCTGGGAAGTGCGCGGATGCATCGTTGACGCCCGCAAGAATCTGTGCGAGGATAACGGTGGAGTGAGGGAACCGTCTCCTCTCATGCACATTCACAACAAGGAGGCACGCGAATGGCCGACCAAAAAAAGCGGGCGCACCCCGTAGGCATCGGCATGACGCCTTGCGCAACGGAGCTTGGCCTATTTGTCAGAGACCGACGTCTCGCGCTTGGCCTGACGCAGCATCAACTCCATGAATGCTCTGGACTCGGACAACGCTCATCGAGCGCCGTTGAAACTGGAGCACGGCGATACCTCAAGGATGCACAATGCGATGCGCTCGCCAACGCGCTCCAGTGCGAGCCGGAGGAGCTGCGTAGCCGCATGCCGATCAAGGGCGCACAGCCGACGACAACACTCGGCAAGCTCATTCGATCGCGGCGCGAAGCACTTGGCCTCACGATCGAACAATTTGCCGAGCGCATGGACTTACCCGTGCAAAAAGCAAGGCACATCGAGACGCGCAGGAACCCAACGCTGCTCTACCGTTTGCTCAGGCCGCTGGCGCATGCACTGGAACTCGAACCCGCAACGCTCGCGCAGTTCACAGGAGTAAACCTCAAGCACCCCAGGAACGAGCTCGGCAGACGTGTCCGAGTGCGACGCCAAGAACTCGGCATGAGCATGCGCGAACTTGCACAAAAACTCGGCATCAGACACCAATACGTCAGCTTGATTGAGCTGGGGAAAAGCTCACTCTGTGCGAGCGACGACATGGTGCAGCAACTCGCAGATGCGCTCACGCTTGCTCGGGCTGATCTGGAGGCCATCAGGTCAAAAAGGAAGCTCAAAAGAATCAGGAGCAACAATCCGCTCGGTGCGCTCATTATCGTGAGACGTCAGGCGCTTGGACTGACCCAGCGAGAGGTCGCCCGGCGCGCTGGGCTATCAGCATCGCACATCTCTGGCACTGAAACAGGTCGACTTCCGCTCACACGCGCCGTTCTGAATAAGATCGCCGCAGCGCTGGACCATTGCGACATCCCTGAAGAATTATTGCCGCCGGTACGAAACAACAAGAAGACACCTCACCTCTCCACGAGAAATAGAACGACGGCGCTCGGCACATTCGTCAGCGCACGCCGACTGGAACTCCAACTCACGCAGTCGCAGCTCGCGCAACGCATGATGACAAGCTTCCGCGTCGTGTCGGGAATCGAGAGAGGCACCCATCACCCCTCAACTCGCATGAAAGCAAAACTCTCCGCGGCACTCGAGTGCGAGGTTCCGGCCGATCTCATCCTGTAGCGCAGACATTCGCGCAAAGAGAAACAACTGACAATGTTTCGCACATACACAGAAGCCCACATCTCCTCGGAGATGCGGGCTTTCATCTTGATGCTGTAGAAAAAGTGGAAAACATCACCCCGTATTCCGTCATTGCTTCGCGGGCTCGCAATGACGAAGAAGAGAGAAATGCTACACGCTCATCTTGTGTAGTCCTCCGGCGCATCACTGCTGCCTCTCCTCCTGTGATGCAACAGGAACCGATGCTGTCGCCGCGGAGCGCGATGTGGAGAGCCACATCGCTACACCCACCATCACCAACACATCCGCGATGTTAAACGCGGGGAAGAGGTTGGTGAGCGCAAGGTAATCCGTGACGCCGCCCAGGAATGTGCGCTCGGTGAGATTGGATACCGCACCAAACAGCACGGCGAGTACGGCAAACTGCCGTGGCGGCGCGCTCCGGAACAACGCACGAACCAAGAACGCAACAATCACCCATCCCAGTGGCCAGATGTACGCATTTGGCACCGGCAATGAGAACGCGAACACACTATTGACGCTCGGCACGAACCCGACGAGTCCCGCAGCTGTTTCCAACGCACAACGATCCCCCACGAGGAGGAATCGTTGTGCGACAAATTTCAATATCATGTCACCCACGAATGCAGTGACGATCGCTACCCGCGCGATCCCCCACGCCACTCGTCGGGCTGTGCGGGGCAGACGTGGCCATCCGTTCATATCCGTGGCCATCCCCCACTCTGCGCAACGCTTCGCGGGGCAGACGCGCCCTTGCACTAGAGTGCCTTCTTCTCGGTCTTGCACTTCACGCACGAGCTGGAGGTTGGCCGCGCGAGCAGGCGCTTCTCCGGAATCGGCTCATTGCAGTACCGACACATGCCGTACGTCCCGCTCGCAATGCGTGAGAGCGCGTTGTTCACGTCTCGGAGCGCACTGGCAAGCGTCTGGCCAAGCGAGAGATTGTCTGAGTACGTTGCAATTTCTGCCGCATTCTCGTCCTCGCCACGACCAAAATCCTCAAATTTGCCATAGCGATCCAGCTCCTCTGCAAGCTGCTGCTTGCGCTCGAGGAGTTTGGCTTCGATCTGTTTCAAGAGTTCCGGGGTAAGGATTACTGCTTCCATACGCATAACCGAACCACTGCCCGCCTCTCGCACACCAGGCAGCGCTGTGGGCATAGCATTCTTCAAGACCTTCAGCATACCGTACAAGTTTCAGATTGTCCAACGGAGTGCCCACGTCCGTCAATACACAAAATCCACCAATGATTCAAGCAATAATTCCAAATCTCCAACTCCTCACCCGTGCAAATTCGTACTCTATCTAAGCGGCCGGCCTACCCAACAATGCAATGAAATGAAGCGAAAGTGAAGAGGACGTATCCGCGCCATCCGTGGAACCATCAAAGTGTAAAAACGAACAGATCAAGTAAATGGAAAGAGGCGCATGCGTGCTCCGCCGGTTTGATGGCGGTAATGATTTCTGCACGTTGCGCCCCTTATAGGCCGACTTTGGTTTAGGCCGGATTCCGCGGATCACTGCACCGGTACGAAGCCGATTCAATGATCCGCGGACTCACAGCACCCCCAAAATCGTTTTTGCACTGTGCTGGCAGTGCGCCGCTCAACCGTTCACTGGGTGGCCACAAGCTTGAAGGCAAGGGACGGCACCCGTTTTGCTTTTTGTTGAAGCGAGAGGGTGGACTCAGTCAGCAGGGCTGAGCCGTTGAGGAACAGTAGAGCGGAGGGAACTCACCACGAGCGAAAATCCGGCAGTATGCTGCCAGAACCGAGGACAGAGAGTGTCCTCCAGCCGCGAGCGCACCGCGCTCAAGCAGCTGATCTCCCGGGGAGATCCCTCAATCTTGTTTCCCATCCGTGCACTTTCAATATAACAGTGCGCCGCAAACATGTCAATTTGATGACGTAATACGGTTCAATGCGGAGAAATAGCTCAATAGAGCAATTTGTAAATACTTGTTTCAACGAAACAACAACCGTCCGATGGAGTAATACACAGCCCATTGTCATCGTGCTCGAACAGTCATCACGAGTTTATCAACAACTTTACTGCGCTCAACAAAGCAATTTTACTATAATCCGCCTCCAATGAATCCACAGATAGACACATGCACAAAGTCCTCCGATGCGGACGCGAGAACCGATACCTGTGGAGAAAGAGGCGCGTACACCGCAATCATTGGGGATTTTTGAAAACACGCTCCAGGAAATCGATCTCCATCCGCAATCCGTTCAATGATGTCGTGACGATTCGAAATGCGGGTCTCCGATTGCCCACGAGCGGCGACGAGTACCGGCTCCTGCTCACCGGCCCGCTCGACGAGTGCCATCGCTCCCTCCCAGCGCACCGTGAACTCTCGGGAGTCCACCCTGGCAACGCGCGCGACATACCCATCAAGCATCCGAACGACCACGCGCGGTGCCAGCGCCGCCGCACTCTCCAGGAGCGCCGCGTCGCTCACCGCCGCAGGAAGCCGGAGGATGAATGACCCCGTGCGCGCATGAAACGCGACGTCTGCAGATGTGACATCGGATGCGAGCGCCGCGAACGCGGACGGGAACAATGACGTCGGCACGCCGAAAAGCGTCACCGCGCCAACCTCGCGCGGCATCAGCGATACAACTCGCACGCTCCGCGCGAAGCGACGCGTACGTGCATCGGTCTGCAATGCGAGCGTTCCATCGCGACGCAAAACTCCACCGAAGCGCAACGCATCCGGCACCTGCGCCAACGCGTCCGAGGACACACGCAATACATCGAACAATTCTTGTGTACGCACGAGGACGTGCAGCGGATGGTGCGCGTGCAGTGGCAGTGTTAC
This sequence comes from bacterium, assembly GCA_030646955.1. GTDB lineage: Bacteria > Patescibacteriota > Patescibacteriia > JACPHY01 > JACPHY01 > JAUSKG01. The sequence goes on from JAUSKM010000012.1 coordinate 7,245, forward strand.
TGCCTCTCCTCCAACGAGCTGCCGCACAATAATGCTCGTATTTCCTAGTAAAATTGATGCATCCTCGCCCACTCCTTTATTGGAGGCCTCCTCTCGCCATGCGTACACAAATGCGCCGCTTGTACCCCATGCGACACCAAGCTCGCGCACGGTCGCGTCCGCAATCACGCTTCGCAGCACCGTGATATCCGACGCACCCGCGAGCGCGTTGAGGTGCTGTAACAACCCAGCGCGCACACTCCGCGTCATCGCGACGTGCGCGTACACCGCCGCGTCATCTGCCGCCCGCGGCGCAATGTGATCCACATACGGGAACACGCGCCGCCACTGGGTGGCCGCGACCAACATGAGGAGACCGAGTACTGTTGCCGCGATGATGATCCGTCCACGCATACTACCGCCACGCTACCCCAAAATGTAGCGCCATGGAACTTGGAGCCTTGGATCCCCACACGCGCAATCCTTCCACGCGCCTCACCACAAGAAATCGATCTTGCTTCTTTTTTACTCTGCGTCTGGGGGAAAGGGGGGTAATGCCGCTGCACACACATCCACACCACCCCTCCCTCCCTCACCCTCCCTCCCCCCGAGTACGCGGAGAGGGAGGGGATCAGAGGGTGGGAGGTGTATGAAATCCGTTTTCCGAAGCTGCGCCGTGAGGTGCGGAAAAGTATAAGAAAGCAGCGCAAGGAATTCCTGCGCTGCTCTACTGCCCTTCACGTGGAAACTTGGACCGGAATGAGCGGCATCGGGCACCCGCAGTCCGGGCAGTCCTGCTGCGCAATTCCGCTTTCCCGCGCGACATTCGGATGTGGGCAATGCTGCTGCAGATCGGCGATCTTATCTTTCACCGCTTGCAGTTTCCTGCGCGCCTGCTCGTATGCTTCCCTGCACTGCTCGACGTCCCGCTCCAAGATGGGGCGTACTGCCCGCACCAAATCGACTCCTACTGGCATGCAAACCTCCTCATCCGTGCGCAATAAATGTATCAGGGGGTCATAAAAATTGCAATATCCGCAAGTATCTCGGCCGCTTGACAAACACCGCAATCTGGGCTATGGTGAGGTGTTCGTGGATCCTTAAAAGAAGGGAGAGAGCAGATGGAGGAAAGGACGAGTGTGGACCTGGAACCCAACGCGGTTTCGAAGCTGCAAGCATGGAAATGGAAACATCTGGAAGAGATCGAGCGGCGCAAGGCCGCTCTGGCGAGCCAGCTACTAGCGGTCGCGCCCCAGAACCTCAGCGCGTGGCTCAAGGGAAGCGGCGTGATCGATAGCTTGGTCAAGCACGGGGGCTCCAGCCGCCAGTACCAGAGGGGTACCAAGAACGTTGCCGCGGACGACTACACAGACCTCGACGAGTTTGCGCAGCGTTTCGGTGGGCTGCGGGACGCCTGGCGCGGCGTCGTCGACATCAGCATCAGCTGGGAAGACCACCTGTTCAAGATCACCTTCACGGCCGTCTGACGGCTGGAGCACATTCCAACTTGGGAAGGAGGGTTGCATGAGTTTGGGGCAGGGCGAGACATTCGACTCCGCATTGGCCGAAGCGCTACAGGAAGCAGGGCTGCCGCTTAGCCCGACTCTCGTCATCGGTCAACAATTCAGGTTCGGGAGCGAGCACGGCTCGCACCACAACATTCTCGTCGGCACGATCATCGGCATCGAGCTGGGCGATGAGGCCGGCCTCGAGCTCTACGTCTCCAACCCCCGCATCTGGGGTACGCCGCTCATCAGCATCATGTACAGCGACGGCACGTGGAGTGCGTACATGGACGTCGAGATGCCGGAGTGGACCGATGAGGAGCTCGAGGACATGTCCGAGGAGGAGCGCACACGCGAGCTCGACCGGGCCTTGGCGGCCCGATTCATCAAGGCGGCCCGATTCATCAATGGCGAGTTCACGCTCCTCCCTCCCTCCGGCGCGATGCAGGTCTGAACGCAATCCCCCGCGATCCATGAGATCGCGGGGGATATTCGTTTGTATCGTGCTTTGCTTTTGATGCTCCCTTCTTCACGTTCCGTCGTGTGCGGTTGCTTCGCGGACTCGCAATGACGAACAGAAAGGAGAAACACTACCGCGGTGGACGCGTTAGCGGCGTGGGCCGCCGAAACCGCCGCGGCTGCCGCCGCTGGGACCTCCGCGGCGCGGGGGGCCGCCGCGACGGAATCCGCCGCTGCCGCCGCTGGGGCGCGGGGCGCGGTCCTCAAGTCCGCCGGCCGGCCGCTCCGGCTTGGGCGGGTAGGTGAACTCCTCACCCGCATCCACCGCGGCCTTGAGCGAGAGGTTCACGCGGCCCATCTCGTCAATCTCGATTACTTTGACCG
>JAUSKM010000020.1 GCA_030646955.1 bacterium
CGCACATTTCCGTTCCTTCACAACACTCCACTGACGGGCCGTGGCACTGCCGCCGCCCGTCGCCCCCTGGCAATGCGTCTGCGGAGCGGAGGCCTTCAGGCCTCCATCTGCGCATGTCGTACCCAGGCGGAAAGGAGAAGAACGATGGAAACGCAACATCAACCGCTCATCGCGTACTGCAAGCAGTACGGTGCAGTGCCGTATGGGTGGACGCGCGTGCTCGCAACGTTTGCCATTCCCGCAACGATGTACGTCATCATCATCAGCGTATTCGCGGCGCAGGACGATAACCCCCGGGTTGCCGTCTTGAGCTCTGGGATTGCAGCGCTGTTGACGCTCTTCGGGTGCGCAGAGGTGCTGCTCAAGACCAAGGACGCCGACAATCCCTTCGCGTTTCTCGCCGCCTTCTGGACGCGAAACGTGAGCGGCAAGTTGCTGCGCGTGTGGAGCACCGAAGCAAACGGGCAGAGCCAACTCGGCGGCAGCGTGTGGAGCGCCACCGGCACTTCACGGCATGCAACGGTCATCCAGGAAGTCACGTTCGATCTCGCACTCGGCGGCCTGTTCCAGCGCTCCCGCATCCGGTGGCCCAACATCATCACCGAGAAGCACCTCCGCTGGTCCGTGCAGGGACATGTCATCCACGGAGACACGCTCTTCGTGAAGCTCCGCTACCGCGACCGCAAGGGCAAGCAGGACGAGCGCGTGCAGCTCCCGGTGGACATCGCGCTGCGCCTGCTCGATGACGTGTGGCACGGCCGCGCGGGTGGCTCCATCTGCGCCAACCTCGTCCGGCTCTACAAGCAACTCGACGGGGAAACGCAGGGGCACGCCAACACGTGCACGATGCTCGACGAGACCAAGCAGGTGTGGAGCCAGCAGAAGGATCGCGCGGAATATCTCCAGCGGGTAGTGACGCGGCAGGAAACAGACCTCGACACCCTGCGCAAAAACCTCAATACGGCGACCAGCATGTACAACGCTCGCGTGACGGGGACGATCGATACGATACGTGACGCGTTGGAAATCATGCGCTCACGCATTACTCGCCACAACCGTTCGCTGGGCTACCTCTCCCTCAAGCAGCACCTGCTGCACGAGCTGGATCGACTGCTCTCCACCACAAAAGAATCGAACGCCGATGCGCATGCGGAGAACATGAGGGAGCTGGACGAGACCAACTTGCGGATCGTCCACTTCCAGCAGCGCGAACAGCGCAAGCGCCCCAAGCGCAAGCCGCGCACCGCCGCTGGAGCCCCCGCACAGCAGTAACCTTCCATCGTTCCCACGGGCGACCGGATTCCCTCCGGTCGCCCCATCCCTTGAGCGCAATACTCCACACTCCGTCATTGCGAGCCCGCGAAGCAATCTCACCCATCGCACGCTACGCACGCATCGAGATTGCCGCGTCGCGGACTCCTCGCAATGACACATGGGCGTACTGCATTCAAGGGATGGACACCATCCAAGGAGGTGCTTGATGCCGTTCATCGCGGTTCGCAACTGGCCGGAGAAACACTTTCCGCCGGAGAAGCAACGTCTGCTCCTGATGGCGCTGCGTGATGCGGTGCTCGCCGCCGAGGTGCCGGACATCACGGAGCCCCGCCACGTCACCGTCACCCTCGGGAGTCCGGCCGCGGACATCCCGGACAACAACGTCGTGGGCATCATCGTGGACTTCCTGTTCGAGCGCACCGATCGCACGAACGCCGTGCGCGGCAGGCTCGCAGACCACCTCTACCAGGCCGCGCGCAGCCGCATCCCGCGGGAGTATCGCGTCGAGGTCATGGTCTGTCTCTTCAACACCATGACCGGCGCCTACCAGGCCGATTGACCCCGCGCAGCGCCACGCGCCCGCACCAAAAGACACCCCGATCGCCAACTGGCCTCGGGGTGTTCACTTGTCCGGCGATTTGACGCGCAACCCGCGCTGTGCAACACTACTATCGTCCTCTGTTCTTTTCTCGCTCAACCAAGAAAGGGATTTCGATGCCATACGACGCTTGGAGCATCATCCGCATCCTCCTGCTGGAAGCTGCACTCGATGCAGGAATCGTCGCATCCGCGCTCATCGTGATGCACGCGCGCACCGTGGCACAACCCGTCCTGCACTGGCTCACTCGCCGCCGCATGACACAGCAGCACGCGTAGCGCTCGCTCATTACGGAGACCGTCATTGCAGGAGGTGTGCATGACGAAGCAAAGCATCCTCAAGGGCCTCATACCGATGGAACCGCTCTCCTGGGAGCAGGTTTTTGCGTTCTGGCGCGAGAATGAGGGCGATGACTCGCACTGGGGGTTACATGCGCGCTCGCGTGGATTTCCGGAGTGGGCGGCGTGGCGCATGAGCTATGCATCCGCACTGCGGCTGCCGGAGCGCGCGTGGCGTTGCTGCCGCGTCCGCGATCCGTACGCGCTGGTGCCCACATTCCGCGGCGGACCGTACCGCACGTGGAAGGAACAGTTCTACGGCGATGATCCGCATCCGACATTCGCACAGATCGCGCGACATCCCGGCATCTGGACGCACGAAGGCGTGCTCTCGATCGCAGGAAAATTTCCGGAGGAAACCACGATCATTGGCCTCATCTGCGATTCGGGCATCGTCATCATCGAAGGCATGCATCGGTGCACCGCGATCGCATTTGCCACGGCAGCGTGCGTTCGCATCGCGCACGATCTGACGATCGCCCTCGCCGATGCCCGCGGCGAAACGCTGCCCATCATCGGCCAGTCCGTCCCGTAATCAGACACCCGTCCCATCACTGGGGCGGGTGTTTCTCTATGACCTGTCATCCTTCTCCTCCGTGCGCTTCGCATCGACATTTTCTGCTTCCCAACGATACGCAGGGTCAAAACCCGTAACGATGCTCGCGCCATATCGGACGATCACGCCTTGGCATGCGCGGCCTCCGTAATCGTGCATCCGCAGCTTCCCATCTCTGAAACAAAAATTTCCCGGCTCCGCAAAATGATGTGCATCGGCGAAAACTTTGCCCTGGGTCAGTCTGTAGAGCTGCACCCAAACATCTTCTCTCTTTAGCAGACATGGCGCATCGGCACGCTGCACATTGAAGAGTCCAAAGAACGAGATGAATGTAGGCTGGACAAACGGATGACGCGTTTGCCACCAAAAACGAAACTCGCCCCAGTTGGCAGCAAAGCCTCGAAACAGGAGGCCCCGAAAACACGCGCGCATTTCCATGGGATAGCCCCAGTCCTTCTTGACCTGTTTCCATCCCCCGCTACAAATATCGCGATACAGAAGCCGGACCGCACGCCACACGCGAACAATCGGGAACTTGATGGCGATGTGCAGCAGCGGGAACACCACCGCCACACGATCCGTTCCGAGGTGAAATCGCATGAGACACCACCTCCCTTTCGTTCTGCAAAGAACCATCTTGTGCGTCCACCGCACTGTACACGCGCACGCGACGCATGTCACAACGAATGATCAGCAGGAATGCGGAGGGGGAGGGATTTGAACCCTCGATACCCTTGCGGGTATACAGGTTTTCGAGACCTGCTCCTTCAACCGCTCGGACACCCCTCCGCACTCATGCCCACCTTCAGCGGCTCACTTGCACGCTACCGCGTTTCCCGTGAT
>JAUSKM010000029.1 GCA_030646955.1 bacterium
GGGGCTTTTGCAATCATTGCGGATGAACAGGGCCGTATCCTCCTTGCGCATCGAACAGATCGCGACGCCTGGAATCTTCCTGGTGGCAAAGTTGAAACAGGGGAGTCACCGTGGGACGGTGTGGTGCGCGAGATCTGGGAGGAGGTTGACGTCCGGGCTGCCGTTGATGAGCTTGTGGATGTCTCGTTCAAGCCACAGACAAACGAGATTGTGTTCACGTTTCGTTGTCACATCATTGAAGGGCGCCCGGGTTTGTCAGATGAAGCGGACGTGGTTGATTGGTTTGCATGGGATGCATTGCCTACGACCATGGTGCCGCGACAAGCAGAACGTGTTCGCGGTGCGTTTGAAGCATCAGATCGGTGCAGGTTGCGCGTTCAGGAGTGAGATGGTAATCGTGGAGTGTTCGCGCCTTGTACAATGGAGGATGGCATGGACGAAGTGGCGTTTCAGCGGTTGCGTAGAATAGCGCATGATCGGTTTTTGCCACTGCTGGTCAGAAAGCAGGCAGAGCAACACCTTGCGGCGATCGATGCACTTCAGCGGCATCGCGGGCGCATCTCGACGGCAGTGCTGTGGAAGCTTGGTACGTTCATTGGATTGCTCGTCGGAATGCTTGCGGCATGGCGTGTCGTGGTCGGTGTCCTCATCGGACTTGTCATCCTGCATGGTCTTTCAAGCATCGTTCGTCTACGCCCGGAGAGGCGGGACAAGGAGGGAGAGCATGATCGACGTGCGTAAGGGCGTGGAGAGCGTGCGCATTCGGCGCGCGGTCGCGGAAGATACGGATGCGGTGTTCGCGCTTGGACTGCGAACACCGGAGTTGCAAGTGAGCTACACGGCCGAGTTCATGGGACGGGATGAGCTTGTGTGGTCCATCACGAAAGCGCCGGGCGTGTTCCTGGTGGCGGAAGTGGATGGGGCAATCATCGGGTTCCTGTTCGCAAGCATCGCGGACATCGAGCGCCCCAACGATCGTCCGCATTCGTACGCGTGCCTCGTCTATCTGGTCGTTGATGCGCCGTTCCGCCGTTCGGGTATCGCGCTGCAGCTCTACGCTGCGTGTGAACACCTATTGCGGGAGCGCGGCACGGCGTACGTGTACGCGTGGGCCAGCGAGGAAGGGGATGGCGCGGTGCTTGCCTTCGCCGATCGTCAGGGATTCACTCGGGGCCATCGCTATATCTGGGTGGACAAACAACTCACCAATGACGATCACGGGAAGTAACACGTCACGCAAAGAACCCCGGTCCGCTTGACGGATCGGGGTTGTTGTATGCACAATGGGGCACATGGACACCGCAAAGCCGCTGGTCATCGTGATTGTGGGTGCGACAGGGTCGGGAAAATCCGACCTTGGGATTCGTGTTGCGCGGGAGGTGGGCGGAGAGGTGATCTGCGCGGATAGTAGGACGGTGTACCGGGGGATGGATATTGGGACTGCGAAGCCGACAATAATTTTCCCTCCCCTCTCCGCGTCCGCGGGGGGAGGGGAGGTGAGGAGGGGAGGGGTGTCTGCTGAATCGTATCAGGATGCCCCTCCCCCTCCCCATGAGTACATAGAGAGGGGGAGAGAAATAAAACACCATCTTCTCGATATTCGCAACCCGAACGAGCCGTATTCAGTTGCGGAGTTTCAACAGGACGCGGATGCGTGTATCCGCGCGATTGTGGAGCACGGAAAGGTGCCGATTGTGGTGGGTGGGACGATGTTGTATGTTCGTGCGCTTGTTGATTGGTTGAATTTTGCACGAACCGCGGCGCGCCCCGAGCGACGGCAGGAATTGGAGCGCATGGATGTTTCCGCGTTGCAACAATTTCTTTTGGAATTGGATCCCGATGCAGCAGATGTGGTGGATGTTGCAAACAAGCGACGTTTGATCCGCGCGATTGAAACCGTGGAATCTGTCGGCGTGCCGCTTGCCCGTGCGCGCGGGACGGGAGAGGCGCCGTACCGTTTCTTGCAGATCGGACTTTCCGTGGAGCGTGATGTGCTGCGCGAGCGTATCGCGCAGCGCACGCATGCGATGTTTGCTGATGGTCTTCTGGATGAAGTGCAGCGTATACGAGATACATATGGAGACTCCATTGAGCCGTTACGTGGTGTCGTGTACCGGCAGTGTATGGAATGGGTGATGCATCCCAGCGACGATCGGGTTTCACAAGAGGAATTGGAACAGCGCATCAATCGCGAGCTCAATCGCTACGCGCGGCGTCAGCTTGCGTGGTTTCGGAAGGATGCTCGTGTGCGTTGGGTGCAGGATGCTGGAGAGGCGATTGCGCTGGTCAAAGAAAACGTACAATGAGACCGTAGAAAAAAAGAGGACAACGCAACCTTACCCCGTCATTTCGACGAGTTCGCGAGGAGAAATCTCACACGTCTCACGGTATTGGAGCGGGTGAGATTTCTCGCTGACGCTCGAAATGACATATTTTTTAGGGTCTTGCAAAACACATGACGCAGTATTTCTATGGGCTTACAGAAAAATGAGGAGCCCCGCACCGGTGAGGTGCGGGGCTCTGTTGCGTTGCAGATCGCGTCACGCGGCGTGGGCGCTGTGCACGAGACGGAGCTGCGGACGCTGCTCCGCGGCGGCACGGCTTGCAGCGAGCTGACGATCGACGAACGTCAGCGCGCGTGCGAGGCGGGTCGCGACGATCGTGTCGCGCGTCGCGATGTCGCGGCGCGAGCCGCTGCGGAGTCGCTCCGTCCAGGCATCGAAGATGCCGCGGATTTCGTCCGCGAACGCGAACGCGACTTCGTAGCCGTCGTTCGTGGGCGACGCCACGAGCTGCGCGATGTCCGGTCGCCGGACGAGCAGCTCGAGCTGGAACGCGGCCCAGCACTCTACGTCATGCCCGAGACCATCTCGGGCCTGCGTGCACTGCGGGCACGCTTCCGCCTTCGGTCTTGCCATCTGGGGCCTCCTTCCCGGTATTGAAACCGGTGTTTGGTGTTCGGTTGCATGATTCTCCGAACCTAAAATCCTATCAAATTCTGGTAGATTTGTCAATACGAGCGACGTTTTTTGTTTTAACAGAGCGAAGGTGAGGCGTCTCATGTTTGCTTTCGTTGACAATTTGTCTATTGCATGATACATTGCGTGTACGTTGGTAGTTCCTTGAGAAATGATGATGGAGGTGTCCACATGCATCGGAACAAGCAGGAGGTCGTCATGACAGATCACCATTAGGGATTGCATGATGCAGTCCCGGGAGGACTGACATGGCGACGAAGAACTTGGCCCGGACCCCGCTCGAGGCGGGGAACACGGGTTTCTACCAGGACGTGCGCCGCGAGCAGCGGCGGCAGCATCGGCACGAGAGCAAGGCGTACTGTCGGCGCGCGCGAGGTGACATCGCCGTGTACGAGAATGCCGCAGAGCCCGTCGCGCCGGAGCACCGCAATCGGCGGGGACTTTACAACAACGAGCTGCACGGCGACCGGGCCGGCGCTGTCTACGCATGGATCGAGGCCCAGGTCGGCCGACGGTGGGACGACGTCTACAGCGACATCCGGCGGATGTTCGATTGCCGGACGCTCGCCGGACGACACATCGTGGAGAACCACCTGCCGCGTCCGAGTGACTTCACCCGTGACGGCAGGGACGGGACGTGGTACAGCCGGAACGGCCGCCTCTTTCTTGATGACGGCGGCGTGCTGCGGATGCGGCCGCATCAGCGCTCGAGGTGGAAGACGGGCAGCTCGAACGCTCCGTCCAAGGAGGCGCTCATGTCCTGGCTCGCTGGTCGCAGGATCGGCTGCCGCGGTGACGTCGGCGCCCCGGTGTGCTTCTGGCTCGTTCGAGAGTGCATCGAACTGTACTCGAAGGTGTTGATCAGCGTTTCCTCCGACGGCATCGTGTGGGGGGATCGCCTGGCGAAGCAGTACAGCGGTTACCGTCAGGATCGTGCGCTGTCCGCGAGCGACCTCGTGTTCTTCGAGGAGCTGACGCGGGCTCAGCGCAAGCACGTCGTCGACGTGCTTAGCTAGCAAAAGAGCCGCCCCCCGGTTTTCCCGGGGGGCGGTCTTCTTATTGCATGGTGCATACACGCGGAGCGCAGTCATCATTGGAGGCGCTCCTCAAGGAGTTGACGCGCAACAGCGGGATCGGCAGTGCCTTTCGTTTCGCGCATGACTTGGCCGAGCAGGAACTGAATTGCATTCTTTTTTCCTGCGCGGTAATCAGCAACGGGTCCGGGATGGGCGGCGATCGCGGCGGTCACAGCATCCGTGAGAGTTGCTCCATCGGAAACTTGCGATGTACCCATCTCGGCGAGGAGGATGTGCGGCTCTCCGCCAATGACCACCATCTGCGTGAGAATCTGCATGGCGATGGTGGAGTTGACGCGGCGCGCAAGGAAGAGTTGCAGGAGCTCCGCGAAGTTCTCCGGGGTCACCTTTGCATCCGCAAACGCCGTGCCGCGATCGTTCAGGATGCCCAGGAGCTTGGATGCGATCCAGCTGCTGACGGTTTTTCCGGCTTTCTTGGTGAGTGCCTCTCGATCCGCATCGTCCTCTGTAGTATCCGCGATCCACTGCTCCATTTCCGAGATGGCGTTCTCGCAGAACGTTGCGATCGTCGGATCTCCGGTGAGCGTGAGGACGTCGGTGGGATTCACGCCCAGCTGTTCGATGAAACGATGCCGCCGTGCGGCAGGAAGCTCTGGAAGCGTTGCGCGCAATGCCTCGGGATCAATGGCTTGGCCCGGGCCGGCGTGGACCGGTGGGAGATCGGGCTCTGGGAAATAGCGATAGTCACCCTCGCCCTCTTTCCAGCGCTGCTCCACCGTCACCTGCTTGGCCTCGTTCCAGCCGCGCGTGGTGTTGGTGGAAGGCGGCGTGTTGGTCTGCCAGAGTTTGGTCTGCCGGATGATCTCGTACTCCAGCGCGCGCTCCACGTGTTTGAAGGAGTTAATGTTTTTCACTTCTGTTTTGTGCCAGAACCGCGTCTCGCCCACCGGGCGGAGCGAGATGTTGGCATCGCAGCGCAGGTGCCCCTTCTCCATGTCCGCGTCAGACACATCCAGGTACCGCGCGATCATTTGCAGCTCCTGGAGGTAGCGCTTGGCCTGCTGCGGGGAGTGGAAGTCCGCTTCGGTGACAATTTCCATGAGCGGCGTGCCGGCGCGGTTGTAGTCCACGAGCGTCCAGTTGCGATCGCGCGAGTGAGTATTTTTTGCCGCGTCTTCCTCCAGGTGCAGGCGGTTGATGCGGATGGTGGTTGCACCGTCAGCACCGGGGATTTCCAGCGCGCCATGAATACCGATTGGGAGATCGTACTGGGAGATCTGATACCCCTTGGGCAAGTCGGGGTAGAAGTAATTCTTGCGATCCCACTTGAGATGCTCGTTGATGGTGCAGCCCAGCGCAAGCGCCATGCGCGCGGCGGATGCCACCGCGGCGCGATTGATAACCGGCAACGTGCCGGGATGCCCGGTGCAGATGGGGCAGATGGTCTTGTTGGGCGGCTCGTATTCGCCACGATTAGAACACCCGCAGAACATCTTCGTGCGGGTCTTCAGCTGGATGTGGCATTCGAGGCCGATGACGGGTTCAAGCTCCATAGACACTATGCAGGTACGGTAGCGCGTGCACTGGCGCGTTCAAGGGTGCCGTCACGTTCTGCGACGGCGGGGCCGTAGCACGCGTAGCAGAGCGCCTCGTACTTGTCCCCATCGCCGATTTCTACCTGCGCCTGCGATGTGGACTTGCGAAACGTGCGCGTTGCTTCTCCCTGACATCGCATACAGACCGCGCGGAGCCGCACGAGATCCGCCTCGGGAATGCACAGGAGTGCAGGGATAGAACCAAACGGGTCATCGCGGTGATCGGTATCCAGACCAGCAACGACGATACGCTTCCCGGCGGCATAGAGCGTGCGCACGGCGGCTACGATACCCGGATCAAAGAATTGCGCCTCATCAATACCAACGACATCATACGTCGCAGCTGCTGCAGGGATTTCCGCAGTGGAGGAAACATTGATTGCATCCATGCAGCGTCCATCGCGTGAGCAGATGCGCGTCGCCATGTTGCGCGTGTCAATGGCAGGTTTTACCAGCAGCACGCGGAGCTGCGCGATAGCGGCACGTTTCATGCACCGGAGGAGCTCCTCGCTCTTCCCGGAGAACATGCAACCGACGATGACGGTGAGTGAGGGCCCTCGAGTGCTCATAGCGTGGTGTGTGTGGTTACGGTTGCTGCGTCCACGCGGAGCGCAGCGGCGGCGACGGCGTCTTCGACTGCGCCATTTGCGTCAACGTATTCGATGCGCCACCCGTGCTGCGCAAGCTGGCGTCGGAATCGGTCGGATTGGAATTCCGCATGGAGCCGCTCGAGCGCGGCGAGCCGCTCAAAGACGGATTCGTCCTGCTTGTCGATGCGCAGCTCCAGCCGTCGGAGCGCGCGCGAGGGATCCACGGTGAGGAGAAGCAGCGCATCTGGCGGATTGGCCAGCGCGAGACGGTTCCCCTCCAGTGCGCAGAGCGCATCAATGGTGATGCTATCTTCATCGCGGTCCGTGCCATCGATGGCGGGTTGTTGGAGCTGGTAGACGAGCGAGGAGGTGACGCCGCGTTCTTGGTAGATGTCCATGCCGCGCGCGCGGGCGGGGAGGAGGACGCGGCGGTAGAGGATAAGCCGGTCCAGCGCGAACGCCTCGGCCGTGCGGCGTGCGCTGTACGTCCGTTCATTCGCCCGCACCAGCTCATCGCGGAGCGCGGCGCCCACCCATGTGTACGTGGGCTCGCCAGAGACGAGGACGTTGTACGGCGTCAGTTCCTCCGGTTCCGGAAGCCGGTGTTCTGTCCGCGTGAATTCACGCAGATCAAACACGCGATCCCCGCGTTTGCGTCGTCGTTCCACCAGGGCTTGCACAACGGTGCCCTTTCCCGATCCATCAATGCCGTCTGCGATGATGAACATAGATGATGGTAATTATGCGTGGAGCTTCACGCGCTCGTACGTGACGAATCGGAATCCGTCGTGCTGCTCCTCGGCGACTGCGTGCCATTGCGCGTGGTCGATTGCCGGGAAGAACGCGTCGCCGTCTACCGTGCGATCGACATGGGTGATTTCCAGACGGTCAGCAAACGCGATGGTCTGCGCGTAGAGCATCGCGCCACCAATGACGTATATATCTTCGGACGTAAAGTGCGTGAGCGCCGTTTTCGTATCGTGGAAGATGGAGACGCCAGGAGGCACGACGTACTCCTGCTGGTTCGTCACCACCACGTTCGTCCGTCCAGGCAGCGGACGGAATTGCTGGGGAAGTGATTCCCATGTTTTGCGTCCCATGAGCACCACATGACCGGTAGTCAGCTCCCGAAAATGCGCCATATCATCCGGCAAGCGCCAGGGGAGCTTGCCGTCTTTTCCGATGCATCCGTTTTGTGCGATGGCGGCGATGAGCGTGAGCATGTTACTTTGAGCGACATCGGAAAGTGTATCCATCGTCATCGAGTTTCATTGGGTCATCAAATTCTCGAATTTTATGCACCACACATCCTTCTCGGGAGCACCGGTCTGCTTGTCCTTGTCCCCATGCGTATGAGGCGCGACCGGAGAATCGTCTGCAATAGATTCCCGGGAAGTAGCGCTTTTCGAGCTGTGGTTGCCATGCATGGAAATAGAATAGTGCGGCTAAGAGAACGATCATGCCATAGAGCACAAACCGAATTCTCATACTGCGATCTCAAATGCGATCTTCGGATAGCTCTGGTACTCTTCGACCTGCGTCTGCTCGGTGCTCCAATTGAATATTGAGGCGAAATTGTCCGTGGCTACCTTCGGACGTGGATAGCGGTTCGGATCCCGTTGGAGTTGTTCCGTTGCGCCCTCGATGTGATTCTCGTAGATATGGACATCGGCAAGGAAGCCAACGAGGCGCCCTTCGTGCAGGTTTGCTTCTTTGGCGAGGAGGTGGAGGAGGAGTGCGTAGGATGCGATGTTGAACGGGAGGCCGAGCATCGTATCCACCGAGCGTTGGTTCCAGAGGAGGTTGAGGCGATCGCCGATGACCGTCACCTGAAACGCGTAGTGGCATGGTGGCAGTCCCATGTTGGGGAGTGCGACCGGATTCCACGCGGAGACGATCATGCGCCGATCAGTGGGATCGCGTTTGAGCTGCTCCACAACCCGCGCAAGTTGGTCCACGCCCTCGCCCGCGTGATTCGCATCGTGCCCCCGGTACTCGGCACCGAAGTGCCGCCACTGGAACCCGTAGATCGCGCCCAGGTCACGCTCGTCGGCCATCCGTTGCTTCGCCTCCGGCGTGTGTCCGTACGGCGCCTTCGCCGGATGCGCCCACTCGTCCCAGATGCGGTTGTTGCGCTCCTGGAGCCAGCGCTTGTCGGTAATGCCTTTGATGAAGAACTCCAGCTCCGTGGCGATAAGCCGGAAGGGGACCTTCTTGGTGGTGAGGAGCGGGAAGCCCCGCGCCATGTCGTGCTCGAACATGGCGCCGGCGATGGTTTTCGCCCGGACGCCGGTGCGGTTCTGTTTCCATGCGCCATCCGTAAGGACGCGTTGGACAATATCCAGGTATGCCCGCATAAGCAGAGATGTTCGCATCGTGCTCGCCGCAACCATCGTAGCATGTTTCCTGGGCAGGGGAGAGGCCATTGACTGCGAGCGCGGGATGGGTATGCTGTGGAGGAATACGGATTGCAGGGAGGAGGTTCTTTTCACAGCGTGGCGGACGGGTGAGGTCGCTGCGGTAACACGGTTCGGAGGTGTGGGCCATGAGTGGGAATGGAAACGGCGGCGATAGGGACTTTTCGCTTTTCGCCAGGTACCAGGATTACCTGGATCGAATCACGGGCGGGATGTCCGGGGTGCGGCGGTGGAAGAAGTACCACCGGGACGGCCTCGAGACGGTCGGGGAGCACACGGTTCAGCAGACGTACATCGTTCGGGATCTCTACGATCTCGAGTGCTCGTGCGGAAGTCCGCACGGGCTGGACGAGGCGCTGCTGCTGCGGTGCTCGATGATCCACGACACGGGCGAGGGCGTCAACGAGTGGGATGCGCCGCAGCCGCTCAAGCAGCATGCGGTGATCGGTCCGCTCCTCGAGCAGATGGAGCACGAGGCGGTCCGGGAGCACGTCATCGGGCCGATGCCCAAGCCGCTCGCGGATATGCTGACGCGGGACTACGCGGTGCAGCACGACATGGAGAGCAGGAACGGCAGGTTCTTCCGCGCCAGCGAGGTCGTGGGCTACGTGATCCGTGCGGTGCAGCAGTATCGGCTGGGGGAGAGAGACCCGGCCTCCATCGCGCGGCGATTGGGTGCGCAGGTCTTCGCGCACCAGTACCGCGACATCTGCAAGTGGGCCGAGGAGTTCGTCTCCGTGCGCATCGTGTTGGATCAGTTCCGCGAGGAGGTGGAGTACGCGCTCCTGCACGACTCCGAGTGTATCGCGTACGCACAGCAGCATGGCAAGGACGAGGAGATCCGTTCCCTGATCGCCGCCCGCGGTAACGGTGACACGAGCTTCCACGACGACGCGGACCGGCGCGAGAGGGCGCCCGTCGTAGCGGAGCAGGCAGCGGGCGCGGAAGGCCCCAAAGAGTTCTAGGAGTATCGTGGCAGCAAACAGCGGCCCGGCATCACGCCGGGCCGCATTCGTTTGTCTCCACTTGATTCACCCCGTACTTCCCCAGCCACCGCGGGTTGCCGTGGCGATGTGCTCGCGTGCGACCTCAGTCCATTCCGCTCGTTCGACAGGTGCGAAAAATGCCTGCGCAAGGCGCTGACCGCGTTCTACCTGTACTGGTGTATCGGTGATATTGCGCAGTGCAAGTCCAATCTCATCGTTTGGACCACAGTAATCCTGGTCGATGACGCCGAGCTGGTTTGCAAGGACCAATCCTTTTTTATGAAGCGATGATCGCGCCGCGATGAAGAGTGCGTATCCCAAAGGAACTTCGATGATGAGGTTTACAGGTACGTATACCACAGCGCCTGGTGCGATGGTGGCATCAACGCGTGGCGACAAATCAAACGCAACCGCCCCAGCCGTCTGATAGCTGGGGAGGGGGAGTGACGTATCAATGCGGCTGACGCGGATATCGAGCATACTGACACAAGCTGCTTACGGCCGCTCGCGGACGAGGTGCGTCAGCGGGACTGCGCCGATGCGCATGTTGTTGATGTGTGCGGCCGCTTCCTCCATCGCGAAGTGCTTGGAGAGGCGTGGGCCGCGTTGGAGTGCGTAGTTGGATTGGAGTTCCCCGGTGCCGTACGGGCGATCTGCGGCTGCCGCGAGCCGCTCGTAGACCACTTTGCAGACGGGCTGCCCGTGGCGGAGGATGACATCGTTATCCTGGAGAATCATCTCCAGCACGATGGGCGCGGCAGGGATCTCGCCCTCGCGTCCGTACCCCCATCCCGGGTCTCCAAAGCCCGCGTAGTGCGAGCGGAATTCGCCTTTGGACGGATCGTACGCCGCCATTTCGCAGGCGAACGTTGGCGGAACGCGCAGGCACTCGAGTGTAGAGAGGATGTAGAATTCATCGCGCCGCAGCACCAGATGTCCGGCCTTCGGTTTGTGGATGGGTTCAAAAAAATCGTTGGGGTCGTGCGTGCGGCTCCCAAAGTCCAGAATCGTCCCGGAGGACTGTCGGCATTTGTATCCTACGATCGGCTGCTCCAGGTCTACGGTGAGCGTGATGCCTCCCCGCTCATCAAATTCGACGCGTTCCTTGGAGACATGAATGCCGTTGCTGGTGTGGAGCAACGCCTCCTCATCGTAGAGCGCCTCCAGCTCCGGGCGCGTGAGCGTGGTGTCCGCGTTGAAGAACCGGATTTGGTTGAGCGCATCGCCCTTCGAGAGTTTGATGGAGAACGATCGCGGAATGAGGAGCACCCACAGCGCTCCGCGATATCCCCGCGGCACTGCATCAAAGCGCGGCACGCCATCCGTGAGGAGCCGCACCTGCAGGTTGACGCGTCCGGTGGATGACTTGTTGTTCGCGCGCGCGTAGACCGTTGGCCGCATCTTGAGCGTCTCGTTGAGCCGCGCCAGGTAGATGCCCCCGCACTCCAGCGGCTTGCCCAGATCCCACGGGAACAGCGCGCCCTCCTTGATGAGGTCGCTCATTTTTTCGCCCGCGCGCGGGAGGAACACTCCCTTCATCTTGTAAATTTCATCCGAGATCGTGCAGTCGAGCGATGATGGCTGGATACGCGAATCATCCGAGCCAACGATTTGGCCGTCGCGAATCATCTGCGCGATGATCTGACTGGGGAACGCGCCGAGCATAGCTGCCAGCGTTCAGCCGGAAGCTCCAAGCTTGGAGGCGGGACGGCTCGAACGCGTCCCGTTTCAAGCTGGTAGCCGACGGCGTACTGCTTAGAGTTGCACCTTCACCCCCGGGCCCATGGTGGGAGCGAGCGTGATGGATCGGACGTAGACACCCTTGGATGATCCGGGCTTCGCGCGGCGGATCGCTTCCATGAACGTGGCGTAATTTTCCTGGAGCTTGCTCACATCCCAGGACACGCGGCCGATGATCTGGTGGACATTCGCCGTATCGTCATTCTTGAACGCCACCATGCCGCCCTTGAGGTTCGTGACCGTTTCACTGATTGCTGTCGTGACGGTCCCATTCTTTGGTGATGGCATGAGCCCGCGCGGACCCAGGAGCTTTGCGATGGACGCCAGGTCCTTCATCATGTCCGGCGTTGCAACCGCGACGTCGAATTCGATCTTCTCCGTCGTCTTTATCTGCTCCACAAGCTCCTTCCCACCAACGATGTCCGCGCCCGCCGCCTTTGCCTCGGCCATCTTCTCTGCGTTGACGAACGCGGCGACGCGCTTCGTCTTGCCGGTGCCATGCGGGAGCACCACCGTCGCGCGCACCTGCTGGTCGCCCTTCTTGGGATCAATCCCCAGGCGGATGTGCACTTCCACTGCGCCATCAAATTTTGATGTCGATGCGCGTTTCACCAGCTCCAGCGCTTCCGCCGAGTCGTACAGCTTGGTCGCGCCAACGAGCTTTGTCCGTGCCTGGTACCGTTTGCCGTGTGCCATATCGTTTTTTCGTGGTGCAAGCGCCCGCATGCGGGCTCCCACAAATACATGAGTACAATGTTTACTCCGTCGTCACGCCCATCTGGCGCGCGGTGCCGGCGATGATTTTCTTGGCTCGCGCGATGTCCTTCGTGTTGAGGTCCGAAAGTTTCGCTTCTGCAATCTGCGTGAGCTGCGCATCCGTCAGCGCGCCAACCTTCTCCTTATTCGGTTTTCCAGAACCTCGAGCCAGCTTGAGAACCTTCTTGATAAGCTCCGCAGCCGGTGGGGTTTTGAGGATGAACGTGAACGTCCGATCCTCAAACACGGTGATGATGGTCGGGATGATGTCGCCCATCTTGTCCGCGGTTTTCGCGTTGAAGGACGAGCAGAATTCCTGGATCGCCACGCCGTGCTGGCCCAACGCAGGACCAACCGGCGGCGCCGGGTTTGCTTTCCCTGCCGGAATCTGGAGCTTGATGATTGCCTTGATCTTCTTTGCCATACATTGCTAGATTTTTTTCACCTGCAGGAAATCGAGCTCTACCGGCGTCTCGCGGCCGAACATGGAGACCAGCACCTTGACCTTGCCGCGCGCCTCATCAATGTCGTCCACCTTGCCTTCGAAATCCTTGAACGGGCCATCGTTAATGCGCACGGGCTCGCCAACCGCCACGTCAATCCTGTACTTTGGTTCCTCAACGCCCATGCGCTGCTTGAGTGCGTTGATCTCCTCATCTGACACCGGCGTCGGTGTGGTTCCGCTCCCGATGAAGCCGGTGACGTTCGGCGTGTTGCGAACGACGTACCAGGAATCATCGGTGACGATCATCTCGACCAGGACGTACCCCGGAAAGATTTTCTCCTCGATGACGCGACGCTTGCCGTTCTTGATTTTAATCTTCTTCTCCTTCGGGATAAGGATGTTGAAGATCTTGTCTTCCATCCCCATGGATTCGATGCGCTGGCGGAGGTTGCCTGCCACGTTTTCCTCGTAGCCCGAGTACGTGTGCACGGCGTACCACCGTCGTCCGACTGAAGTGGTTTGGCGAGCCATAGATGCAACTGCGGGAACGAGAATGTGGTGCTGCTTTGCGTGCACAGCATCCGTCCGTTACCGCAAGCGAAGGTACAGTGCAAAAAGTTCCGTGAACACGTAATCAGCGACTCCGATGAACGCGGCGATGCCGAGGGAGACCCCGACGACGAGCACCGAATTCACGATGAGTTGGTGCTTATTTGGCCAGATGACCTTTCCCATCTCGTGCCGTGACTCCTTCAGGTAGGTGGCGAGATTCGCCATAGCATTCGTCTGTATTCTAAAACACACCCCTGGCGGGGCGCTGCTACTCCTTACTATACTCGCATGGTATTCCTTGTCAAATACGGCGTTCCATCATCTAACCCTCCCCCTCTCCGCACGTACTCGTGGGGGAGGGGGAGGGGTGGGTTATGTGATGTTCCGTACAATTTACCCTCCCCCTCTCCGCACGTACTCGTGGGGGGAGGGGGAGTAGGAGGGGGAGGGGTGGCTATGTGATGTGTCGTACAATGCTGCCCTTCCGCCTCACCCCTCCCGCCCTAACCCTCCCTCCCCCCGTGAGTACACGCGGAGAGGGAGGGGATCAGAGAACCTCGAATACCAACACCCCCCGGAATTTCCAGGGGGTGTTGGCTTTGTTTGTCGTCCCCCGGGTGGGGGAGCAATTTTGTCCGAGGGTGCCGCGGACTCGTCAGCCCGCAGCGTGGCGCTGTCGCCGCTGCCATCCCTCGTCAGGGATCGCAGGAGGTGACCGTGCCAGCTATGCACCGCGCATCCACACGTCTGCAGCGTGCGCGGTATGCAAACCGCAGAACCACTGGCCTCCATGGCGGACAGCAGCACCGCAGAAAAATCAAGCATTTTGGCGGGGGACGACTTTAAATGTCGAGGTTCTTCACCGCCTTGGCGTGCGTTTGGATGAACTTCTTTCGAGGCTCAACGCTCGCTCCCATCAGTATATCAAAGACGCTGTCCGCGCGCTGTGCATCGTCAACGGTCACACGCTTGAGCACGCGTCGCGCAGGATCCATGGTGGTCTCCCAGAGCTGCTCCGGGTTCATCTCTCCAAGACCCTTGTAGCGCTGGATGGATGCCCGCCCCTCCGTGGTGACTTCCGTTGCTTCCACTTTCTCTCCTTCTTCATGCTGCTCCTCCTGCTCCTCGGCAGCAGGTGCTCCGCGACGTGCTGCGCCGCGGGCCGTGCGCTGCGCGTTCAGATCTGCGATGACGCGCTCCTTCTCCGCATCGGAGTACGCGTAGCGCGATTCGCGGCCCACGGTGACCTTGTAGAGCGGCGGCTGCGCGATGTAGAGGTGGCCGCTTGTGATGAGCGCGGGGAAGTAGCGCCAGAAGAGCGTGAGGAGGAGCGTGCGGATGTGCGCGCCGTCCACGTCGGCATCGGTTGCGATGATGATGCGATCGTACCGGAGCTTATCCAACTCAAATTGCTCGCCGATGTTGGTGCCTAGTGCGATGATGAGCGATTTGATCTCGTTATTCGCGAGCATCTTGTCCAGACGCGCGCGTTCAACGTTGAGGATCTTACCGCGCAGCGGGAGGATGGCCTGCGTCTCGCGGTCACGTCCGGATTTTGCACTGCCGCCTGCCGAGTCGCCCTCCACGATGAAGATTTCGCTGTTCTTGGGATCTCGTGCGGAGCAGTCCGCCAGTTTGCCCGGGAGCGTAAGCCCCTCCAGCGCGCCTTTGCGTAGCACGGTCTCACGGGCAATCTTTGCCGCGCGTCGCGCTTGCGCCGAGAGTGCGCACCGCGAGATGATTGCCTCCGCATCGCGCGGATGCTCCTCCAGGAACGCCGCAAACGCATCGCCGAACGCGGTTCCGACGGCGGTCTGCACCTCGGGGTTGCCCAGCTTGCCCTTGGTCTGTCCCTCAAACTGCGGATCCTTCACCTTCACGCTCACAATGGCGGTAAGTCCCTCGCGAACATCGTCGCCGGAGAGATTCTCGTCCTTCTCCTTGAGCATGCCCTTCGCGCGCGCGTACGCATTGAGCGTGCGGGTGAGCGCGGTGCGGAATCCCTGGACGTGCGTGCCGCCGTCCGGGTTGGTGATGTTGTTGGCGAAGGCCATGACGTGCTCCTTCATGTCCTTCGTGTACTGCAGCGCCACCTCCACGTTGATGTCGTCGTGCTCCTGCTCCACGTAGAACGTCACGTCGTGGCTGGTTTCGCGGTTCGCGTTGAGGTACCCCACAAACGAGGCGATGCCACCCTCAAAGTGGAACGTGTAGGTGCGCGCGGCAGGGACGCGGCGCGCGGCAGCGGGATCAAACGCCGATTCCATGAGCGCCTTCGCAACGACATCTTCCGTGCGGAGATCCTCGATAACGATCTCGATTCCCTTCGTGAGGTACGCCTGTTGCCGGAGGTGGTCCACGATCGTGGGGTAATCAAACTGCGTCGTCTCAAAGATGCTGCCGTCCGGGTGGAAGGTGATCGCGGTCGCGGTGTGCGGGAGCGGCGCTTTGCCAACCGCCTTCACCTTCGCGCGCGGTTTCCCAATGGAGTACTCCTGCACCCAGAGCTGCTTCTCGCGCAGCACTTCAGCGCGCAGGTACGTTGAGAGCGCGTTGACCACAGACACGCCCACGCCGTGGAGACCGCCGGATACCTTATATCCGCCGCCGCCAAATTTTCCGCCGGCGTGCAGCTTGGTGAGCACCAGCTCCAGCGCGGATGTCTTGAACTGCGGGTGCGGGTCCACCGGAATGCCGCGACCGTTGTCCAACACCTGGATGTGATCATCCGGCAGCAGGCGCACGGTCACGCGCGTCGCATGGCCGGCCATCGCCTCGTCAATGCCATTGTCCACGACCTCCCAGATCAGGTGGTGAAGGCCGCGCGCTCCCGTGGAGCCGATGTACATGCCCGGCCGCTTGCGCACCGGGTCCAAACCCTCCAGCACGGTAATCTGCTCCGCACTGTACGCCTGCGTACTTGCGCTTCCGGCCTTCAACTTCTTCTTGGTAGCGGGGGTCTTCTTGATCGGTTTCTTTGGCGGCATAAATCCAATTTCGTCATTGTGAGGACTCCTCGACGTGGCAATCCCACACTATGCAAAACATGCGGCGAGGGAGGGCCCGTCCGTAATGACGATGTTCGTAGGTGTCCACGTTCTTTTCCCATCGTAGCATCTCTCCTGGGTACATCAACTCATGTGTAAGAATGACGAGCATTGTTGACGGTCGATCTCTCCCGCGGCTCCCTGCACACGTCCCTCCCCTTATGTGTAAGGATGACGAGCGTTGTTGACGGTCGATCTCTCCCGCGGGCTCCCTGCACACGTCCCTCCCCCTCCCCGCTGTACGCAGGGGGAGGGGGAGTTGGAG
>JAUSKM010000022.1 GCA_030646955.1 bacterium
TTTTTGCCAACGTCAACGTTTCTTCCATCGCAGTATCGCCACCACCCACTACCACCACATGTTTTCCACGGTAGAAAAACCCATCGCACGCCGCACAGGTGTGTACGCCTTTCCCAAGGAGCCGCTGCTCATTGGGAAGCATGAGCCACTTGGCATTGGCGCCGGATGCAACGATTACCGCGCGCGCCGAAAACGTACGCTCCCCCGCTCGGACGGTGAACGGCCGTTGCGATACGTCAATGTCCGTCACATTCTCGTTCACCAGCTCCGCGCCGTAGCGTTCCGCCTGCTTGCGCCATCGTGTCATGAGCTCTGGTCCCAGAATGGGATCATCAAACCCGGGAAAATTCTCCACTTCTGATGTGAGCATCAGCTGCCCGCCGGGCGTGGCACCGGCCAGCACCAACGGTGCAAGCGACGCCCGCGCCGCGTAAATTGCCGCGGTAAGCCCAGCAGGTCCGCCGCCAATAATGATAAGGTTGCGTGGTGTTGAAGTATCCATAGATATTCTCATTGTAGTACACAAGCGCTCCGCGCAAGGCGGAGCGAATACGCACGCCGTGCACTGGTCACGCACTCGCAAAGCGGCGCTCCAATCGGGTGACACGCTGCTCAAGAAGCTGGAGCTCGGCCCGATCCGCCTTCGCCTTGAGATCGCCACGAATCAGATCAAGCTGCTCTTTGACATCGGTCATGTCGCCCTTGAGCACTCCGACATCCGTCTTGAGTACTCCGACATCCTCTTGCAACGCTCCAACTGCCTCGAAGGTTGCGTCGAGCTTCTCAACTACTGCGGCGTGGCCTTCCGCGACCACGTCGAAACGCTTGTCGATCTCCTCGAGGAGCATTTTAAATTCCGGTGGAAGTACTGCCATATACGATCAGTATCGTCGCGCAAAAACAATTTGTCAAGTGGATTATCGGAATCCCTTGAGCAGTGCGATGTCCGTTGCGCGCTTGTCTGGTTCTGTTTCTAGGATGAGCGGCAGGTTGCGGATGGCGGGATGTTGAACAAACGCGGCAAGACCGTTGATGCCGATGTGCCCCTCACCAATGTGCTCGTGACGGTCACGTTGAGCGCCACATTCCACCTTGGAATCCTGAATGTGCGACATCAGGAGGCGATCAAGGCCGATGGTGCGATCAAACTGCTGCAGTACGGTGTCCACGCCCTCCGCGGTACGCAGATCGTAACCCGCGGCGAATGCGTGTTGGGTGTCGAAGCACACACCAATAGCACCTACCCCCTCTCGCTCCCCCTCCCCGCGGGAGCGGGAGGGGGAGGACTTTCTTTTGCTTCTCCCTCCCGCTCCCGCGCTCAAGTGTTGCTCGACCCCCGCAATGATGGTTGCGATCTCCTCGAACGTGCCCCCCATCACCGCGCCAGCCCCGGCGGCGATCTCGATGCAGAATCGCGCGGAGCCGGTGTAACCCGTGAGCGCCTTGGTAAGCCCCTGGATGACGTACGCGATGCCTTGCTCCTCGCCTACCGCTTTTGCGGAGCCGAGGTGCACCATGACGCACATCGCGCCGATCGCGGATGCGCGCTCCAACTCCTCGCGGATAATGCGAACGCCCGATGCCCGCATCGCAGCGCTCTCCGAGGCGAGGTTGATGTAGTACGGCGCGTGCACTACCCACGTTGCAAGTCCCAGCGTTGCACACGCATCACGAAAGCGTGCCGCGTCATCCGGCGTGATGGGCAACGCCGCACCACCACGAGGTGAGCGCGTGAACAGCTGAAAGCACTCGCACCCTTCCGCCGCCGCGTTACCGGGCGCGTTGACCAGACCACCAGCGATAGAGACGTGGGCACCGATGAGAGGCATATGGTCCCATCGTAGCAGAATACAAATTCGCCCTACGACAACAACCCCCGCGCCCAAGTCATCATTGTGAATCCGCGAAGCAATGACGATAGGAGCATGGCATTGCGCCATGGTAGGGCACTGCTTGCCCCATCTACCACCGCGTGTTACGGTGGGCGCGTGTCCTTTCAACAAAGGAGGTGCACGTGCACCCGCATGCTGAGACGTTGTTCATCATATTCCTCGGCGAACTGCTCGCGGTAGCGACGGCCGTGTACGGGTTTCGCCTCCCAAGCCGACGGTTCTTCGCGCTCGTCACCTGGCTCCTGGGTGCCATTTTCGTCGGTGTGATGATCGTGAGCGAGCTCACCGCACATCGGCAACTTACGGCGATACTCATGGTCTTGGGCGGAGCGTACATCGGGAGCGGCTTCGGCCACCTCGCGCACGCGGTGCATGCCGCCCTCGCCACCCCCGCCCCGCACCCACCCCGGCGCATCAGAGCGGTCCCGAAGGCCGCGTTCCGGCAGTTCCAAGAGGCCGACCCTCCGAAGCGTGGGAGCACATGATGGAGGCGCTCATGCATACAGAGGCAATGACCCCCTACGTGCTCGTCGCAGTGATCGTGATTGCCGCAATCACCAGCATCTGTGGCAGAGCCGTCCTGCGGTTCCGCTTTCTTGGCGGCTGCGTGCTGCTCCTCGTGCTTGCGATGATCGGCGCCAGGATCGCCGCATATCTCACGGGTAGTGTGGTCGCATCGGCCATCTTCGTGAGCACGGCGGTGCTACTCGCCGGCGGCGGCCTTGGTATCGCCGCGGCACCGCGCATGGAAGGAGGTGCGTGATGTGGGAATGGGCACTCAACGGCATACTTGGTGGGGTCACCGGAACCGTCATCTGGATTGTCCTGCGCGAATTTCGCCAACGACGCCGCTTGCGCGACGCCGAGGCGAACACGCCCGACCCGCCACCGCAACTTGGCGGCATGACCGGCATCGCTCTCGCACAGAACCGCAAGGATCTCCTCATTCGCCGCAAGCGATAGCGCCACGAACAACCACCGGACTACGGCCCGGTGGTTTCCTGTTCATGTCCCTCCCCTCCCGCTCGTCTGCGTCCGCTACCCACCTCCCACTAACTCCCTCCTCCCAGCGGGAGGGGGAGGACCGGAACACCGCAACACCCTCGTCCTTTAGGACAAGGGTGTGCTTATTTCCCTAGGCCATGAGACGCCTTTGCGCACACGGATGTTTGCCCCATCTTCCACCACGTGTTACGGTGGGCGCGTGTCCTTTCATACCAAGGAGCGTGCACGATGGAGCTCGCATTCTTTCTCGGCCTGTGCCTTGCCTGCGGTCCGGTGGAATTTCTGTTGGGGCCGCGCGCGTTCAAGCGCGCCATTGAGCTGAAGGCGTACCTTCTTCCCGCGTTCTCCAGCATTGGCTTTGCCATCCTGGACCCGCTGGAACACCGTTCCATTGCGTTCGCGTGCATCATGGTGACCTGCTGCAGCGCCGCCGTGCTCATGGGCGCATTTGCGCGACAGGTGGCCGACGTCATGGAGCATACGTGATGTGGACTGGCATCCTCGTTGCTCTCGTGGTTCTCATGTGCGCCTTGAGTGCAGCAATGGGGTACATCGCTGCCTCATTCGTACATCGCCGCGCAGCAATCGCTGCGTTTCTCCTGTTGACGATTGCGCTCCCTGCACACTTCTCGACCCAGTGGATTGGGCTCGGCGTCATCGGTATTATCGCGACATTTGCTTTCATTGGTGCTACATGGCATGAGCACCTGCGCACGATGGAGCACACGTGATGGGACCTGGAGCGATCTGCCTCCTCATGGTGACATTCGTTATACTTACCGGCCTCATCGGCCACCTGTGCGCCATCGAGGCTGAGCACATTGCGGAGCGCCATGGCCGTTGGCCGCTCACCATGCTCACCGCGCTCGTGCTCTGCGCGATGATTCCACTCGTCGAGTTCTTTACCGCATACCCGCCCGCTGGCGCGCTCATGGTCCCCGTGTACATCGGTGCAGTGAGCGGCTTCAGCCGCGTGGTCGTGCGTCTTTAAGGCGCAACGCAACACCCTCGTCCTTTGGGACGAGGGTGTGCTTATTGGTAGCAGGGAGTGTACCTTCTCTCACTACGCCGTCGTGTGCGATTGCTTCGCGGACTCGCAGTGACGAAAGAAGAAATTACTTCTTCTTCGCCTTCTCTGCCTTTGCCTCCTTCCATTGCACTTGCGTGCGGAGCCAGTCAACGATCTTTTGGCTCTTGATCATGGAGCGGACGTAGTCGCGGGACTCCTCGGAGGTAACGCGCTCTGCGATACCTTCATCGTCCTTGTACCGCTGGAGCTCCTGCGCAATGCGTGCATCCACCTCCGGCTCCTCGACGGTACACACCTCGGGGTGCTGCTGCGCGATGGCGCGGGTGGCCAGGGAGACCTTCACGCGGCGTACTGCTTCCGGCGCCATGTCCAAGAGGATATCATCGCGCGTCTTCTTGAGCTGCTCTAGGTAGTCCGCAAACGGCAGCCCGCGCTGCGTGATGTTTTGCTCCAGCTCCCCCACCATGCGATGTGCCTCGTTGGTGATAAGCACATCCGGTAGCTCGTCCGTGGCCATGCCGTCCGCAAGCGCGTCCAGGAGCTCCACATCCTCCTGCTGGCGCGCTTTCTGTTTTGCCTCCTGCTCGATGTTCTCGCGGATACGCCCGCGGAGTTGGATGATGGAATCCAATCCGAGCCGCTGCGCGAATGCGTCATCCATGACGGGATAGGTCACGGTGTACACGCCGATCACTTTCACCGTGCATGCGAGCGTTGCGCCGGCGAGCTGCTGCTGGAAGTGCTCCTTGGGGAACTGCACATCAAATGTCTTTGCCGCGCCCGCGCACATCCCCACCAGCTCCTCGCGCACCTTGGGCAGCTCGTACTCCTCCGAGAGGTTGATGCGGTGATTGCGCGCCTGGCCGCCCTCCACCGGCACGCCATCGCGCGCGAGATCGAGGTCCACAACCACCGCGTCCTGCTCTGTGGCCGCACGGTCTGCGAGCGCCTCGTTGGGAGCCATGTGCTGGAGGTCACGCAGTGCTTTCTCCATGTCCGCATCCGTCACTTGCACGCCGCGCCGCGTGACGGTGATACCGGAGCAATCCGGAAGCGTGACGCTGGGGAGCAACGCAACCGTCGCCTTGTACTTCACGGAGTTGCCTGGCGCAAGCTTGGTCACTTCTATCTTCGGGGATCCAACCGTGGTGAGTTGCTGTTCCTTGACCGCGCGAACAAATGTATCGCGCACGGCGGGATCAATTGCTTCCTCGTACACCGCCATCTCGCCGTACCGCTGCACGGCAACGTCGAGCGGCACCTTGCCCGGGCGGAAACCCTTAAGCGGATGCTCGCGCGAGAGTGCCGCCGCTGCCTTCACGAGGTACGGCTGCAGCTCCTCCGTGGTGATCTCAATCTCCATCTCGACTTGGGATTTCGGAAGTTGTGTCGTGGTGATGTGCATAGGTGTTCTCTCTCATTCATTCATGGAACATATTCTATGTCAAGAAGCACCGCTTGCGCCAAGAGAACGCCGCGGCCCTGGGATGGGACCGCGGCGCAACCGCTACTTGTCGTCTGCGTGTTTCCTGTTGACGCCGCGGCGATGGTTGATGGCATCCTCCACCATACCCGATGCGAGATACGAAAGCGTCCGAAAGTTGGGCACGGCGCCGGCACGTCCGAACGGCTCCGCATCCATGCTCCCCACGATGCCGATGGCCGCAGCGCCGGCGTCCACGAACAGTCGCGCGCCCGCGAGCGAAGCGACGATGCCGCAGCACGCGTCCACACGCGCACCGCGGATGCTCCCCGTCACACGCCCCACCAGTCGGTGCTCCGACTCATCCGGATCCAGATGCTCCGCACCCACGACTGCCGTCAGCACGTCCACGATGCCAAGCCGCTCCGCGATCGCATCCGCACCGTATCCCGCATGCACCAGCGCAACGCGATACCCCCGCACCCGCAGCTCCTCGATCCGCGAGCGCGCCATGGGATCGCACACAATGGCGCCCGCGACGATCTGCTGTTCCATCTTCCTGCAGAACACCGCGGTCACCCGCTGGACGTCATGGGGGTCTGGGTCCACACCCGCCACGCGCAAGCACTCCCGGATGCGCGCGTGCGGCGTCATGCCGCCCAGGTGCCCGCCCGGGAGCCGCACGCCGTACGTGTCCAGCGCAACGCGATAGCACTCCGCCAGGAGACCGTGTGAGTCCGTGATGAACACGTCACTCATGAACGCCGCCACCCGCACCTCGGGCGCTTGCTGTTGCACTTTCGATGCCATGCACCCTCCTCTCCCCCCATTGCAAAAGGACACCCGTGCCGAACGATACTGCCATCCCGCCACCGCCCCACCGTACGCATTTCTTGTGCGGGAGTCAAGCCACACAACGAAACATTGACAACCCGAGCTGCTTGCGTTACGGTGACATTGACAATGCGTGTGCACTGTCCGGCAGATTCGGGGAGGTTCCTGACTGCCGCTTGGCCTTTCCCAACCCGCGGGGAATCCCCGCGGTATGCGTTGGAAGGAGTGCGAAATGCAACCCATGAAGTGTCTCGTGGCGGCGGCTTCCGGCCGCAACGTGCTTGTCTCCGCACAGGAGCACGTGCGCCAGTTCTTCATCATCGGAGCAACGGTTCCCGTGAGCTGCCAGCTGGGCGAGGGCGTCATCTCAGCGATCATCACGCTGCCGCCGGGATGCTACCACGGCCTCATCGCCATCGCGTGCTACCTCTCGTCCGGAAAGTGGGATAGCTGGCTCCTCTCCGTGGACGAGCAGACAGGCGGACGCGTGTTTCTCGCGCTCGGCTCCCCCTTCGTGTCGCCGCGCATGCATGCCGTCCCACAGATCGTCGGCAGCCGTCTCGACGTACGGTGTGGCGATGCTGTCACGGACACCGAGCGGTACACCACGGATGCGCACGCGGCCAAACAGTACGGCATGCGCCTGGTCCGCGACGGCAACTTGCTCGTCCGACTCATCGAGGATCCCGCGGCCATCGAGGACGTGCGGGCTGCCGCCGAGGAAGTGGAGCGTGAGCAGAGCGAGATCGAAAAGCTCCGCGAGAAGATTGCGGAGCTCCTGGAAGAAAACGGCGCGCTCGAAGCGCGGAACGACGACCTCGAGCAGCAGCTCACCGGGGTGCAGCGAGAGTACCGCGAGGTGAGCGGGGCGTACAACACGCTATGCGAGCAGGCCTGCGCGCTGTACGACTTCATCGCGGCCGGACCGGTGCTCATCTGGCGCGGTCGTGTGCTCAACGAAGTGCACGGACTGTCGTGCGTCCAGCAGATGCTGATCAAGGACGCCGCGCGCACGCCCACGACCACCGACGTCGCGTGAGCAAAACCAGAACCGTCCCCCTCGGGGGACGGTTCTTCACATTCATTGTCACCTTAGAGCAATCCCACGATCAGCAGTGCGACGATGTTCACAATTTTGATCATCGGATTGATTGCCGGGCCGGCAGTATCCTTGTACGGATCGCCCACCGTGTCGCCCGTCACTGCGGCTTTATGCGCCTCGGAACCCTTGCCGCCGTGCGCGCCGGACTCGATGTACTTCTTTGCGTTGTCCCACGCGGCGCCGCCGGTGGTCATCGCAAGAGCAAGGAAGAGCCCGGTGATGAGCACGCCAACAAGCAAACCACCCAGCGCCTGCGGGCCCAGGAACAGACCCACCAACACCGGAACCACCACGGGCAGGAGTGCCGGAACCACCATCTCCTTGATGGCTGCCTTGGTTACAATATCCACGCAGCGTCCGTACTCCGGCTTGGCGGTTCCCTCCATGATGCCCTTGATCTCATGGAACTGCCGGCGCACTTCCTGCACCACCGCACCCGCCGCGCGACCCACGGCTTCCATCGCGCGCGCGCTGAAGATGTACGGGAGCATGCCGCCGATGAGGAGTCCGACGAGTACGCGCACGTCATTGAGCGGGAACTCCGCCGCAATGCCCGCTGCTTCCAAGTTGTGTGTGTAATCCGCAAAGAGCACGAGCGCGGCCAGACCAGCAGAGCCGATGGCGTAGCCCTTCGTGATTGCCTTCGTCGTGTTCCCCACCGCATCCAACGGATCCGTCACCGCGCGCACGTCCGCCGAGAGCTCGGCCATCTCCGCAATGCCGCCCGCGTTATCCGTGATCGGACCAAACGCGTCGATGGTTACGATGATGCCCGCAAGCGAGAGCATCGCCATCGCGGCAACGCCAATCCCGTACAGGCCGCCGATTGCATACGCCGCCCAGATCGCAGCAGCGATGACAAGCACCGGCAACCACGTCGCGCGCATGCCTACCGCGAGGCCGGCGATGACGTTTGTCCCGTGGCCGGTTTCCGATGCCTTCGCGATGGAGCGCACCGGCTTGCACTTCGTCGATGTGTAGTATTCGGTGATGAGCACGATGAGCGCGGTGACGGCGAACCCGATGAGCGCCGGACCCCAGAGTGCAACCGCAGCGAGATTGAATGACGCTGTCCCGATATCAAAGAGACGCGGGATGAAAATGACGCCGATGACGCCAAGCACCCCTGCGGCAGCGAGGCCCTTGTAGAGGGCACCCATGATCGCCATGGAACCGTGCTTCAGGCGGATGGCGAACGTGCCAATGATGGACGCGATGACGGCGATGCCGCCGATGATGAGCGGGTAGAGCACCGCCGGGCCATCCACGCCGCCGGTGAGCGAGCCCAGGAGCATCGTAGCAATCGTGGTCACTGCGTACGTCTCAAAGAGGTCCGCAGCCATGCCTGCGTCATCACCCACGTTATCGCCCACAAGGTCCGCGATGACTGCTGGGTTGCGTGGGTCGTCTTCCGGAATGCCTGCTTCCGCCTTCCCCACGAGGTCCGCACCCACGTCCGCCGCCTTGGTGAAGATGCCGCCGCCGAGCCGCGCGAAGACAGAGATAAGCGAACCGCCGAAGCCAAAGCCAACGAGCGCGCGGAGTGCATCCGCGTCCGCGCCAAAGAGCCAGAAGAGCGTCGTCACGCCCGCGAGCGCGAGGCCCACCACAAGCAAGCCCGTGACCGCGCCGCCCTGGACCGCAACGTGCATCGCTTTGGAGAGGCCGGACTTTGCCGCC
Source organism: bacterium (assembly GCA_030646955.1). GTDB lineage: Bacteria > Patescibacteriota > Patescibacteriia > JACPHY01 > JACPHY01 > JAUSKG01. The sequence goes on from JAUSKM010000022.1 coordinate 8,967, forward strand.
TCCGCCGTACGGACGTTCGCGCGGACCGCCACGCGCATGCCGATCGCGCCGGCAAGCCCAGAGAGAACCGCACCCACCGCAAAGCCCAACGCGGTCTGCCAACCGAGCGACGGCACGAAACCGATGACGAGGAAAAGAATCGCGCCGATCCACCCCACTGCCGTGTACTGGCGTTTAAGGAACGCGCGCGCACCTTCCTGAATCGCCTTCGCAATCACCACCATCTTGCCCTCCCCCGCAGGGAGGCGATTGATCTTCGCGGCGAGCCACAGGCCGTACGCGATGGACGCGACGGCGCAGAGCAACGCGAAGGTGAGGACTGAGGTCATATGAGAGATACGAGATGCAAGCTCCTGGCTGCTCGCGGGGGAAAACAAAAAAATCCAATCAGCCTGCAGCTTAGAGCTTGCAGCTCATGGAACACTCCCACTGTGCCAGGGTGTCGCACGCTTGACAAGTGGGCGGTTTCGTGATACTGTTTTTTGTTCTGTGCAACACAGCAGTATGCTGAGAGTGCAGGACGAGGAGGAAACGATGACACTGCAGCGCCTTTCCACTGGCTCCGACGGGATGTCGCGGCCACAGAAAATCGAGGAGGACCATCGCGGCGCACCCCAGTGCCCCGTGTGCCGTGAACACTTCACCCATCGCACCATCTTTGGCTATCGGTGCCCGAGCGGATGTGCGGGCGCGATGGAGCCGACGGTACGACGGCCGAGCGAGGCCGCACCGGACGTGTTCGAGACACTCCGCGGATCGCTGTTTCGCCTCATCGGCGGTACCGCCTCTCGCGTGGACACAACACTCTTTCGCGCCACCGCATTCCGGTAGAGGAGCACCTCATGGCACGCGGAAACGATCGCGATCGCGATGGAGATGGAGGGAGACGCAATCAGGGCGGTGGCGGAGGACAGCAACCCAACCCGCAGCTCACCGCGCTCCAGGTGGAGAACGCGCGGCTCCAGGCGCTGCTCCAGACGGAGATCCAGCGCAATAAGGTGCGAGAACGCAGCGAAGCATCGGCGGTGCTCGACGGCCTGCGTCTTGCGCTTCCCGATGCGGAGGCGCTCGCGGGCAGACAGGCATTGAGTGAGCACGAGCGGCAGCAAGTGGGCCATGCGAAGCGCGTCGTTGCTGCGATCAAGGCAGCGCTCGCCTTCCCGTTTCTCGATCACATCGGCGGCACACCGCCCATGTCGCCCGCCCCACCGACCCCGCGCCGCTGATCGGCGCATGATCCCCCATCCTCGCACGAGGGTGGGGGGTCTTCGTGTTTATTCGCCTCACCAACCACCGCGGAAACATACGCCCACCCCCTCTAACTCCCTCCTCCCAACGGGAGGGGGAGGACTGGATTTCTTATCACTCCCCTCCCGATGGGAGGGGAGGATAGGAGGGGTAGGTCCGTGATACGCTGAACAGAGCATCATCGCGCTCGCGCATACTATGCGCCCACCCACCTTCCACCATGAACGTGCGCTCATCGCGGCTGGATACCTGCCCATCGGCGTGGACGAGGCGGGGTGTGGGCCGCTGGCCGGTCCGGTGGTTGCGGCCGCGTGCGTGCTGCCGCTCGCCTCGCGCATCGCGCTCGTACGCGACTCGAAGCTGCTCTCGGCTGCCCAGCGTGACCGCGTAGCTACACTCCTCGCGCAGCGCGGTGCGCAGTGGGGCATCGGCGTGGCGAGTGTTGCGGAAATCGATGCGCACAACATCCGTCGCGCAACGTACCTCGCGATGCAACGCGCCATCACGGCGCTGCTCGCTTCGCCGCGTTGCACAACCGGCACGCCGTTCGTGCTCGTGGACGCCTGGACGCTCCCGAACCTGCCATTCCCGCAACGCGGAATCGTTCGAGGCGACCGCACCGTCAAATCCATCGCCGCCGCGTCCATCATCGCGAAGACATACCGCGATTCCCTCATGGTTGCAATTGATGCCGAGCACCCACAGCACGGCTTTGCCCGGCATAAAGGATATGGCACCGTAGCCCACCTAAAGGCAATCGCAAAATACGGCAAAACTCCGCATCATAGAGCCAATTTCTGCTGACTGAGGATTGACAAAAAACCCTGAAAATGCTACTGTGGGAGCAAAGGCCTCGATATCGCTTGTGCATCTTCGGAAGCAGTGATTCGAGCTTTTTTGTTTGTATTCTGAACTCAACGCCCACCCATGGGCAGTTCGCTCGGCACAGGCACCTTGGTGCCACGATTGGGAGTGCCGAGCTCACGTCGATCCGACGCAGCAGATGACCGCAGCCGCTCTGTATGGTGCCGTAGTCAGGCACCGATCAGCAGGCGAGGCGTGTGCGCGGAGAGACAGGACGAGGTAACTATCGCACGATCGTTCAAACGGACGTTCATCGCGATTGGTCTCAAGGCAATTGAATGGTGTTTCCCGATCCTGCATGGCATCAACCATGCGGGAAGGGCTTTGTCGTCTGCGGCGTGCGCCAGCGGCGGTTTCTTCGTGCGCATGGCCATCCCGCTCTACCGTGTGTGGTGGATGTTTCGTCGTGCCTCCATGCAGCAGCGCGGGGGCGAGCTCCTGGCCAGCGTGCTCATGAACCGCACGACGGTGCAGGTGGCATTCGCGGTGCTCCTCCTCCTGGTTGCGGTACAGTCCCTCCAGGCACGCGAGTACGGCGGGTTCGTTGGCGAGCGTCCGCTCCTGCGTGCATTCATCACCTCGGAAGATCCCTCGTTGCAAGAAGAGGTGATCGCCGGCCCGGCAGCGCCGACGGCAGAGCCGTCGTTCCGCGCCGCATCCATCCAGGCGCTCGTACCAACGGTGCTGGGCGCAGAGGTGGTACGCGCGGCCGCGCCGCAGATCTCGGGCTACGCGCTCATGCAGCCGGTGCTCACGGATACCGCAGTGGAAGACCACGGCCGCCAGGGTGTCTCGCTGTACACCGTGGAGCTGGGCGACACGACCTCCACAATTGCGGAGCGATTTGGCCTGCGGACATCCACGGTGCTCTGGACGAACAATCTCTCGTCTTCCTCTTTCATTCGTCCTGGGCAAACGCTCAAGGTTCTCCCGGCAGATGGCGTGCTCCATACCGTGAAACGCGGCGATACGCTGGAAAAAATCGCCAAAACGTACGAGGCGAATGCCGAGGAAGTACTCGAATTCAACCGCCTCGTGGATGCGGATGATATCGAACCCGGCGACGCGCTCATCGTGGTCGGCGGTAAGCCGAAGGCCGCGACGCCAACACCGAGACCCGCGAAGGCCATTGCGAAGGCGGTGGCGATGCCGTTGCCAGAAATTCCGGGCAAGTTCTTCTGGCCGTCTACCGCCACGTACCGCATCTCGCAGTACTTCACCTGGCGCCACCATGGCGTGGATATCGCCATTGCGCAGGGCACGCCGATCTACGCATCGGATCCGGGCACGGTGGTGTCCTCTGGCTGGCTCAGCGGGTACGGGTACCAGGTGACGATCGAGCACGGCAACGGACTCAAGACGCGCTACGCACACTCCTCGAAGCTCCTCGTCGCGAAGGGGCAACAGGTGGACCGCGGCCAACAGATCGCACTCGTTGGATCCACCGGTCGCTCCACGGGTCCGCACATCCACTACGAGGTGTTCGCGAATGGCGCCCGCGTCAACCCGTTCCAGTACCTCCGGTAACGCCGAAAACGAATAGAAAAAACAACACCCGTCCCCATGTGGGGGCGGGTGTTGTGGTTTCCGGAATGACATGGTATGGTGGGCAAAGTAATCCTTAATGGTTTACGGGCGACTTCCTTATGGAAGTTGACCATGGGACATGATGCGCCGTGCATCTGCCTCCCCGTAACCACCCATACGGTATGGACACGAAGACGGATGTCGCCGCGGACAGTACGGCGGCGGAGGAACGGGCGGCGGTGCCGGCGGTACGACAGCAGGTGTACGAGTTGCTGTACCTCGTGCCACTCCACGACAACGCAGAGGAACGTACGGCGATCCATAGCCGCGTCGCGGAAATAATCACCGCAGATGGCGGACGCATCATCACCTCGCGCGAATTTGCACGTCAGCGGCTCGCGTACCCCATCGGTACGCATACGGCTGGCGAGTATGAGCTGGTAGAGTTTGCAGCGCCGACCACCGCGCTCCAGTCCATCACGCGCGAGCTTGGCCTTGAGCCACGCCTGCTTCGATATATCGTTACCGTGAAGAGCGCGCGCGTACGATCCATCGGCGCGAACGTGGAAACCATCGAGCGCACACAGAGCGAACGCGCAGTCGCCGCAAAGGCAGCAGCGGCCATGAAGGCCGGGAAGGAATCGGAGCAGCAGCCGGCTGCGGCAAGCGATACGCCACCGGAAGCCATTGCGGACCTCGATGAGAAACTCGACGAAATCCTTGGAAAGGAAATGGTATAAGTAAGCCCCAAGCCAACAGTCACAAGCCCCAAGCGCGTTGCTTGCAGCTTGCCGCTGTCCGCTTGCAGCTCCTATGACCCTCAACAAGGTCATGATCATCGGGAATCTCACGCGGGATCCGGAGTCACGCGCAACAGCGGGTGGGACAAACATCTGCACGTTCAGCATCGCAACCAACCGCTACTGGACCAACCAGCAGTCCGGCGAACGGCAGGAGGAGGTGGAGTTCCACAACATCGTCGCGTTCGGAAAACTCGCGGAGATCTGCAGCCAGTTCCTTGGCCGCGGCCGCAAAGTGTATGTGGAAGGCCGCCTGAAGACGCGCGAGTGGGAGGGACAGGACGGCGGGAAGCGCAACCGAACGGAGATCGTTGCCGAGAACATGATCATGCTTGATCGCGCACCGGGTGGAGGCACACAGCAACTCAACCGCCGCCAGCCGGCTGCGCCCCCGACCGCCGCAGAAGCGCCAACGCCCGTCCACGCCATGGCCATGGAATCCCACGATGAAATTAAGGTAGAAGAAATTCCGTTTTGAGCAACCCAAGAACATGGAACATTGAACGTTGTTCCTTGTCCCTCCTATGGCTTTCACCAAACCACCCAACGACCGATCGCGCGGACGGCAGCAGCAGCGCCGCCCGGTGCAGCAGGCCCAGCAGCATTGCTTCTTCTGCGTGCATCAGATTGCGGAGCCCGATTACCGCGACACGCAGCTCCTCGGCCGGTTCGTATCCTCATACAAGAAGATCGCCCCGCGCCGCCGCTCCGGCGTCTGCGCCAAGCACCAGCGCCGCCTTTCCACCGCCATCAAACGGGCGCGGCAAATGGCCTTGATGCCGTACATCCCGGAGTAACGCGACAGCACAAGACCCCTCGCGCCTGCGGGGGGTCTTGTGTGATTCGAGCGCAAGGTAAAACCAAAAGGATTGGATGTATCCCCATCTGATCCCCTCCCTCTCCGCGTACACGGGGAGAGGGAGGGTAAGGGAGGGAGAGGTGGGGCGATGGAGAGGGGGAGAAACAGATAGATGACACCGACAACATCAATTATGACGCCCATGACACCACTCCATGCCCGCGCGCGCATTGTCCGCGGGATCCGCGAATTTTTCTGGTCGCGCGGGTTCCTGGAAGTGGAAACGCCGGTGCTGCTGGCGCACCCCTCGCAGGAACCGGAGCTAGAGCCGATGTGCGCAACCGTCCACGACCATCGTGGCAATGGGTTCGATGGATTCCTGCGCATGTCGCCGGAATTCAGCATTAAAAAGCTCTTGGGATCGGGCACGCTGGACCCTGCGCTGCCCGGTGTTTTTGAGATCGGTCCCGTATTCCGCGATGGCGAGCCGTGGGGCGGACGCCACAACCCGGAGTTCACCATGCTGGAATGGTACCGCCCGGGCGCAACGTACGTGGATCTCATGGACGATTGCGAGGCACTCATTCACTCCCTCTCTGCCCCTGCTCTATCCCCCATATCGCGTCATTGCGAGTCCGCGAAGCAATCTCACCCGCAACAATCCATTGTATCGTGTGCGGTTGCTTCATCGCGGACTCCTCGCAATGACGGAGGAGAAAAATGGGAGCGCCTGACCATGCGTGAGGCGTGGCAGTGCTATACGGGATTGAATCTGGACACGTTGCTGACGCGCGAGGCGATGGCAGCGGCGTGCCTTGCGCGCGGGCTTACGGTGAGCACTGATGACACGTTTGATGATTGCTTCTTCAAGATCCATCTCACGGATGTGGAGCCAAAACTGGGGCAGGACCGCCCGACATTCTTGTACGATTGGCCGGTGCAGCTTGCATCGCTGGCGCGGCGCAAGCCGGAAGACCCACGCTATGCCGAGCGTGTAGAGCTTTACGCGAATGGCCTAGAGCTTGCAAATGGCTTCACAGAGCTTACAGACAGCGCAGAGCAGCGCGCGCGGTTCCTGGAAGATCAAGCCCACCGCGCACGTGCAGGGCGTCCCGTCTACCCACTGGATGAGGCATTCCTTGCCGCACTAGACCACATGCCGCCCACCGCTGGCATCGCGCTGGGCGTGGACCGCCTGGTCATGTTGCTCACCGGCGCATCCACCATCGGTGGCGTGCGTCTGCTTCCGGCAGAGGAGCTGTGGGGGGAGCATGAATGAGGCGAATGCATAACCGCCCTCAACAGAACGCACCCCCGACCATGGTCGGGGGTGCTCGCGTTGCGGGCCCAAGGATCAAGCATCCAATGGACAAAGGGGTCAAGCATTCGGTCATCGCAACAGCGCAGAAAAGTACAACGGGTCAAAGCGTTTCACTTGCGACGGCAAGTGCAAACCAGTCGTCTGGATCCCAATAAGTCCGTGGATACGCCCAGTCGTGGCCCAGCCACGACCCCCCGCGCGCCCTCGCATCACGCCCGACGCTGAACACCCGCGGGCGGTCACCAATGGGGCCAGGGATCGGATCCATAGCGATCGACACCCACCGATGATCTCCCACGAGCGCTGCATGGTGCTGCAACAAGAAGGAGGGACCGACATCCGCGGGGCAGCGACCGAGACCGTGCTCTGCTGCACAGCGGCAGATGGTGTCGAGCGTTGCGCGTTGCGTTATCCCGAAATTCCTTGGGGTGCGGAGCACGAGCGAAATACGCTTCGGGTGTGGGTGCAGGATACAGGACGAATGGAGGAACATGGCGCGCGCGTACGAGGCGATGTGATGCCCCGCGCGCTCCAGCTCCTCGATGAGCTGCTGCGCGGTTTTCCCGCCGATCGTCACCTCCAGTGCATCCGGGGGGATGCTGCGTGTCACCCCCGCGTGCTGCTGCTCCGACGACATCGGGTCCTGGGACTTTGGTTCGGACATGGGGACCTTTCTTCGCGCCTCACGGCGCAGATGCGGCTATCGTTACCGCGGGGATTCCTTGTTCCTCAATTGTTCAAGGTGCGTGGGTACTGTAGCGTTGGTGGGGGGCGGAGTCAAGGACTCTAACCGTCGGCGCCTCCTCGCAGTGCACACCCCCTTTGGCTCCCCCTCTAGAAGAGGGGGAGGATCAAGACGAAGATCGTAGCAGGATTATTTTCGTATTTTCCTAATATTTTTGTGCTGTTAGAAACTTCTGACAGGCACAACATGGTTGTGCACATGTGCTGTGGAGTACTTTTGGGTGATGTAAATCTATGCTTGACAGCGCATACCGGTGATGCTAGGTTGGAGCGTCCGCCTCCGTGCGGACGGCTGTTCATTCCGGGTGTGAGCGATCGCGCTCTGCCCACCAACACGGAAGGAGGGATCCCATGGCACGCGATGCCAAGCGACACGGCAAGGATCGGCGGGATCGGAACCGGTACATGCACAAGCAGCGCGGCGGACACGCTCCGGTACCGGGCGGGAAGGCCCGGACGGCGACCACGCGCGAGGTACCGGATGCGCGACGCGATACGCGTGAGGTGACGGACGAGCACCGCTACAACCTCCGCGTCCCGAGCGCGCTCGGCGGCCACGTGCGCGAGATCTTCGTGAAGGTGGACCGCGTGCGCACGTTCGACCAGGACGGCCGCAAGGTACGGGAGTGTGACGTGACGCCCAAGCTGGTCATCGTCTTCCGTGATCGGCAGCACGGCGTGCGCGGCATGCCCGTGCCGCCTGCCGCCGCTAAGCGGCACCGCAGGACCAGCTTCACGCACGCCGTGCTCCAGCGCATCCCCGAGGGGGCGCGCACGGAGCTGGCCGGCGAACGCACCGGCGCGTACGATGAACGCGGCTTCCGCTGCACGTGCTTCGCCCCTGCGGGCGGACAGCACGCGCGTGGCGGGCAGCACGGCGAGGCCGTCTTTGACGTGGTGGATGAGCTCTCCGTACTCCAATTCCTGTACGAGCACGACCTCACCGCGCTCTATGCGGTCCCCCACCTCGCGTCGTCCGGCTTCCTGCCGATGCGCGACGAGGACCGCATGCGCGACAACAGCATCGCCGCGCAGATCCAGGCCGCCTTCGGCGCAACCGCGCGCCGCAACGAGCCGCCCTCCTTTCACGCGTACCGCCTCTACGAGCGTCTGCTCACCCACGCGGCAGGCGGCGATCGGGAGCGGACGCAGCAGGCGATGGAAGGGAGCGCACGCGGGCGGCGGTTCGCCGAGCCCAATGACCCCGCCATGCTGGCGATCTCCGAGCAGTTCTACGCCTCGGAGGGACTGGGCCTCGCGTACGCGGTCTACGGCTACCCCGACGGCGGCCGCTTCGTCGCCTCGTACGACGTCCATCGGCGGGAGCTTCTGGCCATCGACCCCATCCCGCGCGATGCGGATGGCGTAGAGGTGCTGCACGGCTTCCAGGTGGCGTTCCTCCAGAACCCCAACTACAAGCCGGTCATCAGCGCCGTCTTCCGCGCCATGATCGCCGGCATTCGCACCCGCAAGGTCGCGTGACCCCTCGCAGCCCCGCTCTCTCTGAGCGGGGCTGCTTCCATCAGGGTATACTGCAATATGAGGATCGTCAGATGCATCGTCAGGCAGCACGGGGATGTACGAGCGCATTGCCACGGACGAGATTCTTCGATGGAACTCAAAATGACGCACGAGTATTGAAGCTGACCATTCCCTATGCTCCCCGCTCTCCTCGCCGTCACGGTGCCAACATTTGGTCTGCTGGGCATTGGGTGGCTCTGGCGGCACTTGGATCCGCGTTCTGACGGCGCAGTGCATGCGCTCAGCCGGTACGCGTTTGTCGTCGCGCTCCCTGCGCTCATCTTCACGTCCGTATTCCGGCTCCACGGTACCGGCCCGGGACTCGCACGCGCCGATGCCATGTACCTCCTTGCGCTGGTTGCTGGCCACATTGCGGTGGGCATCATCGCGTTCACCTTGCGGCCCCTATCGCGGCGCACGGACGTCCGCGCGCTCGCGCCGACGCTCCTCATGTTTGGCTCCACGGCGTACTTTGGCATTCCGTACGCGACGTACGCGTTTGGCGCGGAGGGTACGGGCCTGGCCGCAATTGGCGCGGTGGCGCTGGTCATCGTCGCGCTTGCAGTAGGACTGGGCACACTCACCCTCCATGCATCGAGGAAACAGCGCACTGCATCATGGCACCAGCTCTTTGAGCTCCCATTCCTCTGGGTGGTACTCCTGGCGCTCGGGCTGCCAACCGTTGGCGTCGCAATGCTCCCCGTGCCGCTCATGAACGCGCTGGATGCGGTGGCGGCGTCCGCGGCACCCGTCGCGCTCATCGCACTGGGTGCATTTGCACGCGACCTCTCACTCACACGCGTCCCCTGGCGCTGGGCAGTGCCGCTGGGCATCGGCAAGGTGCTGCTCCCCGCTGGCGCCAGCTACATCGCGCTCTCGCTCCTCGGCATCTCGGGCGTCCCGCTCGCCGTGGGAACTGCACTTGGCGCCACCCCGCTCGCCATCACCGCATTCACGCTGGCCGAGGAGTATGGCGTGGGCCGCGAGCTGGTCACGGGCACCATGGCCGTCTCCCTCATCACCACGCTCTTCGCACTCACCGCCATCACTGCGCTCTGGCTGGGAACGGGCGTGTTTGGGTAACAATCCCCGCAGCGCACGAACGCCGGCCTGGTATGGGCCGGCGTTCTCTATTGGTGCACGGTTGCCGCTGTTGCTTCCAGACAAAACAGTTCGAGCAGGACGGGACGCGGGGCGCGAGAGGATTTGATGGCGAGATCCAAATCCAGGAGCTTCTGGGAAAGTGTTTTGAGGTGCGCGAGGGACTGCGTGCGCGCCTGCTGCGCGATCTTGGTGGCAGCGAAAGGCGCACAGCCGAGTTCCCCCGCGAGCGCCGCGGGCGGTGTTCCACGCGCCAGGAGGTCCGCGGCCATCATGAGGAGGCGTAGTTGGCGCGCGATCATGGTGACGAGGTACTCGGGTGCAGCACCGTTCTCTAAGAGCTTCGCAAGCTCCGCAGTTGCCGCGCGTGTGTCGCTGCGTCCCAGCGCGTCCACGAATGCGAAAATGTTGTCGGTTACCGATCCCTCCACATGCTCGCGGATGAGGGCGGAGGTGATGTGGACTACCGTTGGAGCGGGATCACTCGGTGCCGGTGCTCCTTGCGCATCGGAATGCGCGCCCCCGCTCACTCCCCCTGCCGCAGAGGCAAGGAAAGAACCACTGTTCTCGGCGGCAGCAAGCGTCAGCTTCTCAATCTCCTGCGCCATGCGCCAGAGATCGCCGCGGACTGCGGCGCAAAGTTCGCGGCACGCGCCGGGTGCAAACGCGGCATGACGCTCCACCGCGTACGCCTCCACCCATCGCTCCAACGGCGCACCGACGAGCGGCACAAACTCCTCCACGCTCTCCCCCGTGAGGAGCGCCTTGAAGAGATCAGCGCCCGGCACCTTCGGCTGCCGCTGCTTCTTGGCGGCACTCTGTTTCTTTGGCTTGGGCTTGCGGCTTGCGGTAGTTGACTTGCAGCTCTTCGATTCCCAGAACACCACGGTGACATCCTCCGGAATCTTGGAGAGAAACGCAGCCACCTCCTCGCGCACTGCATCGCTCTTTGCCGTGCCGAGTTCCTCGATCACCACCATGCGCTGTCGCACCAAAAACGACTGCGCTGCAATCGCGCCCCAGATCTCTGCAGCGGTTACGGATGCGCCATCCAAGACCGCCAGATTGATGCCGGAAGGATCCACGTCTCGCACAAATTTCCCCGTCAGCTCCCGCAAACGCGCGCGGGAGCGATAGGTGTCTTCGCCGTGGAGGAGGATGAGCATAGGGGAAACCCGAGGGCATGAGAGCAGGAGAACCTCAGGGCAGGAGGGAGCTTCTTGCTCTCGGGCTCTGGGCTCTCTTATGCTCTGATGCTGATTCTGCATCGTCCCCCATCGTACCTCCCTTGACCGCGCCGGACGAGGAGGGTACGGTGGCAGCGCAGTTCTTTTACCAAACGGAGGAGCACATGGCACCGCCCAAAATACCCAAGCAAGTCGCGGCACAGTACGATGCGGCACAGGCGGGCATCGAGCGTGCCAAGGCGGCACTGGATGTCGTCTTGAGCGATTTTGCGTTCCTTGCCAGCGCAGTCGATTGCCACCACCACGCCGCGACGCATCCGACGGCAGCGGAGGCAGCGCGAGAGCTCGATGAGATCGCAGACGATCTCTGTTGGCCGGAGGCGCAATCAGAAAACGGCCTTGAACGCGGAGGGAAAGTCACGCAGATCACCGCACACCTCCGTGCGCTCGCGGAGCAGCTGCGCAACGCCCCTGCTTCGGCCAAACGGCCTTCGGATGACGGAGCGCCCGTAGACTACGAACTCCTCGATCGACAGATCGCGCTCATCGCCGACGCGGTCCGCGGCGCACTCAAAACCGGGTTCCTTCGGGAGGCGCTCTGTGCCAGCGAGGGCATCCGAATCTCCGATTTCGAGCTCAGGCTCCTCGGCGTCTCGCCGGATACGCTCGTCACGCTGCTCGGCCGTGTCCGCCACATGGTACACGTGCATGAAGACGAGCAGCGCCGCTACCGCCGTGCATGCACCATCGCACACGATGCGCTCGTGGAGATGGAAGCGATCAGACGCCGCCTCAGCATCCGCGAGCCTCCCGGTCTCGACGTCACCTCTGGCCTGCATGATCAGTGTAACCGCGCGCTGCAGGCGCTCGGCAGTGTGATGGCTGATCGGCCGACGAATCGCGACACGGATCCCGCAGCAGATCTCGAGAGCGAGATGAACGTGCTCCGCGACCTCGCTCTGAATATCGCACAACGTGCCCCCGTAGCGACCGCCGCCACGCTCAACATGAGCGTCACGCGCCTCGGCATCATCCTCGCCAGGGTCCGCGGCCAGCTCTAGCAAGCGCACATCCATACCCCCCACAGCATCACGCTGCGGGGGTGTCTCTTGACAGCAGAACCGATACGCCTTACGATGGGCGCGTACGGTTCTTTTCCTAACACCGACTGCCCGATACGGTCGCACAAAAAAAGAAGGAGGGCTCATGGAGCGAGAGGATCACTGCGTGCTCTATTACAGCGTCCGCGATGTTCAACCGCTGCTGGACGACGGGGTGGTCGTCATCCCCCGCGAAGCGTTCCACACGCGGTCCAACCGTCCCGCAACCATCGCGCAGCTCAGCCGATTCATCGTGCCCGCCGTACCCCTGGCAGCAAGCGATGCGTGGTACCCCCAGGAAGTCACCACCATGCGCCAGTGTCGGGTGGTGGGGGAATTCCCCGCACCGGAAGGGGCAGTCGCCATTCCTTTCAATTCGGTGCTCCTGGAGCAGCTCCCCATGTTCGCGTGCGATGCGATTCCGCACGACATGGACCATCAGATCTCCAGCGATGCGCTGGTGTGGCGCGCGCTTGCCCTTGGGCGTGAAAATGTGAAGATCGCTACCCTCAGCACGCGACCGCTCGCGGACAACGCCGCCGAGGTGGCCCGGGAGCTGGAGCGCATCGCGAGCGAGATGCGCAGCGCAGCACCGGGAAGCGCGCGTCGTTCACCCGCACATACCGGCGTGATGCTCAATACCTTCGCCCAGCGCATCGACGGCGTCGTCGCCAAACTTCGCAGTCACCGCTAACACCTGCGCACCCACAGAACACGCCCCGCAGCATCACGCTGCGGGGCGTTCTCATGGGTGGCGCTATGCGCCTTCGTCGGGATCCGGCGGGAGTGCCCAGCCACGCGGCTTGGGACCTCCCGGCACGCGCACCCAGGGCGCAGTCCCGAGGGCCAGGTTGTTCCTGCGAAAGAGCCCTGCAACGCTCCGCCGCATCGCGCGCATGAGCTGCTCCGAGCGCTCGCGGTCCGTCATCTTCCGTGTCATGCGTCCTCCTGCCGCTGGCGTCTGCGCCGCTCCAGCGCAAGGTACTCCGGCGTGGCCAGCTGGCCTTCATGATCGTACCCACCGACGCGATAGACGCCACACACTGCCGATCGGCGGCCTACTCGCCGTACAAGCCGCCGGTATGCGCGTTCCGCAGCTGCCTGCCGCATCCGTTCTCGTTTGCTCACGTTACCTCCTTATGGGACCTCATCTCTATGAGATAACCACTACTGCGCCGCACCGTCAAGGCGCATCCGTTCCATCTCTCCCCAGCTTTTTCCCGCGCGTGCTTCGACGACAATGGGCACCGGAAGTTTATAGATATGCTCAAGAATATCCGCAAGCGCGGGTATGGCTTCGTCTATAAAATCTTCACGCACTTCAAAGACTAATTCATCGTGTACCTGGAGGAGCATGCGGATGCGCTCGGTGCCGCTGTCACGTTGTTCTTGTCCTTTCTGTATGTGCTGCGTGTGAGATTCCTCGGAAGACCTCGGAATGACGGAGGAGGAATGGGCGTTTTGCTCCTGCACCCACGCGTCTGCGGCAATCATCGCCATCTTCACCAAGTCCGCCTGCGTGCCCTGGACCGGCATGTTGACCGCCATGCGCTCTGCCGCGGCGCGCACCATGGGCACGCCGGAGGTGATCTCTGGCATGTACCGCTTGCGCCCGAAAAGCGTCTCCACATACCCGCGTGATCGTGCGAGTGCTTTGGTCTCCTCGATCCACGTGGCAAGCTGCGGGTATGCCGCAAAGTACGCGCTGATGTACTCGCCGGCCTCATCGCGGCTGATGGCCGCCGTGGCCGCGAGCGTGCCCGACCCCATACCGTAGAGAATGCCAAAGTTGATGGCTTTGGCGACGCGGCGCTGATCCTTGGTTACGTCCTCTGGCGCAACACCAAACACCTCGGCACCCGTCGCGGCGTGGATGTCGTGGCCGGACGTGAACGCCCGCTGGAGCGCGGCATCCCCGGAGAGCGCGGCGGCAACGCGCAATTCAAATTGTGAATAATCAAACGCAACCAGCTGCCATCCTTGCTCCGCGATGAACGCGCTGCGAATCGCCGGCCCCCACGGTTCCGTCACGGGGATGTTCTGGAGATTGGGCGAGTCCGACGAGAGCCGGCCCGTTGCCGCCACGGTTTGATTGAATGTCGAATGCACGCGCCCGGTCATGGGATCCACCAGCGCCGGGAGCGCATCCACGTATGTTGAAACGAGTTTCTTGAGCTCGCGGTGCGTGAGGATGTCCGCAATAATAGGATGCGCCTCGCGGAGCTTCTCCAGCTCCGCGGCTGCTGTAGACAGCTTCCCGCCCTTCGCGGTCTTCTTAATCCCGCGAACTTCGAGGCCGATTTCTTCAAACAGGATGGTCTTGAGCTGCTGGGGCGAGTCCACGTTGAACGTGTGGCCCGCGTGCGCAAAAATACGCGCATCCGCGGCGTCCAGCTGCTCGTGCATACGGCGTGAGAGCTTCCCCAGCGCATCCGTGTCGAGTGCGATGCCGTAATGCTCCATGCGGTAGAGCACCGGAACCAACGGGAGATCAATCTCACGGTACACGCGCTCCAACTGCTCGTCCGCCAGCCGCTGCGCAAGCAACGGGCGAAGCTGCGCGATGGCGCGGGCAGCGGAAGCGGCCTGCGGGCTGAAGGACTGTGCGGCATGGGGGGTTACGGGCACGGGCGCCTGTTCCGCTGCTTGCTCGTCCTCCGGAGTCTCTCCCCCCAATTCCACCCCCAGCTCATGGAATGCAACGCTCGCAACGTCGTGCTTGCGCGTACCGGGCGCGAGCAGGTACGACATCAACATGGTGTCGTCCACTGCCCCCGCAAGCGGCGTGTGTGAGCGCCCCAAAAGATGCATCGCTGCCTTTGCGTCATGCGTGGTCTTCGTAATCCCCGCATCCCGAAAGATGCCCGCCGTTGCCGCGAGCGCGGTGCCCCACGGTTCGGCCGCTGCTTCGTGTCCATCGTACGCAAAACCAATCGCGCGCGGGTGCGCCGCGCGTGGCGATCCATCGTCATGCACCATGGCAAATGCACACGCCCCCACCTCCGTCACGCCGCCAACAATCCGCGCCAGCTCCTCCGCGGACGTCACCGCCAACGGCAGTTCCGTCTCCTGATCTTTCTTTTTTCCTGTCTTCCGTGCTTTTGTTCCCTGTTCCTTATTCCTTGTCTCTTTTCCCCCCACCCTCCCAAGCAGCGACGAGAACCCAAGCTCGCGGAGCTTGTGCACCGCCGCCTCTCGATCAATTTCCTTCCGCGCCGCAGCATCCATGTCAAAGACAACAGGGGCATCGCGCCGAATCGTCACCAACATTTTCCCAAATGCGATCTCGTCCTTGGCATCCAACAACTTTTGGAGGGTCTTTGCCGACACCGCGCCAACGGCCTTCCCCTGCGCTGCCGCAGCAATCGCCACCTCCACCGTTCCAAACGCTTGGAGGATCGCCGTCGCGGTCTTCTTGCCGATCCCGGAAACGCCCGGAATGTTGTCCGATGGATCACCAGCCAGCGCTTTGTAATCAATGAGCTGCTCCGGTGTAAGACCGTACCGCTCACACACCTTCGCCGCATCGTACTCCGTCGGCTGCGACATGGATGTCGTCAGCGCCAACACATGCACGTCCTCATCTACCAGCTGGAGCGCATCGAGGTCCCCGGTCAAAATAAGAATCCGTGGCCTCACCGCTACCGACTGGCGGCTGCCGGCTTGCGCAACAATCGTCCCAATCACATCGTCCGCCTCAAACCCATCCACTGCGTACACCGGGATCCGGAACGCTGCGAGTATGTCCTCAATGTGATCCACCTGCGCGTAGAGCTCATCCGGCTGTTCCGCTCGCGTCGCCTTGTACGCCTTGTACGCCTCGTGCCGAAATGTCGCCTCACCTGTATCAAACGTCACCGCGATATGCGTCGGCGCATACTCCTTGAGTACCTTCAGGAGAATCGTCGTAAACCCATACACCGCATTCACCAGCTCCCCTGACGGCGATGTCAGCGGCGGCACCGCATGAAAGGCCCGATGCAAAAGTGCGTGGCCGTCGATGACGATGAGTGTGGGGTGTGCGGGTGTGTGTGTCATGTACTGCCATTGTACCCTGCGCCCGGCGCCCATCGAATAAAAGAATACCCCCACCCTCATGCGGAGGGTGGGGGCTGGGAACAGCGTTGGCCGAGAGGTTGCAGCGGCGGCCATGCTGCTCACCAAGGCGCTCCGCGGACGTGCCTTCCTGGCCTGCTGTCTGTCTGCGGCCGCCGATGTCTACGCGCGGTAGCGTTGATGGTCGCCACCCTGCCGCCCCGCGAGGACGAAGATGGGCACGCCGATGTGCTCGGTCGGGATGGTGTCGCAGATCGTCGCGTGGACCTCGATCCCGTCGCCGACCTGCTTGAAGGTCCCGCGCGCGGTGCCGAAGAGGCCGCTGAGGAGCTCGCCGACGGACGCGGCCGAGCTGTCCTGGAACGACGTGCCCTCGTCGTTGTCCGCGGGGGTGGCGCCGATCCAGCGATCCTGTCCCGCACCGCTGATGAAGTCCTGGAGCGAGACGCCCGAGGCCACACCGCCGAACATCTCGTTGCCGGTGATGCGCGCCGCGGCGTCCGCCACCATGGCCCGGGACACGAACTGCGTGCCCTGCTCCGCCGTCATGGCGAGGAGCTGGGACACGATGTTCCGCCGCGTGGTGGGCTCGAGCTGCTGCACCTCCCGCCACACCGCGGCCGAGGTGTACATCGGCGCGGTGACGATACGCTCCCGGAGCGTCCCCAGGTGCGCGCTGGTGGCGAAGGTCGTCCGGATGCCGGACCACGCCTGCGTCGCCAGCCGGAGGATGCGCTCGGCGTCGGTGTCGGTGGTGCTGGCGAACCCGTCCTCCGTGGACAGCGCCCTGACCGCGTTCACCGCCTGCAGGTACTTGCGCAGCTTGCCCGCCTGCTCGGCGTACTGCACGAACGGCTCCACCTCCACCGGCCGCAGGAGGCACGTCTGGATGACGTACTCGAGCGCCATGCGCTTGATCTGGTTGCTGGAGCGCTCCGGGTCGTCCGGGGCGAGCTCGACCACGACCTGCTCCGCCACCGCGATGATCGCGTCCTCCATGGACTGCTCGCGCCGGACCTGGATGGTGCTGCCGAACCGCTCCGCACGCTCCTGGAGGAAGGCGATGAAGTCGCCGTACGGCACGGCGAACCCGCCCTGGAAGCTCCGCGGGTTGGTGACCGCGACCGCGCCGAACAGGTGCGGATCCTTCATGTACCCGAGCTCCTGTGCCCGCGCGGTGAGGCGCATGACCAGGGTTCGGGCGCTGATGATCGGAGCGTTCGCACCCAGCTTTCGAATGCTTTCGGACTGCATGGTAGACCTCTTCCTGCCTCGAGGATCGCGAGTGCAATCGCCACCGTGGCAATTTCCCCACGAACCGTTTTCAAAGGACTACTTCCTCACACGATCGCTCGGTGCCGCACTGCGACACCGGAGCATGGTAGGGGAGCCGGTCCGGCACAATACCGTGGCACCAAAGCACCACAACTACCAAGCCGAACCGGAAGCGCTCTTACCTTTCCACATCTCGGTCATTCCGCGGTAATGTCTTTCGACGCTCTTCGACCGCGGACCTCGTGTACGCATGAGATACTGGCTCGCGGGGAGCCGCGCACACATCCCCCACCCGCACCATTACGGGCATACGGGGGATCCGAATTTCGTGGAAAAGAAAAATCGCTTTCTCCCCCGCAACTACCCCCGGCGTGCTCCACTCGCCTCTGCCTACAACCGGGAAACCCGGCGCAGGACTTATGAGTCGATCGTGGGGCACGCAGGAGTACGTGCGGGAGAAAAAACGAAGCTGCCCAGAAGGGCATGCATCGAGGGCGCTCTCTGCACCCGTCACCATCTACACTACCCGACTCAAAAACACTGTCAAGTTGGCTCAATGGAAACGAAAAATGGTCTATCCAAATGATGCTGTTCATCGTGTGTTCATCGAATGTGTACAATGCCGCATAATCGTGCGCACTTGATGTGCATAAGCGCAAGCGGGTGGCGATCCGGTTCTCCTCATTGCTGCTTTCTGCTACGCTACATATGGAGATAATCGTATGATTGTGCCGTCCATCGGTCATTTTCGATGGCCCACCCTCGCGGCCTGGTAGCCAAGCGGTAAGGCAGGGGTCTGCAAAACCCCTATGCGCGGGTTCGATTCCCGCCCAGGCCTTGAGAGCGGACCATCGCATGATGCTCGTTCATTGAATTTTGTAGCATCCATCAACGCGGACGCAATACCCACCAAGGCGGCACGTTGCGTGGCGCTCGGAAGCACCATCGGCGCGCCACCTGCGGGTGGGGCGCTCGTTCTCTGACACGACGGCAGTATGCATCACCACTCCTACAAACCAAAACGTCCGTACTCGCCCGGTGAATGGCGCGAGGAACCGCCGCGGCATGATCGCCATCGGCTTGGGGCGCGCCGTCGGCGCAACGCACGGCGGGCGCGAACCCTCATCCGAGCGCTTCTCCTGCTTGGCGTTGCCGGTCTCTTTGTCGGCGGACTCGCATTTGCGGTGCTCCTTGCCTGGGCTGCGCGTGATCTCCCAGATCCCACGCGCCTCATGGAGCGCGCAGTACCGCAATCTACAAAGATGTTGGATCGCACCGGCGAGCACGTCCTCTTTGAGTTCCATGGCGAGGAAAAACGCACGCGTCGCTCACTGGATGAGATCGCAGAGTACGCGAAATGGGCAACCATCGCCATTGAGGATCGTGCGTTCTACGCGCACAAGGGATTCCGCTTCACGTCATTCGTCCGCGCTGCACTTTCCAACCTCCGCGGCGGCGGCCGCGCGCAGGGCGGCTCTACCATCACCCAGCAGCTCGTGAAGAACGCAATCCTCACGCCGGAGAAGACGTACCGCCGCAAGCTCCGCGAGCTCCTTATTGCGTACCAATTGGAGCAGCGTTTCACGAAAGACGAAATCCTCACGCTCTACCTCAACGAGATCCCCTTCGGCTCCAACGCGTACGGCATCGAATCCGCTGCGCAAACATTCTTCGGCAAAACCGCTGCGACGCTCGACCTCGCGGAGTCCGCGACGCTCGCGGGGCTCCCCAAGGCGCCAACCCGGCTCTCGCCGTACGGCAGCCACACGGACGAGCTGGTGGCCCGCGCCCACTTCATCCTGGATCGGATGGCGGAGTACGGGTACATCACGCAGGAAGAGGCAGATACGGCGAAGCATGTGGATGTACTTGCACGGGTGCAGGCGCGCCGTGACCCCATCACCGCTCCGCACTTCGTCATGTACGTCCGCGAGCTCCTCACCGAGCAGTTTGGCGAGCGCGCGATAGAGCAGGGCGGTCTCCGCGTGACGACGACGCTGGATTACAATCTCTTTACGAGCGCCGAAGCGGCAATCGCCGGGCGTGCGGAGCGCAATGAAAAATCGTTCGGCGCAACAAACGCCGCACTGGTCGCCGTGGATCCCTCCAACGGCCACATCCTGGCCATGGTCGGCTCACGCGATTTCTTCAACGACGATATCGATGGACAGGTGAACGTCGCGGTGCGCCCGCGCCAGCCAGGATCGTCCTTCAAGCCCATCGTGTATGTGACGGCGTTTGAGCAGGGATATGTGCCGGAGACCATCGTCGCCGACGTTGCAACGACGTTCCCCTCCTCGGTCGGCGACTATGAGCCCAAGAATTACGACGGCAAGGAACGTGGCTTCATCTCGCTCCGCTCCGCGCTCGCTGGTTCGCTGAACATCCCCGCCGTGAAGGTACTCTACCTTGCGGGCATGGACACCGTCCTTGATCGCGCCGAGCGGCTAGGCTACACAACGCTCGCAGACCGCTCACGCTTCGGCCTCTCGCTGGTGCTGGGCGGGGGCGAGGTGACGCTCCTAGAGCATACTGCGGCGTACGCAGCGCTCGCAGCTGATGGCACCCGTCGCGCGCCGGTTGCCGTCCTGAAGGTGGAGGACCCGTCTGGCGCCGTGCTCATGGAGTGGGTGGGTGGCGATGGCGAGCGCGTACTCCCGCAGCAGGCGGTACGCCAGCTCACCAGCGTCATGAAGGACAACCAGGCACGTACGTACGTGTTTGGGAGCCGCTCCCCGCTCGCGTTCACGGATCGCGAGGTTGCGGCAAAAACCGGAACCACGAATGACTTCCGCGATGCGTGGACGATGGGGTTCACACCCTCGCTCGCGTGGGGCGTGTGGGTGGGCAACAGCGACAACACCGCGATGCGCGGGAAGGCGGACGGAAGTGTGGTCGCTGCGCCGATCTGGCGCGCGTTTGCGGATGCTGCGCTTGCCACCATGCCCAAGGAGATGTTCCCGCAACCCGACCTCGATCAACCAGACAAACCGATCTTGCGCGGCGAGCACCCGGGCATCCAGCGCGTCCGCATCGATCGTGCCACGGGCAAGCGCGCGACGGACGCAACGCCGCCCGAACTCGTGGAGGAACGCACCTACCAAGATCTCCACGACATCCTCCACTACGTGCGCCGCGATGACCCACGCGGGCCGGCACCGGAGGATCCGGCGGCAGACCCCATGTACGCGCCCTGGGAGGCGGGTGTCACGGCGTGGGCCGCGCGCGAGGGCATCACGCTCGGCCCGCCGCCCTCCGAGGTGGACGATCTCCACACGGAGGCAAATCGCCCCGTCCTCACGGTGCAGGAACCCGCACAGCAAGCAATCATCCCCTCGCGTACGTTCGTGGTTGCCGGCACGGTGGCGGCGCCACGCGGTGTCACGCAGATGACGGTGGAGGTGGACGGCATCCAAGCCGCACTCTTCGCACCATCCGAAGGAACGTTCCGCCAAACCGTGCGACTCCCCGCGCCCATCGGCCGCGGCGCGCATGCGGTGGCGGTGAGCGCCGTAGACGACGCGGGCAATCGCGGGACGGTGGTGGTGCCCGTGGACGTGCAGACCGATCGCGAACCCGTGACGCTCGAGTGGCGTGCACCAGCAGCGAACGCAATCATCCCCCGTGCGAGCTTCCCCGTCACCATCGAGCTGGCCGCATCCACCACCATCGGTACCAACCGCGTCGAAATCTTCGTGGATGGCACGTCGCTCACCAGCGTCCGTCCGTCCGACTCCGGAACCATCCGCATCCTCTGGCCCTCCGCGCCCGCCCCGGGCACCCACACCCTCCGCGCCAAACTCTACGCCACCAACGACACCCTCCTCGCGGAGAGCGAAGCGCTCGGGATCGTCGTGGAGTAACCGGGTTTTCCGACGGCAACGTGGCCCTCCGACTCTTCTAGAGAGGGAGCCGGAGGGGGTGGTAGTGCTCTCTGCTCCCCCATCACAAGAAACAACCCCTCACCCCTGCGTGAGGGGTCTTGTGTGTGTATGAAGAGCAACACCGTGGCGCCAACCGGGCAACACGCGCTGGAGCGTGCCACGGACGAGCAAAAAAGAAGGATCCCCACCCGAAGGTGGGGATCACTTGCACACGTGC
The DNA here is from genome assembly GCA_030646955.1 of bacterium. Lineage (GTDB taxonomy): Bacteria > Patescibacteriota > Patescibacteriia > JACPHY01 > JACPHY01 > JAUSKG01. Next base: position 30,611 of record JAUSKM010000022.1, read on the forward strand.
GTGTAGTAGTGGGCGCTACTTGCCCATGAGCCGCGCGACCGCCTGGTCCAGGAGCGTTGCGAGCCCCGTGAGGTGCTCCGTGATGATCGGGTAGTCGCGCAGCACTGGTGTGCTCGTCGTCTCGCGCAGCTTGGTCGCGACATGCGCAACGCACGATGCAGTCGCGGCACTGAACGAGTGCTCACGCTGACCACCCATCTCCGCATCAGACGTTGGCGATGGCTGCTTCTCCAGCTTCGCGCGCAGCTCGCGCATGAATTGAAGAGCGTGGGTTGTATCCGCGATGCCCCTATCAAGCCGCTCGCGCCCCTTCGGATCAGTATTGCTGATGCGTTCCGCGCGGAGAAAATCCTCCAAGCGATCGATGATCCTGTCCGCCGTTTCCAGCGGATGCTCGTTGCCTGGAGGCGGCTCATCGCCAAAGTCGAGCTCTCCGAGTCGCCGTAGGCTCTCCTCGCTCATCT
>JAUSKM010000002.1 GCA_030646955.1 bacterium
CTGTGTAGCGCCAACAACAACATCGTTGCGTACTCGCTTGCGGAAAATGACACGACTCCGGGGAATGGACAGAACATCGCTGCGGGCACCGCGATCGTGTTCACGTTTGGCGGCATCACGAATCGCAGCGCGGGCTCAAACTCCGTGGAGGTCGGCACGAACAACTCGCTCGGCATCAACACGACACAGACGCCGATCGACTCCGCGAGTGTCACGCTCGGCATCGGCACAGCTCCAACGCTCACCGGCGGCGGCCCTGCAGACGCGCAGAACTTCGTCCCGCTCGAGGCAAGCATCGACATCAACCTCGCGAGCGGATCGTTCATCACCACCGGCCCCGCAGCGCCGAACACGACGAACGTCACGCTCTACCTCTGCACCGGCGCGACAGATGCAGCGTCCTGCACGACGCCGGACACATCATCGAACCGCTGCGCGAGCGTTGCGATTGGCAACGCCTCTTCCGGCGGATCAGACAACAGGATCACGTGCACCGCGACACTGACCGCATCCACGACGTACAAGTTCACGGTGAACGGTCGTGTGACGAACAGCTCGAATGTCGCGCTCGGCTCGAGCGTCTCGCGAATCTTCCGAACATCGAGCTTTAGCGCGGCAAATAATACGACGGTTCCGCGCATTGTTCAGTCGTACCCCACACCGGGACAGACCGGCGTACCGGGGAACGCCAAGCTCTCTCTGGAGTTCCCGATTGGACCGGAAGGTGTCATGAAAACCGGAGCAGAAACCACCGGTTCCGTGACAAACAATGCCAACTTCACGCTCCAGGCGCTTGTGAATGGTTCGCCAAGCGGCACGGACCTCTGTGGATCCGGCTGCACCCTCACCTGGAATGCTACGACACGCGTGCTCCTCATTGATCCTACGGACCTCACGTCGGGCACGGAGTACGAGCTCAATGTCACCGGGCTCCAGAATGATTCCAGCGTCAGCATCTTGCCGTACATCGTGCGGTTCGCTGCAGGCGCATCAGATTCCACCCCGCCCACGGTGAAGATGACCTGCGGCGCCGGTGCGACCGAAGCATGCACAACGCCCGTGAATGCCGCGACAGGCATCTCGCGCTACACCGGAGAATTCCGCATCCAGTTCTCCGAGGCGCTGGATCAAACCGCGCTTACGCTCGGCACCAATGTCGGCCTCTACCTGGACGCAGACAGCAGCAGCACCAAGAATGGTGCGGAGGCGATCCTTGGTTCCAGTGCGCTCGCCATGACCTACGACGCGCCCGCGAAAGAGATTAAATTCTTCTCCAGCGACGCGCTCTCTGCGAGCAGCGTCTACTGCTTCTACGCGCTCGGCGGCGCGGGCGGTGTTAAGGATGCTGGCGGCAATCTCCTCGCGACAACGTCGCAGGACAAGTGCTTTACGACGGGCAGCGACTCGGACGGCACCGCGCCGACACTGGACTTCGTCGATGCGGACAACTTCAAGATTGTCGCACACTTCTCTGAGCCGCTCAAGCCGGCGGATGCGGCAACTATCGGAAACTACACGCTTGAATGCCCGACCGGAACGCCCGTATCACTCACCGGCAATACGGTGACGGTGACGTATAGGCCGGAATTCCGCGAGGTGGAAATCCAGGGTCTCGGATTGCAGACCGATGCATCGTGCACGCTCACCGTTGCTGCAGCAACCACGTTCCGCGACATTGGCGGTCTTGATGCGTCCTCCGCGCTTACGGCGAGCTTCGAAGTGCAAAACTCCGCGACAACCGGCGGAATGCTTGGCGCCAGCGGAGCAACGGACTTCAGCTCGACGAACTTCGGAACGTTCTGGGAGAATCCGCAGCGCTGCCAACCGCGCAATAGCGCGACCAATAAGGCGACGTCGCTCGAGTGCGAATTCCCTGTTACGGAGGCGCTCGCAACGGGTTCAACGTTCTCGCTCACGTTCCCCAGCGGATTCACCTTCTCCACTGCAGATGGGAACACCCGCGCTATTCCTGTCTCGAGCTCCGGGTTTAACGGCGACATTAACGGCCCTGCAGCGAATGCACCGCAGATCGCGAGCGTCACCTGTACCGCGAACAATCTCACCTGTGTCGTGACCACGGGGAGCGCACCGATTGCTGCGAATGACCAGATCCACTTCGAGCTTGATCGCATTACGACGCCAACCACTTCGGGAACCGATCTCCGCATTTCCGTCGTGATGAAGAACAGTTCTGACGTGAAGGTCGGACAAACCATCCAGGCCGCGCCGTTCAGCATCAACCAAGCCGGATCCCTCTCCATCTCCGGCAAGGTGTGTAAGGGAACGTCCTCGGGTGGCTCATGCGGAGACAGCGACACCGGCATCGCCAACGTCAAAGTGGTCTGCGACCAGCGTGGCGGGTTCACGGTTGGCTCCACGGCGGGCGGCATGATGGGTACGCAGGAGGCAACGACCGCAGAAAATGGCACTTGGAGCATTTCCGGACTTTCGAGCGGTGAATACAACTGCTACATCCCGCCAGACCCCACGGGGCTCGAGAATCTTGGTGGTTCGTCGTCATCCCAGACCGTACAGCTCGCGAGCGCGAACAAGACCGGTCTCGACTTCAAGTACACGGACCTCTCGGCCACAGGAAAAACACTCACGATCACCATTGCTGGCCCGAACGATGCAGACAGCGATGCGGATGACTTCGGCATATTCTGCCACGCAGGATTTACGTCGAACGAAAACTCCGCGCCGATCATGAAGTCCGGCGACTGGGCAACATCCGGCAATACGACGGTCACGATGAAGCTCCAGGGCGGTAAGACATACGAGTGCGGCATGGGCCCATACATGAAGAAGGAGTCATTCTCCACGGGCGGCCCGCCGCCGATTCCGGAGTTCGACTTCATGCCGCCAACACCGCTGCAAGTCGTGGTCCCGACAGGCAGCAACCCCAGCGATATCACGTTCAACCTGACCACCGCGTCGCTCACGATCACCGGCACGGTCCAGGACGGCTCGTCTGCCGGTATCGCAAACGCCTACGTTCACGCGAATCCGGTCAGATGCTTTGACGCGACGAGCGGAGCGGCCAAGAGCTGCTTCGGATCGTTTGCGCAGTCAAAATCCGATGGCACCTTCACGCTGAAGGTTGGACCGGGAACCTATGAAATCAACGCGGGCGGCCCTGGACTTCCACAGTCGTCCAGTGCAATTGCGACGGTCACCGGCTCGACGAGCGTGTCTGGTGTGACCTTGAAGATAGCGAAATCCTCCACGACCATCTCCGGACAAATTTTTGACGACTCCGGCAACGGCATCAAATACGCGCACGTGAACGGCCAGAAGATTACGTCGAACGGCACCTGTGCGTCGTTCACGCCGGCCGGCGGCATGACCGACTCGCCGACGGATGAGAGCGGTAACTACACGCTGTACGCAGCTGCGGGAACATGGTGTATCCGTGCATTCGCGCCAACATACGGCGAGGTTGGAACGAAGACGGTTGTCGTGAGCGGCTCCACAAGCCAGACCGGACAGAACATTCAGCCGACCGCAAGTGACTACGGTACGCTGTCGGGAACGGTTACACAGGCGGGAACCGCCGTGAGTGGCGGATTCCTCAACTGCTACAGAACTGCCGGAGGCAATGGCACAGGAATATCTAACGGGACCTACTCCATGAAGCTCAAGGCGGGGACGTACACCTGCGACGGAGTCATCCCTGGTGTCGGCCCGCTGACGCGAGATACGAACGTCGTCGTCACGGGAAACAGTACGACCACGAAGAACTTCACGGTCGGGAACCCGGGGACGATCACCGTGACGATCGCCGGCATCACCGATGCGTTCTGCGATGCGCGCGATGCGAGTGGCTTCGGTTCGTCGGGAGGCCGCGCGAACGAAAACGGCGTCTACACGATCAACGTTCAGGCCGGCACCTATACGGTGCGGTGCATGGGGCCAAAGTACGGCGAGCTTGTGAATCAGACAAACGTCGTCGTGACGGCGGGCGGCACTGCAACTGTCACGGGAACGGCACCGACCACGCGTACCGTTGCCGGACGTGTCACCGACGGCTCCAGCAACCTCTCCGGCGTTACGCTGAAGTTCACAGAAAAGTCAACGGGACGATCCTTCACCAAGGCGACCGGGTCCCAGGGCAGCTCGAATAACAACCTGTCAGAAAGCGGCATTCCGGAGGGTTCATATAACGTCACAGCTTCGAAGCAGGGGTACGGATCGGCAACCACGACCGCTTCGGTGTCGGGCGGGAACCTCACGTTCTCCGATCCGATCGCGCTCACGGCGGCATCCGGTTCCACCGGCGGAAATGCGACGGTCAACGTGCAGGCATCTGGAAGCGCGTATGCGGGCTCTGCGACGGTCATTGCCACCAGCGGCAGCAAGACCATCACGGGTACCATTGACGAGAATACCGGCGCGGCGACGCTCGCACTCACGAACGGCACATGGACCGTGAAGGCGATTGGCGATAACGGGAAGGAATCCGCAACCTCTACGGTGACCATGACGGGCGGAGCACAGTCCGGGAGCGCACCGACCCTGTCGCTGGCAACGGACATCACCGGCTATACGTCCGCAAATGAATCCGAAACCATCGCACTGTCGAGCGGCGGTCTCCTGAAGTTTGAGGGTCTTACAGTGGGCGGCGTGGCGCCAGAGGTAAACATTCCGGCATCCACCCTCTCCACGTCGGATTCCTCCACCGGCAAGGTGGACATGCAAACGGATCCGACCATTGCGATTGATCCAGGCGAAGACGAGAACTTCGTCGGAACGAACGGATACGAGATTACCCCGAAGGACGCGAACGGGAACGAGATTCCAGACATCAACGGCACCGTCACCATCACCATCCCCTACACTGATGCCCAGGTGGCAAGCGCGGGCGTTGCAGAGGAAGACATGAAACTCGCATCGTACGATCAGGCGTCGCAGTCATGGGAATCCCACCCGACGACCGTGGACATGACGAACAACCTCCTCATCGCAAGTGTCAGCCACTTCTCCAGCTTCGGCATTATCGGTCCGACGAGTGGCGGGTCGCTGACAAGCAGCGATGTCGTAGCGCCAGGGGCGCCGACGAATATCACATCGAGCGCGACCACGGGCAGCGTGACGCTCACATGGACTGACCCGACGGATGGCGACCTCACGGAAATTGAGGTGCTGCGCAACACGCCGCCTTCGAGCGCAGTGGCAGGCACGGCACTTACGCGCGTCGCAAAGGGCGTGCAGAAATTCGTGGACACCGCCGTGAGCGCGGCCACCGAGTACTTCTACATCCTCCGCGCGAAGGACAGCAGCGGCAACACGCGCAACTCGGACATGGTGACCATCAAGACAACGACGACCGCGTCTAGCACGCCGACAAGCGGAGCGACGACGGCTGCGCCAGCAAGCGGGAGCGGCACAACGACGGCAGCACCGGCAACGACAACGACGAGTACCACGACGACCGCGACTCCGGGTGCCACGAGCATCGGGCTCAACGCGGGCGATCTGGTGAAGGGCACGGTGTTCAAAACCGTGTACCTCGTGGGCGCGGACGGGAAGCGCTATGTGTACCCCAACGAGGTGACGTACAAGAGCTGGCACTCGGACTTCTCGAAGGTGAAGACGCTCTCGGATGCGGACCTCGCGTCGCTCCAGCTTGGTGGATTTGTCACGGTACGCCCGGGTACCTGGCTCGTGAAGATCGAGTCAGACCCGAAGGTGTATGCGGTGGAAACCGGCGGCACGCTGCGCTGGGTGGAAACCGAGGCACGCGCGATGAAACTCTACGGCGCGTCATGGAGCAAGAAGATCGTTGACGTGCCGGTCTCGTTCTGGGTTGGCTACAAGGCCGGTACTGCACTGGGCGCCGATGCGCACCCCACGGGGACGCTCGTCCGCAGCGGCAGCACCGTCTACTACGTTGATGGCGGCATGAAGCGCCTGGTGACGAGTGACGTCCTTACCGCACTCGGTCTCCAAGATCGCTTCGTCAACAACCTTGACTCGAGCATTGTCTACGGCAACGGCCCCACGCTCACGGCGAGCCCGACGCTCACGTTCGCTGGCCGATAAGCGAACACCCGTCGCGATGCCCCACCCCGTGAGGGAGGGGCATCGCGTGGAGCAGTACTGCGCATGGCAAAGCAACCAGCAAAGAAGGAGATGGGTGGCGCGATGGTCCGCGTGTCCGTATCAGAGGGCGCACGGCTCTTCGGTCTCTCTGCACAAACGATTCGCCGCGCAATCAAGGACGGCGAGATTCGGTACGTGGTGGTTCGCGGGCGCTATCGCATCGCATTCGAATCGCTCCTCGAATGGTCACAACGACAGACCACGACAAAAAACAAGCTCCAACGCAACGGCATCGGCCAGTACGTTGGTCAATGGCGTATCCGCAACAAACTCTACTCCCCCAACCCCGGCATGTTGGGACAGGAGAAGCAGGAGAAGGAGTAGGGGCGGTGGCGTCATTGCGAGCCAACGTCTGCGGTGGCGTGGCAATCCCGGTGCTACCGTGACCGGGATTGCTTCGTCGAGGACTCCTCGCAATGACACCGCAGTGGTTATTTTCGGGGGTCTCAACAACAGCAACACCCCCTCCGCAGTGCGGAGGGGGTGTTGCTGTTCGAATTCGTTACACGATGTACCGTGGCGCGGAGACGCGCCGCGCACGATTGACGGTACGGGTGTCCGGCTGAAGCGCCCGGTACAGACCCGCAACCTGCGCAACGCAGGTATCCCAATGGTAATGCCGAAGCGTTGCGTCGCGGATACCATCGCCAATCTCCCGAAGATGCGGAGCATTGGCGATAACCACCTCCAACTTGCAGGCGAGATCCCACGCATTCCCCGTCTCAAAGAGGACGCCACCAACGCGCTGAATGATCTCGCAGTGTTCGGGAATATCAGAGACGATCGGTACTGCGCCGGCGCCTGCCGCGTCAAGCACGGCAATCGGCAGACCCTCCGCGCGGGACGCATGGACAAACGCGAGACAGTTCGCAAAGAGCGCATCCAGCATGCGCCCCGATCGCTGTCCCACGAAACGAATCGCGGTATCCCCTGCTGCCGCAGCATGAAGCTGTTCCGCATACGCATCCGTGAACGCGGGCGCGCCAGCAATCACCAACTGCAGTGCTGCGTACTGCTCCGGGCGCTCCTGCCGAAGCTGACGGAATGCCTGGATGACCGTATGAATCTCCTTGTGTGCAACCAGCCGCGATGCGACGAGGAGATACTTGCCGGGCGCAATGTCGTTCGCACGCAGCAGATCGTGCGCACGCTCCGACGTTGCATCCGGTGCAAGCGGAACAACACCATTCGGAATGCACACGGGTGCTGCACCGTACGTTGCACGGCAGTACGCCGTGAGCGTCTCACCAACCGTGATGGTCTGATGCGGGAAGGTGCACGCCGCCCACTCGCCAAGCCAGAGTGCAGCGCGCGCGATCACGCCCCATTTTGCATGCCGACGATCCACGCAGTGGAACGTCACGACCACGCGGCTCCGCGGACGGAAGACGCGGGGCATCCATGCCAGGAGGGAAGGGCCAACGCCATGGAAATGATAGATATCCGCATGCTCCCGCATCGCATGGAGCGTTGCCATGAATGTGTACGAGATGGCATCCAGATGCTTCGTGCGCAGCGACGGCAGCGCAACGACACGCACGCCCTGCTCCGTGCGCACGGTGCCGGGATGACGGTCCATGTACCATGCCCGCCCGTAGACGGTCACGCGTACGCCGCTCGCGGCAAGCCGCGAGCTCAATGCCTCCACATGCCGCTCCACCCCGCCGATGGTGGCTGGCATGCCTTTTGCACCAATCATGGCTACGCGTAGTGCCTTCATAATCCAAATACCGTAGCACACCTCTACGATGGCGTCAAGGTCTATTTTTCCGCTTAATCATGAAGAAAAGGTGAGGGATTTCCCTCACCTTTTCTCTGTCTGTGACTTTTCGTCGCAATCTTATGGTGCAACAATCCCCTTCCCCCGCGCACGCTGATCAAAAATAAGATCGGTTGTCACCGGAGGCGTCGCCGCCGTATCACCCGCTGCGCCCATGTCATCACTTGTCTCTGCGATGCTCCTGCCAAGCAGCATCGCAGGCTGACCAATCATGCCGCCATCCGGTGTCAATGCCACCTCAAATGACGCACTGGTTGCTGGACGTTCCGCGCCAATAGTGCGCGGGACGCGATCAACGACCCAGAGCACCGTCCGCGTCGCCACATCGTACGTCACCCGCTCCCCCGCAACCGCGACGGTCCGATTCGTCCATTCGACGCCCGGGGGAAGTGTTGCGCGTACAACCGTCCTCCCCGCATCGCGTAACGCCGCTTGCACATCCCACGTCACCCAGTACCGCGTTGTCTCCCCCACCCGCGGCGGCAATGGCCCGCGCCCCAACTGATCGCCCTCCGGCGTGTAGTATCGTGCAAATGTTGTGAGGCGAAGATCGGAAGCAACATCGAGCACCAACGGAGTGCTGACCACTTTTGCGTACGGAATACCACGACCACCCTCCGCTTGCCAAAGCAGCAGCTCGGAAGTCATCCGGTACGCAACATCGCTATCCACATTGTATCGAGCGACATCGACGTGCTCTGGAGGTGTCATGGTGAATGTATGTCCTACTCTTTCCCCGCTCGGCACGGGGACGAACGGCCACTGGAGCAACACGGGATGCGTACCGATCTCTGCATCGCTCGCACGGACATACGATGTACTCGCCAACAGCCCAACGATCTTCACCGACAACGACCGAGCGAATCCTTCTGGCAGCGCCTCGCCACGCACTCCCTGGTAGGACACCCCAATCTCCGTGGTCTCTCCAAGTCGTGCGACTACCAGGCCGTCACCCTGCGACGCGATACTCAATTCCACAGGAACATCCACCACCACGAACGGAAATGTAAATCCACCGATCGAACCCCTGTTCTCGCTGAACCCAACGGTAGCACGCAATGCGAAGGTTCCCGCTGCCCCCGTACGTACCTCCAACGGTATACTGCCGTTCGTATTCGGCGCAACGATCCGCGGCAGCCCCCAATGATCACCCGTCAGCATTTCCAGCGGATCACGCACCTCAGGCAGGACAAACACTTCTAACGGGAGCGCGGCTTCAGATCGGTAATGAAGCACAATCCCCACCTCGCCATGTGACGGCATCACCGGCGGAACTTCGAGATCGAATGTGAGCGCAATACCACGCACAGCAATCGTTGTCGCTGATTGCTGGCGCTCGGTTCCAGAAGGCCCACTCCCGTGGAATGTGGCGAGCAGTTCGAGCACGCCATCATCGGTAGGTGCGGCAACTGCGCCAGCAAGGGTGACTGCAACAGATGCACCAGGCGCGAGTGGCGTTGGAAGGACGAGCGTGTGCGTCTGCGCATCATATGACCCAGGCGTAACCCGCGTCACCGTGAGCGCCTCCGGGAACGCAAATGCAATTGTTGCACGGTCGAGCGGATCTTCTCCTGTGAAGGCAACATCCAACGTCAGGGTGAGCGAATCGCCCACACGTACCTGCGGTGCCGCCTGCCACGCCAACGAAACATTCGAAAAAAGATTCGGCCGCGCGATGAGCAGCCACGCATTAAAAACGATGAGCGTCAGGATGCCGCCCGCCATCGCAAGGTCTGCGACAAGGTGCTTACGGCCATGTCGCAGGCGCGGGTGGTAATGGCGCTCATACCGGCGCTCCATCGGACGCTTCACGGCACGCCCGGCGCCCTGGACGCAGCCGATACACAGATTGTAGGTCTTTCGCACGACGGGCGATGCGCGCTTCAACATACACGTGTGGTCATGGTCCGTTCGAGACCGTAAAAACGTACGTACTCATGCCGATGATTTCGTCCTTCCCGTCCCCGTCAAGATCGGTTGCCGCGACATCCACGCCATTGCGCCGACTGGTATCAAACGCGAAGAACTGCGCCTCCATGGTGCCGCGCGCATCCGAAAACACACGGATGTGTGGCCCGCCGCCGGAACCGGCTCCGGTGATGATTTCCTCCGCGCCGTCGCGATCCACGTCCCCCGCCGCAACGTGCACGCCGCCGCGGAATGACCGCTGGTATGCCAGGAATGATGCGCCCGTGGGCCGTCCGGCCCAGTCCAATACGCGCACCTCTGGACGCGCGCCGCGCCCGGCGCCCACCACGATATTCGGCCGACTGATCGCGCTCAACTGCGCAACGGCCACTGCCATGCCATGCCGCACCTGCGGCCCAAACGGCGCCAGGTACGGCGAGAGGAGCCGGCCCTGGAGGATGTTGAAGATGCCGACCAGCGCGCCGCGATCCCGTTGCGCAACGACAATCTCCCACGTTCCATTCCCATCAAGGTCGCCGATGGCAAAATCGAGTCCGTCGTTGAACTGCTCCCCAAACGGAGCAAACTCGCGCACGATTTGCCCGTTCGATCGTACCTGAATCCGGTTCCCGATTGCCGCAATGGTCTCCAACACCCCATCGCCATCAAGGTCCCGATGCTCCACCGTTGCGCCACCTATGACCGCATCGTCATATGCGAAAAACCCGTTGCGCGTTGCGCGGCCCTCGTGATCGAACACGCGCGCGAACGCGCCGTTTGTGAACGGCGTCCGCGTGATGCCACCAATCGGCCGGAGGAGCACCACGCCATCGCGCGGCGCCAACGTGACCTCCGTCACCACTTCCCCAGAATTCACCTCCGGATCCTGCGTGCCGCGCAGCCGTTCAAATTCTTCCTCAAATACCGCGCGGTACGAGGCATCCGTCGCATTCACTACCACGATGCCGCGCTCGTACTCACGCCGGTACACCCCCGGCGGAAACGCGGGGTCAAACGGTTCGCTGCGCGCGGTATCAATGCGCACCGGCAGTCCCACGGGGTCGCCCAAGTACGCCTCATACTCGTCATACCACCAGCGCTGCGCGTGATCCTGGTCACCAAAATCGAAGCTGTAGTACCCGCCCGCAAGCAACGCGGAGGTGAGCCCGAAACGCATGCGACGGAAATCCTCTGCGAGACCCGTGTTGCCCGTATTCGTGTTCACGATGGCGATGACCGGTCCCGCCGCACGCTGGATGATGCTGAAGAGCGCACGCATGGATGCAGACCAGCCACCTTCATTGGTATCCGGAAAATGCTCAAGGAGCAGCCCATTCGTGAGGTCGGCGTAGATGGGGCTGCCATTGCCCGTGATAAGAAATCCCTCGCGTGAGAGTTCCCGCGTGCGCGTGAGGAGGTGGCGCATGCCAGCAACCCACCGCGCATCGAGCGTGCGCGCATCCTCCACAGTGCCGTCCGCATTGAGATCGAACGACGCCTGCTTGAACCATGACAAACTCCCCCAGAGGTTGTCGTAGTACACGCCGTCCCAACGCGAGTCCGAGGCGATCTCTTCCGCGACGAACGCCGCGAGCGCGTCGGACCAACGCTGTCCGCTGATGATCGTCGCCTCATCCGTCACGTCCAGCAGCCACGTCTCCGGCCACCAGGCGGTCTGCTGCCCGTCCGCAGCGCGCAAATACCACGGCTCATGGATGCGCGCCGCAAGCGCACGTCGGAGCGGTGCCTCGGGGTGCGTTGCGGCATCGCGTCGAATCTCCTGCGCGGTGACGTACGCGAGGAGCTTGGCATCGGGATTGAGACGACGCAGCAGCGCAAATGTCTCCGGCGTATTCTTGACTACCTCCATGTCCAGCACCACTACGTCCCACCGGGCAAGATCGCGTGCTTCCTCGTCCGAGAGATGCCACTTGAGAAATAGGTTGGCGAGGCGCGGGTTCTGGTGCGGCTTTCGCTGCGCACCGATCGGAAGTGAGAGGAGCCCAATGAGAAGGAGGAGTACGGCGAACGCCGACGCGACGCTTCGTTGCGTCCCGCCTGCAGGGCGCACACCCTCACGCCTCGCCAACTCCGGCGAGGGCGCGGTAGAGCCCGATGATGCGTTCGTAGTGTCCTGTGGGTCCATACTGCTCTGTTGCAATACGTCGGGCCGCCTCCCCGTACGCCTGCAATGCTGACCCGTTACCATACAGCATTTCGATGGTCTTGGCAAGGGCTTTGGGGTTTTTTGGCTCTACAAGCACGCCCGTTTCCCCATCCCGCACCAGCTCCGGAAGGCCGCCAATGCGCGTTGCCACCACCGGCACGCCTGCAGCCATGGCTTCCAGGACGCTGTACGGCGCGTTCTCGTACCACCGCGATGGCATGCAAAGCAGGGCTGCGCGCGAGAGGTACGTTGTAACTTCTCGCCGCTCCAGCTGCCCCAGCCAGGTGAGGTTCGCGATATGCCGTGCGCGTTGCCGAACAAACTCCGCAAGCGGTCCATCGCCAATGATCGCGAACGGCACCTTTGGCAATCGCGCCGCCGCCTCGATGAAATCCTCCACGCCCTTCTCTTCGGCCAGTCGCCCAATGAAGAGAACCTGTCCCCTCTCCCCTGCATCTTGGGGGGGAGCTGGAGGGGGTACCGCATCTGCCCGTGTTACAAAATTCGGGATCACCTCCACTCGCCCCTCCCACTTCCATTCCCGCAGCCGCTCGGCCATGAAGGTGCTGGGCGCAATGACTGCCGCGATGTGCTTCCCGTATACATCCAGCACCGCATGGTGCAGCATCATCTCCAACGCCACCGCCGCAGATGCGCCCCGCGACCCCATGCAGTTGAGTCGCACCGCGTTCCGATACTGCCCGCCCTTGCACCGCTCGCACGGCGCGCCTTTCGTGTACATGCGGTAGTTCGGGCAGAGCGCCTTGTAGTCATGGAGCGTCCACACTGCGGGAATCCCCCGCTTCGTACACTCTGGAAGAATCGAGGGCGAAATCTGATGCGCAAAATTTTGCAGGTGCACGACATCCGGCTTCGCCTCGTCCAGCAACGCGCCAAACCGAGCCGCTGCATCGCGCGACCACAACACCCGTGAGAGCTTCTCCAGCATGCCCGTCTGATTCGGGATCGCGTCATCCGCCTCCCAAAAGTCCACATGCGGCACGAAGTGCTCCGACCATTCCGACGGCCAATTCCGCTCGTCCTCCATGGCAAACGGAATCACCGTATTGCCGCGCACGGCGAGGAGATCCTTGAGCAAAAACGTATACCGTTCGCTCCCGCCCTTCTGGTACCAAAATTTGTTCACGAGCACCACACGCATACCCTCCCAGTATACCCCACAACCATTTTTCTCGCCCTCTTTGGATACGCACCCGAAATAGAACGATTCCCCGCCGGACATGTTGTCCGGCGGGGTCATGTGGCCTGATTACCGATACTGCTCCGCTTTCAGTTTATGGGCGACGGTGGCGGCGCTCGTGAGGACGCTCTCGAGATGCTCGATGGTGAGTCCAAGCGTCGCACGGTGGAACTCGTAGACGAACGGCATGCACAGGTACTCGGCGAGCGTCCGCGCCCGGGCCCATTTGGAATCATGGAGCGGTGAAATCCTCTGGCGCGGTACCGTCTCGATGTGCGTCAGGGCACGCTGCACATCAACGGCTTTCTGGGACTCCGAGAGCACCCGGAGAATCTCGCGCAGTGCCTGTGGTTCGGGCGGATGCCCTTGATCCGCAAGCCACTTCTCAATGCGATCCTGCCCCACGCCGAGCAACTCCGCCCACTCGCCGCGCGTGTGCACTTCGGTTTCATCGAAAAGGAACCGCAAGAACGTTGCGAATATGCTCATGCGACGCACCTCCATTCGTACCTACGGAAAACCATACAGAACCGCACTGCGCCGGTCAACGTGTATGCGCCATCAGTGCAGCGTAGAGCTCCTCGTGACGCTGCACCACCCGGTCAATGGAGAAAGAGCGCTCCACGTGACGGCGGCCAGCGTGGCCCATGAGGACACGGCGAGGACGATCTGCGGCGAGCGCGCGCATGGCGGTGGCGAGGGCCTTGGGGTCCTCCGGCGGGACCAGGATGCCGGTCTCGCCGTCCACCACCGCTTCCTGCAGACCGCCAACGCTGGACGCAATAACGGGGATGCCGCACGCAGACGCCTCGATGGCCGCAATACCAAATCCCTCCCACCGCGATGGAAGCACCAGAATATCTGAGCGCTGGTAGTACGCAGGGATGTCTCGCTGGAGCCCCAGGAAGCGCACGCGATCCGTGAGGTGGAACGATGCGCAGAGCGCCTCTAATTCCGCGCGTCGTGGTCCATCGCCAATAATTTCCAGTCGCGCGCGCGGGTGCGTATCACGCAGGAGCAGGAACGCCTCCAGGAGTACATCGTGCCCCTTTTGCTCGACGAGGCGGCCAACGCTGACGAACCGCACATCATCGTGCGGCGTTGCTGGCACGGGGCGGAACCGCGCAGTATCCACGCCGTTCTGTATCACCACCATTTTCCCAAGCGGGACGCGATCCATGCGCACGCTGTAGGATCGAACCGCATCCGACACCGCGATGATACGATCGGTCTTGCGCGCGAGGTGGCGCTTCACCAGGCGCTTGAGCGGCCCCTCATCAAGATTCACGTTGTGCTCCGTGGAGACGATGTGCGGCACGCCGGCGCGGATCGCAGCAATACGTCCCCAGGTATCACCGCCAAAGAGGTGCGTGTGCACGATATCGGGAGTGGGCGAACGAAAATCACGGACAAGGTGCTGGATCGCCTCGAAACCCAACTTCGTGCGTTTCCCCACGACATCTGTGGGGATGCCTGCTTCATGAAACTCCGCGCGAAGCGGCCCGCCGCGCACCACAGCGATAACCCGCACGTCGTACTGCTTGCGGTCCAATCGCCGCGCGATATCCAACACCAGCTGCTCAGCGCCACCGATGTCGAATGAGGTGAGGACGTGCACGAGGCGAATCATATGGTAGCTGCTAGCTCCTAGCTACTGGCTCCTGGCGCAGAACATACACACGCTCACGAAGTACGCAGAGCGCTCTTCTGCTCCGCCAACCGCGCGGCGGCGACGGCGAGGCCGATGGGGAGCCAGAGTTTGGAGACGAAGTAGCTAGTGTTGAAGAGCTGGAAGATGATGGAACCGGATGCGCTGCAGAGGAGCGCGAGGAGGATGAGGCGCCATTGCGGCGTCACCACCGCGTGGCGGTACGCGCGCAGCACCACGCCGAGGAGCGCGGCGAGGAGCCAGGAGAAGGTGAGGAGACCGAGCAACCCGGTCTCCGCGAGGAGCTTCTGGATGAGACCGTGCGCCTCCTGCGGCGTGCCAAAATCCGCGATGTACCACGCGTCGCGGCTCACCGCCTCCTGGAACGTCCCGATGCCGCTGCCCGTCAGCGGGTGCGCGCGGAACTGCTCGAAGGCGATACGCGTGAGATGGATGCGATTGGTGTTCGAGCTCTGTGCGACCGTGGTGAGCGAGAAGAGACCAATAGCAACACCGGCCACCGCGAGCGCGGGAGCGGCAATGCCGAAAATGCGCTGCCACGTTATGCCACGCGCGCGAGCGAACGCGACGAGAAGCACCACGCTCTCCATCGTGAGCGTGAGCCAGCCATTGCGCGAGAATGTAAGGAGCGTGATGAGCGCGAGGAATGCGGTTCCAACAATGTACCATCGCTGCGCGCGCCCGCGCGAAAATACCGCCAAAAGTGCGCCAATCGGGATGACGCTCACCAGCACCTCCGCGATGAGGTTGTGATTGGTGCCGAGCGGCGTCATGCCGTGTACGATGACGGGCACCGCGCGACGGAACGCGCCGGGCTCCGGCGGAGCAATGAGCGACCATGCGCCCATGGCCGCGGCAAGCAGCCCGACAACGAACATAAGCCGGAGCGTCGTGAAGAGCCGATGCGGGCGGTCCAGGAGCGTAAGCGGCAGCACGATGAACATGAGGTAGAAGAACGTGAGCGGACGCACGAGGAATTTCACGCCGAGCATTGGATCTTCCGCATGGACGAGCGAGAGTGCGGCAGCGCCAACGAAGAGCAGGAACGGCACGATTCCCGGCGCGCCGCCCATGCGCGGACGCTCGCCCAATCGCCACGCGCGATACGCCATGCGCACCGCGAGCCCGACGGTGGTCAGCAACGCGAACACGTCCACATACGGCACGTTGACTGCCTGTCCGATGAAAAGCTGCAGGTAGATGAACGGGTACGCGAGCACCACGAGCCCCCACCCGAGCATGGGCCGCGCCGCGAAGAGCGCCACCGCAGCAAGCGCGACGAGTGCCGCCCCAATCATCGGCTGCGCGGTGGCTGCAATCCCAAGCACACCCGCTGCGAGAGCGGGTGTGATGAGCGATGTCCAAGTGTTACGCGGCGCGTGCGTGTCCATGCATGGTCGCAGAGTCCTTCGGAATCATTGTAGCAAATTTCTGCGCGAGTATCCACGCAATGACGCGCACGGGGTGACGCTTGATCGCCGTCCGTGCCGTGCAGATGAGCCAGTAGGGATTGGGCGCGCGGCGTACACCCTCACGCGCCGCAGCCGCCTGCGCACTCTGCCAGAGTGCATCAAACGTGTCGTGCTCCGAGAGATTGCCGAGCACGTTTGGGTGCATGACGGATGGCACCACATTCCCCCACGGGTCCAGGAAGAAGAAATCCGTCCCGGCACGCGACGGAAGCACCTGCCGACCCTCACGCGCAAGCACCGCGAGGCCATGCGCAAAGAAGGCACGCGCCCACCGCTTGGGGTTCCACGATGCCAGCTCGCGCTGTGCAAGCGCGTCGTACGCACCCGCGATTGCCGCGATGCGGCCACCCTCTCGCACGTTCTCCTTCCCGCCAAAGTAAAATTCCGATGAATGCATGAGCGCGCACGTGAACTGCACACGTTCCGCCGCCGCGACATCGTAGAGCTGATGGAGGTGCTCGATATTCTCGTTCGTCATCGTGTACGCAATCCCGAGGTTGGCCACGCCCAGCTGCCGGAGGCGGCGCAGCGTCGCGATGCACTTGTCGTACCCCTTGGGGATGCGCCGGATCTCCTCATGCTTATCCCCTACCCCATCAATAGAGATGCGCACACCGATCTGCGGATAGAACGCGCGGATCGCGGCAACGCGCTTGACGATGGAGTCCGTGAGGAATCCATTTGTCGAGATGGTGATCTGCGCCTTCGGACACGATACGCGGAGCGTTCGGATGATCTCCACGATCTGCGGGTGCAGGAATGGCTCGCCGCCAGAGATATTAATATCGCGAAGCGATGCCGGGAGCTTCGCGTACTCCGCGAGCGTCACGGTTGGCTGGCGCGTTTCCTTCCAAAAATCGCACATCGTGCACCGCGAATTGCAGATGTACGTCACCGCAACCACGGCATCCTTGGGGAGCGCGGTTCTCTTCAGCGTCTGAGTTTTTTCTTGTAGTTTGGCCATAAATGCCCCACCATGATAACGCATTACCGTACCATGTTTCATGAAGGATGTCAAGCGTGCAGCTGTGGGTAAAGGAAAAGCCCCTCTCCGGTGAAGGAGAGGGGCCCGTGAAAGAACCACTATCGCTGGACGTGCTACGGCGCGGCGAACTCGGTGAACCAGTTGCCACCGCCGGAGCTGTTGGGAATGACCTCCACGGTCTGGAGGAAACCCGTCCACGTCACGTCCGGTGCTGCGGCCTGGACGAGTCCGCTGGGCCCGCGATCCGCTGCCCACACGCCGGTGCTCGTATCGCACTGCGCCGTGCACAGGTTGAAGATGTGGAAGCCGGCGACTGCCGTGCCACTCGCGGAAAGCGTTCGGCCACCCGAACCGCTCACCGAGAGCGCGTAATCGCCGCACGACCACACGCCGTCATCCCACGTCTGGCAGAGCTCCGCCGTCGCATCCAGCGGCTGCGTACCTGGCAACGTCACCGCGAAGGTGAACGGTCCGCTCGCGGACGCGGGCGGCGCGCACGCCGGATCCTCGTCCACGGTGCCGTCGCAATCGTTGTCGATGCGATCACACTGCTCGGTGCCGCCCACGGTGACGAAGCAGCCGTACTCGCAGCCGTCGTCCGGATCCCCGTTGAGATCCTGGAATCCGAGGTGGCACACGAGGCCGCCGCACATCCCGCCGGTGCACGAGGCATCCACCACGAACGCGCGGTCGAGGCAATCGTTCCCGCAGGTCCCGCAGTTCTGCGGATCGCTCGCGAAATCGAAATCCTCATCCGTGCCGCCGTCGCAGTTGTTGTCCAACCCGTCGCACGATTCGGGCATCGGTCCCTGCGCGTCCGTACAGATGCCGTACTGGCCACCTGCGCCGTCTGCTTCGGGATCGCACATCGCGAAGCCGAAGTGACACTCACCGACATCGTGCTGCGCGAGATCCACGCCACACACGATCGGCTCGTCCGTGGCCGGATCGCACACGCCGCAGTCCTCATCCACGATGCCGTTGCAATCGTCATCCACGCGGTTCTCGCAGATCTCCGCGGGCGCGGGCACCGGGTAGTCCGAACCGTCCGTGTCCGTGGAACAGCGGACGGAGCCGCTGCTCGGATCGGTCGGATCGCATTCGAACTGGCCGCTCTGGCATGCCGTGCCGAACATCGGCGCAGTGTTGCACGCGACACCGACGAAGAAGCCCTCGTCCGTCGCGCCGTCACAGTTGTTGTCGATGCCGTCGCAGACCTCGACGGCGTCCGGGTTGATGGCGGCGGTGCTGTTGTCGCAGTCGCCCTCGCAGCCCATGAAGCCATCGTCGTCGGTATCGCGCTCGGCGACGGGAATGCCGCCGGAGCAATCGTTGTCCAGGCCATCGCAGCGCTCGGGCTCGGGTGCGGTTGCACCTTCGCATGCGCCCCACGTGCCGCCGGCACACGCCTGCGTACCGGCCACGCACTCACCTCGACGATGCAGTGCGAGATCGATGCCGCAGAGCCGCGTGCTGCCGTTCGCGCACACGCAGTCCTCGTTGCGAACGCCATCGCAGTCCTCGTCCACGAACGCCGCGTCACAGACCTCCGTTGTCGGCGGATCCACCTCGCACCGCAGGCACGATCCGCTGACGAGCATGAACCCGTCGTCGCACGCGTCGAGCGTACAGACGCTGTCCACGCACATCGCGGACGCGTTGGGGAACTCGCAGTCGTTCCCACACATGCCGCAGTTGGCGGTGTCGGCGGCGAGATCGAAGTCCTCATCCGCCGTGCCGTCGCAGTCGTTGTCGATGCGATCACACTGCTCGGTGCCGCCACTGGTTGGATGGCACGCGTACTCGCAGCCGTTTGCCGGATCGCCATCGAGGTCGTGGAAGCCCGCGCGGCACGTCGTGATGGCACAGTCGCCACCCATACATGCAGCCGCCGCCACGTTGTCCGCGGTGAGGCAGTCGTTCCCGCAGGTCCCGCAATTGGCGGTGTCCCCTGCGAGATCGAAATCCTCGTCCGTATCGCCATCGCAGTCATTGTCCAGGAGGTCGCAGGCATCGGCCACGGGGAAGACCCCGCCCGAGCACGACTGCACCTCGCCGTCTACGCACTGCTGCGTACCAAAGGCGCACTCGCCAAGGCACTCGCCCGTCAGGAGGTTGCACGCAGGGGCATCCGGACCGCATGCGGTCGCGGGATCGCCCGTCTGACACGTACAGCCCTCGTCCACCGAACCATCGCAGTCGTTGTCCAATCC
>JAUSKM010000008.1 GCA_030646955.1 bacterium
GAATCACGTCGCCGATGTTCACGACGTCCGTCACCTTCTCCACGCGCCATGGCGCAAGTTGGGACACGTGCACCAGCCCGTCGCGGCCCGGGAGCACTTCCACGAACGCACCAAACTCCAGGAGGCGCGTCACCGGCCCGCGGAAGATTTCACCCACCCCCACCTCGCGCGTGAGGTCGTTGATCCACTGTCGCGCGCGCGCCATGCCGTCGGCATTCGTGGAGGTGATAAAGACGAGGCCGGTCTGCTCGATATCAATCTGCACGTCGCACTTGTCTTGAATTTCATTAATGACCTTCCCGCCGGGCCCGATGATCTCACGGATCTTGTCCGGGTTAATCTGGATGGTCTCCACACGCGGCGCGTATGGCGAAAGCTCCGTGCGCGGTGTAGCGATCGCCGTTGCCATGGTCGCCAGAATCTCCATGCGGCCGTCGCGCGCCTGATCGAACGTCGCGTCGCAAATCTCCAGCGTGAGGCCGGCGGTCTTGGTGTCCATCTGCACGGCCGTGATGCCGCGCGAGGTACCCGCGATCTTGAAGTCCATACCGCCATGACCATCCTCCAAATCCTGAAGGTCCGTCAACACCTTCCAGCGTCCAGCCGCATCGGACGCAAGACCCATGGCGATGCCAGCAACCGGCGCAGTGAGCGGAACGCCTGCATCCATGAGGGCGAGCGTGGAACCACAGGTGGATCCCATGGAGGATGACCCGTTGGATGACATCACCTCGGAGACCACGCGAATCGTGTACGGGAACGCTTCTTTGGTGGGAAGCACGGGCTCCAACGCGCGCTCGGCCAACGCACCGTGGCCAATCTCGCGGCGGCCCGGCCCGCGCATCGGACGGGACTCCCCGACGGAGAACGGCGGGAAGTTATAGTGATGCATGTAGCGCTTCTTCACGTCGTACTCCATCGTGTCCAGCACCTGCTCATCGCCTGGCGCGCCCAACGTCACCACGGAGAGGACGTGCGTCTGTCCACGCTTGAAGAACCCGGAACCGTGCGTACGCGGGAGTGCGGCCACCTCTGCATGGAGCGGCCGGATGGCCGTGAGCGCCCGCCCGTCTATGCGGTACTCCGCATCCAGAATGAGCGTGTTGACCGCCGCCTCGATTGCTGGCTTCACCAGCTTCCACGCGCGCGGTGTAATCTCTGCGGGAATCCCCTGCTCCAACAGGTGCGCCTGGAGGCGCTCGCCCAACTCACGCACTACTGCAATGCGCTCTTCCTTCTGCTCTTTGACGCCGTGCTTGAGCACCGCGATGGCTTCCCGTGCGAGGAATGTCTGCGCAAGCTCCTCTGCGCGGCGCTCATCATCGGAACGTGCCACCACCGGCGGCTGCCACTTGGACTTGCCACATTCCTGCTGAATGTTCGCGATGAACTCGGTGACCGGCCGGAGGTGCTTGCACGCAAACCGCATCGCCTCCTTCATCGCGTCCTCCGACATCTCGTTCGCGCCGGCTTCCACCATGAGAATGCGATCGCCCGTTCCTGCAACCACAAGATCAAGGAGTGATTTCTCGCGCGCCGCGTACGTTGGATTGACCACCCATTCCTGCCGCCCCGAATCGTCATCGGCTGCGATGCGGCCGATGCGAATCCCACCGATCGGCCCGGACCATGGGATGTCGGAAATCGAGAGCGCGAGCGATGCGCCGACGATACCCAGGATGTCTGAATCATTCTCCCCGTCCCACGAGAGCGTGGTCACCACCACCTGCACATCATTGCGCATGCCATCCGGGAAGAGCGGTCGGATGCACCGATCAATGAGCCGCCCGGCGAGGATTGCCTCGTCCGTCGGCCGCCCCTCGCGCTTGATGAAGCGCGACCCCTTAATCTTCCCGGCGGCGTAAAGCCGCTCTTCAAAATCCACCATGAGCGGGAAGTAATCGATACCATCGCGTGCCGAGGACGACAACACCGCGGTCGCAAGGACCACGGTGTCACCGTAGCGAACAAGGCATGCCCCGTTGGCCTGCCCTGCGTACTTCCCCAATTCCACCGAGAGCGTGCGCCCGCCCCATGCGAGCTCGTAGGAACGAATCTCACCCGATGACTGGACAGCCATACAACAGAAGCCGTTCGCCGATAGCCGTAGCCGATGCATGTGCTATCGACTACCGGCTATCAACTCTTGGCTGTTTGATGGGCTGACCGACAGACCTGAACACCCGAGGTGCTCTCCGTCCGGCGGCCAGCCGCTGCGTGAATATTTTTACTCGTCCTTCTCATCGCGCTCGCGCGTGGTGCGCCGGCGGCCCTTCATGATGACAAATTTCGTATCCGCCAGGTCAATGAACCCGTCCGCAAGCTCCTGCACCTTCCCCGAGGTGGTGGGCCGGAACCCGCACACCTCCACGATGCGCCCGCGGTGCTGGAGGTACTCAATGAGCGGGATGAAGTCGCCATCGCCCGAGCAGATGACGACAACGTCCACGAGGTCCGCAATGCGCACCGCATCAATCGCCAACCCCACGTCCCAGTCCGCCTTCTTGGCGCCGGACGCAAACTCCTGGAGGTCTTTCTCCTTTGCCTCGATCCCCAGCTTCACGAGCGCATCGAAAAACGCCTGCTCCGTGCCGGACGAGCCGCGAATGACGTATGCAATCGCACGGACGAGTTTTCGTCCGGCGACTGCCTCCTCCAGGATGGCTTTGAAGTTCGGGTTACCGCCGAACATGTGCTGCGCAGAGTGATAGAGGTTCTGCGCATCAATGAACACGGCAACGCGCTGGTCTGCGTGTCGAATCACAAGATTTCTTCTGGTGGCGGCTCCTCATCGGCAACTGCCTCATGCGGACCGTTCCGCAAACCGCCACCGTGCTTGATCGCACGGTTCATGCGCTTCTTCGTGGCACCAATGAGCGGCTCCGGTTCTTCCTTCGCGGCATCCACTGCGCTCTTCGTTTTGAGTTTGAGCTTCTTCACCAGCTCGTCGTGCGCTTCCGGATTCTCGCGGCCTAGGTACTTGAGCAACCGGCGGCGCTCCGACACCTTCTTCAGAAGACCGCGGCGGGACGAGAAATCCTTCTTGTGTATCTTGAGGTGATCCACCAGGAACTTCACGTCCTCCGTCAAAATCGCCACCTGCACCTGCGGGGACCCCGTGTCCCCCGGGTGCGTCTGAAACTTCTTGATGAGCTTCTCCTTGAACTTCTTGTCCACCATAAACGTATGTCGCAGAATGCCGAGCAACCGTCAGAGTCCCGGGTTGCCAAGCATCCGCCGAATTAATACTCCTGCAGCCACTGTAACACGGAGTGCGGTGGTTGGCAAGGTGCTCTGTACCCGCCAAAAAGAAGGATGCTCGAGCAAAATTGTCGAGCATCCGAATGCCTTTGAACGGCATCGCTCCGGCAGTCCCCCTCCGAAAATGCGGAAGTAAGCGGGATGCGCAGAGTTGGTGAGGGCACCATATTCCCGGCACCCAGGCCAAGAAGCAGCGCGCTCGCACATACCGTAGAACAAATCGCCAGGCACGTCAAGAGCGCACGCACTCATCGCTTCCGGCGTTGCTCCGGACCCACGATGACCGCTCTGCGCCTGGCATCTGCAGCTGCCGCTTCCGCAAGTTCATCGAGCGCAGCGCGCTTCGTTCTCGCAGTAACGAAAATGCCGCGGTAGGACGCGACATAGGAATACCGGGACATTTCACTACGCGCTCGCGCCGCCCGGACTCCACGTTGCAGCTGCTCGCTTTCCGATTCCGGCTCATCGTCATCATCCCATCGACGGCACCCGCTCATGAGTCCCTCCACCTCTACGGAAATGCAGAGTACGTAGACTATACCGCAGCACATACATTGCGTCCACAGGGAGGACGGTCGCATGCTACACTGGTTATACCGACGCATCACCATCGCCGTCATACGTATGCCCTCCCTCCCCCTCCAACACGCGGTCCGACAATTTTTGGAGTACTGCGAGGTGGAACGGGGGCGGTCGCCGGCAACGCTGAAGATGTACGGGTTCGTGCTGGATCGGATGCTTGCGTTTATGGCGGAGCATGGGGCGCGCACCACGCGGGACATCACGGTGGAGCTGGTCCGGCAATTCCGACTCTGGCTTCACCGGCAACCCGGGCGGCGCGAGGAGACAGTATCGGCGGGGACGCAGCAGTTCTACCTGGTCGTGCTGCGCTCGTTCTTGAAGTTCTGCGCGCGACGCGATATCACGACGCTTGCAGCGGAGAAGGTGGAGCTGCCGACGCTCCGGCAACGTGAGGTGGAGTTCTTGGAGCCGGAGGAGGTGGAGCGCTTGCTGGCGGCACCATCTCTGGCGCTTACGCACCAACAGCAGTCATCGGAAAGCGCCACTGCTCGTTCCCCCGCTGCGATACTTGCGCTGCGGGACAAGGCAATCCTCGAGGTGCTGTTCTCTACGGGCATGCGCGTGGGCGAGCTGACGCGACTTGCGCGGGAGGATATCAACCTCAAGCGGAGTGAATTCGCCGTGCGCGGAAAGGGTGGCCGCGTACGCGTGGTGTTCCTCTCGCAGGAAGCAACGGATGCGTTGCGACGCTACCTGCAAGCACGCCGCGATGTCACACCGTTCGTGTTTGTGCGGCATGATCGCGCTGCACAAAAAACAACACACCGACGTACACCCCCTCCCGCTCCCCCTCGAGAAGAGGGGGGAAGACGAAAAAAACCCCCCACCTCGGAACAACCGCTCACCTCACGATCCGTGGAGCGGCTGGTTGCCAAGTACGCGCGGCAGGCGGGAATCGTAAAACCGGTGCACCCGCACACGCTTCGCCATAGCTTTGCCACTGACCTTCTCCGCGGCGGCGCGCAGCTCCGCGATGTCCAGGCGATGCTGGGCCACTCCTCTATTACCACCACGCAGGTCTACACCCACGTCACCAACCCGCAGCTCCGCGCAACGCACCGGAAGCACCACCGGAGACGGCGAGATCAGTAACGTGACAACCCGTGCGTGCTATGCTACGGTGGTGACGTGATGCAATGCGCGTCATACGATGGTTGCCCGGTATCTTCGCGGACTCGATTCCGGGCTTTCGTCACTCGGCCAAGAGCGAGACCTACTCGCTCTGTCTCGCTCCTCGCCCCGGTAGCTCAATGGAAGAGCAAGGGACTTCTAAGCCCGAGGCTGTAGGTTCGATCCCTACCCGGGGCATGCGGCGGCCGTAGTTCAATGGTAGAACGTCGGGTTGTGGTCCCGATAACGCGGGTTCGATCCCCGTCGGTCGCCCCACAAACACCCTGGCATGTGCCAGGGTGTTTGTGTTTGGATATTGGGCATCTTGACATCCATTCATGGGCATGGTTCCCTAGTGAGGTGGATTTACAGGGTAACGCACGTTCACCCAAAGTTAGGCGGAGGCGTAACTTTGGGTGAGGGTGCGTGGGTTGGCTCGCATCATGCGCCCCATCGCTCGCACCCTCTCCCTTTCGGGATGCGAAGGCACCAGCGCCTCTGTGCGATGTGCCGGTCGCATCCCACCCTCACTTGAACGCATGAATATGTCATGTGCTCGGGTGAGGGTGCGACCTTTTGTGCGCTTAACAACGGCGGGAAAGAGACCGCACCCTCTTCCTTTCGGGATGCGGAAGTCGCCCCGCGCATACGCACGATACAGCTACCGCGTCCCGCCCTCACCCGCAAACACAATCGCATTGAGCTTGCGGGTGAGGATGCGGAGATCTGCACGCTTCTAGCGCTGCTGCTTGCGCGCCCTCTCCCATTTCCTTTGCGGGATGCGATACTTCTACCGCCTTTGGCGACTGTAGTCGCGCATCCCGCTCTCACCTGACGGCATGATCATTGTTTGTGTCGTCAGGTGAGGGTGCGCAAGACGCCTCGCATGCATGCGATAGTCGGCTCGCACCCTCCCTCACCGTACTGCGTCACGGATTGGCGCTGTGCGGTGAGGGAGCGATCGTATGGCCGCAGTGTTGCGGAGCAATCGCCGCACCCTCTCTTGGAAAGGAGTGTCCTTTGAAAAAGCGAACCATCGGGTTTCACCCGTGTGTCGGGAAGAAGGCCTCGGGTCAGAGCCGACCGACATCCGTGGTCATCCGGCAGCCGGATGGCACACACGAAGCGTTCGAGCTTACCGAGCAGCAGCTGCTGGATTTCTTCACCTGTGGCGCCGTCGTCGCGTGGCGCAACGCCGCGCTGGCAGACCTTCCGCTCCCCCGGCCCCCGCACCACCTGCAGTGGATCGAGGTGGAGCAGGAAGCGTACGACGGCTACGAGGCACGGGACTCCGCGCGGCGCGATGACGAGCGCGGACAGCTCTTCCGCATCATGCAGGAGGGCGACGAAGTCACCGTGCTGCGCGCGCAGGTACCGGAGCGAACGGTCACCCTCGATCCTGCCACCGATACCGTGGGCGTGGTGAACGGCGGACTGGGCTACCAGCTCATGGAGGTCTTGCTGGGGCGATTCCCGGACATGGACTTCCGCGTCATCGGATCCACCCCGCTCAAGGAGCTGCGCGAGGCATTCGACCGGCTCCTTCCACGTGCCGTCCAGCGCAAGGCCGAGAAGGTGCGTGCGAAGGCAACGGGGGAAGCCCCGGCGGAAGCGGAGGACGACGAAGAGGATGGCAACGATGCGCCGCTCACGAAGAGCGGAGCAAAGGACGCCAACGCCAAGTTCGACGCGCACCGTATCGCGTACGCGTTGAGCGACGATACCGCTGCCAAGCACTTCATGCGCTGCACGCTCCGCCATCGCGATTACGCCTCGGTGACCGTGGCGTACCACGATCTGGAGCTGGCACGCGACGCGCGCGTTGCGGCCGAGCAGCAGTTCCGACAGGCGCACCGTGCCGAGGTGCGGCGGCTGGTGCAGGATCCGCGCGTGCCGTACGTCACGCTGGCCAGCGCGGACGAGAAGGACCAGCGCATCGAGATGTTGCTGGCGACCTACCAGGCGACGCTCACCATTTCCGACGCAAGCGAGCAGACGATCGAGCGGAAAATGCAGAAGCTGCGCCGGGCGCACGAGCGCATCCAGAACGCGGCCGCTTTCGAGGAGGAGATGGAAGCAAACCTCGAACGCGTGCTCAATGCGCTGCCCGAGTACACGGAGTTCCTGCCGTGGCTCAAGGAACAGGTGGATCCGGAAACGGGCCTCTTCCTGGGCAAGTACATCGGCCCGCGCATCTTTGCCCGGTGGATCGTGGGATTCGGCGCGCCCTTGGCGTCCCGCCTCCAGGAGCCCATGCGGGCGACGGATGCGGAACGGATCGCGGCGTGCAAGGCCGCGCTCACGGAGGCGATCGCGGACATCCCCCGCGACGGACTGCCGGAACAACCGGCCGCGGGCGGCGGGAAGACGCGCGAGTGGCTGCTGGCGTGCGAGCGGATTGCGCAGGAAGCGGGTCAGTCGGAGCAACTCGCAGCGGTATGCACCGCGCGTGACGCGTACCGCAAGCTGGTGAATGCGAAGAAGTGCGCCGCGGACCGGCCGCTCAACCGCGTCATCGCCTTCATGGGTCTGCACGTGCGCAACGGCGGCAAGTACGCCGAGGTCCCGAAGGGCCTGCAATTCCCCCGACGGCGCAAGGGCTTCACGACCAATCACAACGAGAAGCTCATGCGGCAGGGCGCCTACCAGTGGATGTCCGGCATCATCAAGCGGAACGATTCGTACTGGAAGATGCGCGTGTACCTGCCCGTGAAGGCACGGATCCACGCGAGCGGCACGACGAAGATGAAGGCGCATCGCACCGCATTCTGGCGTGGAGCCACCAACGGCATGCGGTGGGTCATCCGGCAGTGGTTCGCGTGGGAGCGCCGCCGCATGGGTGCGGCGGAAGCCCCCAACGACATCGCCCATGCGGCGTAGCGCTTGAATAATGGTTCATTGAACAATTTGCGGGATGCGAGGAGAAGAACGCACACATGCGTCTTCTCATGCGCATCCCGCCCTCACCTGACAATATGATGATTGATCATGAGGTCGGGTGAGGGTGCGAGTGTTCGACCGCATAACATGCGACTCGCGCAACGCACCCTCTCTCTTTCGGGATGCGATGCTTCATACGCATCGTGCGAGACGCGCCTCGCATCCCGCTCTCATCATCCCGCCTCTCCGGGCTGGGCGATGAGGGTACGAGTGTTCGACCGCATAACATGCGACCATTCCAGCGCGCCCTCCCAACTTTCTTTGCGGGATGCGAGTGGTGTATCGCACAACATGCGTCATATGCCGCGTATCCCGCCCTCACCTGACGACATGACAATGGTCATGCGGTCGGGTGAGGGTGCGCTACTCGACGCGCAGACGTGCGATATCAATGCCGCACCCTCTCCTTTTCGGGACGCGATCCAACGACCGCACTCCTGTGCGAGAGAGGATTCGCGTCCCGCTTCTCTCCTGATTTAAGATGCGTACGTTCTCTCGCAATCATGCGACAGTCGTCCCGCATCTTCATCTTCGGTTGAGGGGACGATCAGAACTTCGCTGCAAGCGAGCATGAAGACGTGCCCTCCCAGGCCCCGCCCGCACGCAGCGCGGCGGGGCTTCTCATTGCACGACGCATCACAATATTCTATACTCAAGGCGTATGCATGTTCGGCAGCATATCATCGCGATCGCGCTCATCGCCCTTGCGCTCGTGGGGGCCATTGGCCCTGCACCGTCATTTGCTATGCATGGCGCTGCTGCCAAGCATGGAGCCATGTGCGATTCGACAACAACGCCGTGCGTGCCGACTGCGGCGGAGGCGTGCGCCATGCACTGTCTGGCTGCGGCCCCGGTTGCGCCGCAGGCGGCAATCCCGGCAACGCCCACCACGATGCTCGTCGTGTTTGCAGTGCTCGGCCTCCTCCTGCTCCGCAACGTGCACCAACTTCGTGCCCACCCGCACACCGCACCTCCTCCGCGGGATCTGTACTTCCTGCTCACCACCATCAAACGCGAATAGCTCCGACCCCGCACGGAACGGCATTGCCGCGCATCTGCACGCGCGCGCTGTTCCGTGTTTTATATTCTCCTGAGATGATCCTCAATATGAAAATGACCTACCAGATCGATGGTATCCACTGCGCGAGCTGCGTGACGAAAATTGAGAAGGCACTCCGAAGCGTTCCGGGCGTCACGAAGGCGGATGTCAACTTTGCCACCGAGACCGCGACGGTGGAAGGCGACGCGCCGGCAGAGGCGCTGGCCGGTGCCGTGGCACGCGTTGGCGGGTACACGCTCATCCCCACCGAGTAACGTATGACCACCCCTCCTCACGATCACGCGGCGATGCTCCGGGAACGGAAGGCCGCGGAGCTGCGCGCGCTGTGGCGCAAACTCGTTGTCGGCGCCGTGCTTTCCGCCATCATCATGCTCGGCGCATTCCCGCAGCTCCTGCGCGCGGTTGGCCTTGGCGCGGTCGCGGATGTCTTGGCGCAGCCGATCCTCCTCTTCCTCCTGACGCTTCCGGTCCAGTTCTGGGTTGGCGCGCAGTTCTATCAGGGACTCTGGCTGCTGGTTCGCTATCGCTCCGCGGACATGAACACGCTCATTGCGGTGGGCACGCTGGCCGCGTTTAGCTACTCGGCCGTCGCGACGTTCGCGCCGCAAATCTTCACGCGCGGCGGACTGACGCCTGATCTCTACTACGACACCGCCGCAGTCATCATCACGCTCATCCTGCTGGGCCGTTACCTCGAAGCGCGCGCGAAGGCGGGCACGGGTGAGGCGATTCGCAAACTCATGGGGCTCCAGGCACGCACTGCGCGTGTACGACGCGATGGCGTGGAGCAGGATGTGCCGGTGGAGTCCGTCATCATCGGCGACGAGATCATCGTGCGCGCGGGGGAGAAAATCCCGGTGGACGGTGCAATCATCGCGGGCGCAGGCAGCGTGGATGAATCCATGGTCACCGGTGAATCCATGCCTGTGGAGAAGGGCGCTGGCGCAACCGTCGTGGGCGCGACCGTAAACCGCGCGGGCAACTTCACGATGCGCGCCATGAAGATTGGGAAGGATACCATGCTCCAACAGATTATCCGGCTGGTGCAGAACGCACAGGGATCCAAGGCGCCGATCCAACGGCTCGCCGATCGCGTCTCTGGCGTCTTCGTACCAATCGTGTTCGGCATCGCCGCCGTTACGTTCATGGTGTGGTTCGTGTGGGGGCCCGCACCGGCGCTCACGTTCGCGCTCCTCAATACCGTTGGCGTACTCATCATCGCGTGCCCGTGCGCGCTGGGCCTGGCCACGCCAACCGCGGTGATGGTGGGCGTGGGGCGCGGCGCAGAACGCGGCATTCTCATCAAAGATGCGGAGGCGCTGGAGCTGCTCCAAAAAGTGCAGACCATCGTCCTGGACAAAACCGGCACGCTCACGCAGGGGACACCTGCGGTTACCGATGTGATTGCTCTCCCGCCGACTCATACACCTACCCCCCCTCGCCCCCCCTCCCAGCGGGAGGTGGGGAATCAGGCACCGGAATGGCTCCCCGCGATCGCTGCGCTTGCGGCGCGCTCCACGCACCCGCTCTCGCAGGCGGTGGCTGCGCACGCTGTGGCGAAACGCGTGACCGTCCCGGAGGCGAGCGATGTTACGGAAGTTGCAGGCCAAGGGCTCATGGGCCGCGTGGATGGCGCGCAGGTACTTCTGGGGAACGCGGCGCTCTTCGCGAACGCGCATGTGGACATTGCGCCGCTCCAGACGGACGCATACGCGCTGGCGGAGCACGGCAAGACACCGCTCTACGTTGGCGTTGGCGGTACGGCCGTGGGCATCATCGCGGTTGCAGATACCCTGAAACCCACATCCAAAGACGCTGTTGCCGCACTCCGCGCACTTGGCATCGAGGTCATCATGGTCACTGGTGATCACGCGGTCACCGCGCAAGCCATCGCACGCGAGCTGGGCATGGATCGCGTGCTCGCAGAGGTGAAGCCGGAGGAAAAGGCGGAAAAAATAGCCGAGCTAAAAGCGGGAGGAAAACGGGTAGCGATGGTGGGCGATGGTATCAATGACGCGCCTGCGCTTGCAGCGGCGGACGTCGGCATCGCCATGGGCACCGGCACCGATGTCGCGATGGAATCCGCAGGCATCACGCTCATGCGCGGCGATCTCATGGCAATTGTGGAGGCGATCCGTCTCTCGCGCGCGACGATGCGCCACATCGTCCAGAATCTCTTCTGGGCGTTCGGGTACAACGTCGTCCTCATCCCCGTTGCCGCCGGCATCCTCTACCCGCTCACGGGCACGCTCCTCAACCCCATGCTCGCCGCAGGCGCAATGGCGTTCTCCTCGGTCTCCGTCGTCCTCAACTCCCTCCGCCTCAAGCGAGCGCGCATCGCATAAATCATATCTTCTCTCGCGTTGTACACATTGGATCTCCTCAATCATGCCCTCCCCATGCGGACATGGAGAGGGAGGGGATAAAAAATCCTCCGATGTGCAACCCGTAGGAATCTCTACGTCTATGTCCTCCCCTACTCCGCACTGCTCCCAGTGCGCAACGCCGCCGTCGTACGGCACATTCCTGATGTGCTGCCTGCAAGACGCCACGCACTACATCCCGGAACGCCGCATGCTTGGCTACATGCTGGGCGCACTCGGAATCCTGGGCGCGCTCACGACGCTGGTCGTCGGCGGGCTCCTGTACGGCGTTGCCGGTGTGACGGAACGCGTCATCCCCGTGCTCCCGTATGTACTCGTAAGCACCATCGCCATCGCGGGCGCGATGTGGCACCTCAAGGCGGTTCGCCGAGACCTCTCGGAGATGGTCGCGATGATGGTGGGCATGACCTTCGGGATGATCGGCGGCTTCCTGGCCGGGTACCTCGTTGGCGCAACCAACGGCATGTTCACCGGCTCCGTCTTCGGCGTCCTCGTTGGCTGCGCGCTGGGCTGGGTGGCAGGCGACTGCTGCGCAGCGATGGCGCGCATGGAGGGATTGATGGCCGGCCTCATGTCCGGCGTTATGGGCGCCATGACCGCCGTCATGCTCCTCAACGATCGCATCGCCTGGTTCACGCCGTTCCTCCTCCTGGTGTCACTCGCCATCCTCTCCGGTCTCACATACCTCATCCACCGCGAGCATCGCGAGCGGCAGGGCGGCGTGGCACAGATCCGATCCAGCGGATTCACGCCATTCCTCATCTCCTGCTTCCTTACGAGCACCGCCACCGTGATCGTCATGGCCTACGGCCCGCGCTCAGTACTGTTCCTCTCCTAACTGCCTACCGCTTCTATGCAACGGTTCTTCATGACTGGTGGCATGGTCGCAATCGCCGCAGTCGTTATTGTTGGCGCGCTGGGCATCGGCCAGCGCATTGCTGATGGAAAATCGCTCCAACCGCAAACCGGCACACCGACGATCTCCGCTCCATCCGGAGCCGCCGCGCAACGCGTAACGCTTACCTACGATGGACGCAACTACAGTCCCGCAACCATCCGCGTGCGGCGCGGCGTCCCAGTGGAAATCACCGCGGACCTTGCCACGGTGCGCGGATGCTACCGGGCGTTTTCCATCCCAGACCTGGGTATCGCAACCCAATTCTCGGAGCAACGTCCGCGCCTGACATTCACACCCACCCGCGCCGGAACGTACCGTTTCTCCTGCGCCATGGGCATGGGCTCGGGCCAGCTCATCGTCGAGGGATAGCCGGACATCGCACGTCCACAACAGAAACGCACCCGCCCATGAGGACGGGTGCGTCGCGTTAGTCATCTAGGTAGTTGAAGATGGAGTACGCGACAACCGAGGAGACGGCGGTGACGATGTGCCACGCGGCGATCTCAATGAGCATAACGCGCCGAAGCGCATAGAATGAAGAGCGATGCTGGTATCGTATGATGCATGGCAGGTGAACGCCAGTGGATAAATGAGACACCCCCGAGATAACTCGGGGGTGTGGGACCGTCACGCTGCGGTACGCGGTACGGATACATCCATCGGCACGCGTGTGTGGTCCGCGATGAACCGCGTACGATCGAACGTCGCGCCCAGCCACGCGCATACCTGCTCGGCATCACGCGCCGCAACGGCCAAACTGACGCTGGCGCCCGGCGAGGGGGTCACATTGAAGATGACGCGGTCGCCCTCGATACGCCCTTCGCCGTGCTGGAGCGCCATCGTCCGCGTATCCACGAGCTGCGGCCGGATGCCGCCCTCATTGTGGACGCGCTCGATATCCGACACCCGCAGCTTCGGGACAATCTTGCGCGCGTCCCGCAGAAACACGCGCTTCCCGATGAACGGCACGCTCTCGATGATGAGCATCTTCAGGAGGAAGGGAAAGAGCTGCGGTCGGCACATGATGACGAGGTACGAGAGGATGCCGCGAGCACTCCAGACAATCGTACGGAGGAAGTCCGGGATGGTCCGCGCACGGGCGCGTGCGAGCATCGGCACCGGTTTCGCCGTGGGGCCAAATCGCGTCCACTGCGCATTGCGCACGTCCGCGTCCCCATGCACCGCCGCGAACGGGCGCTCGGGCACCTGCACCGTGTACACCTTGCCGGTCAGCACGTTGGGGATGGTGGTGCGGTAGAAGCCACCGACCACCGGCAGGAACTCCAGCTCCTGTCCGTACCCAAGCCGCCTGGCGAAGAGCAGTGAGTACGCACCGGCACAGACCACCACCGCGCGGGCGCGGATGGTGCCGCCCGGCACTGCGAGCACGAACCCATCATCCGCGCGCCGCATGGCGGAAACAGGCATACCGCACAAGACAGAAACCTGCGCGGAAGACGCGCGCGCTGCGCGAATCCATGACGCGGCGAGCTTGGCGAAGTTGACGGTGTACCCCTCGTGCGAGACGAGTGCGGCAACCGGCACGCGCGGATTGCGGCCTGCCATGACGTTTGACTCCAGCACTGCGATGGCCGGGCCATCCACGAGGCGCAACGCCGGATAGAGATCCCGGATCGCCGCAAACCGCGCCGTGAGCTGCGCCACTTCGCGCACACCCACCGCGAGCACCATCTTGTGGTCCCTGCGATACGCGCTCGCGTCGCGCGGATGGCGATCAAGGTACGCAGCGATCAACTCCGCATCGTCGCGCACGCGGCGCGCCATGTCCGGCTCGTAGTTCGTCTCGATGTCCCCAACGTGCAGCGTCTGGCTGTTCGAGCCGCACGCAGAGCTCTCCGTCGCGATGACCGTTGCACGCTCCAGGAGCGTGATGCGACGCACGGTCGTGTACCGCGCCAGCACGTACGCTGCCGCCGAACCAACGATCCCGCCGCCCACGATCGCCACATCTGTCGTCTGTTCCACGAGCACCTCCAAACCCGTACTTTGATTGTACAAAGACCCATGCTGCCTGCAGCGATTCTCGCACACACACGTCCTCGTGTCAAGAAACTCACTGCTCGACACCCCGCCTCCAGCGCACTACACTATGTATTGAAGCTGCTGGCTCCTCGCTACGAGCTTCTCGCTCCAGGCACCTATTTTTCCGTCCCGCTCGCAGCTCGTAGCCAGCATCGAGCAGCTTCCCTATGACCGCAGTCGAAACGCCGAGCGACTCTTGGAAACACGCGATTGGCCATCCCATCCTCCAGGGGTGTATCCTCGCCCTTCTCGCCGTTGCTATCGCGTGGTTCGTCCAGGTGCCCGGCCGCTTCCCCGATCCGGATTCGTTCTACCACGCCGGCATGGCCGAGCTTGCCGCGGATGGCGTGTTCCGACAGCAGTTCCCCTGGCTCACGCTCACGGGCTTCCCGGATCGCTACGCAGACCTCCACCTCGTCTACCACCTCATCCTGGTCCCATTCGTCCGCCTCTTTGGCCCCGCTGATGGCATTCGCATTGCCGCGATCGCTGCGATCGGCCTCCTCACCGTTGGCTTCTATGCGATGCTCCGCACGATGCGCGTCCGCGGCGCATTCTGGTTCACCTACCTGCTCCTGGGAAGCGCCGCGTTCATGTTCCGCGCGAACCTCGCAAAATCACAGGGGTTCGCGTTCTTCATTCTGTTCCTCGGAATCGCCGCTGCCGCGAAACGCTCGTACATCGGAATCTTCCTCGCGGCGCTCTTTGCGGCGTGGACGTCATCGCACTGGCCCGTGCTCACCGCCGCAATCGGCTGCATCGCGCTCGCGCAGTTTGTCATTGCGCTCATTGATGGCGCGACGCCGACGTTCCGAATCGGCCGGCCGTTCCTCGCGCTCTGCGCGATGGTACTGACGGCGCTCCTCGGCAACGTGGTCGCGATGATCGTGCACCCGTACTTCCCGGCAAACCTCGTTGTCGCTCGCGAGCAGATCCTGGCCATTGCCGTCATCGGCGGCATCCCGGAATCCATCCCGGGAAGCGAGTGGGCGCCCCTGTCGATGGCACACCTCTTGGGCGCGGTGGGATTCCTCATCCCGCTCGCACTCGCTGCCATTGGCGGCCTCCTCACGCTCCTGGCGCGCACGGTACGCGGGACGCTCCCCGACGAGCGGCGCACCGCGGCATACGCGCTGGCAATCGGCCTCCTCGCCGCCGGATTCGTTGTGCTCGCACTCGCCGCGCAACGGCATATCGAATTCCTCGTGCCGCTGGCGATCACCGCGATCGCGCTCGGCATGCAACCGCTCATCGCGTGGGCGTGGCCGCCGCGGATTGCCATCGCGTGGCGCAGACCCGGCGAGCTACGCCGGCCGCTTTCCTCCATCGTGCTCTTCGTCGCGATCGTCGCGTTCACCATCGGCGGCGTCCGCGGCATCATGGCGCAACGCGCGGTCTTCGCAGCGGGCCACCCCACGGAAACGCTCGCAGCCGCCAGTGGATGGATCGCGGAACACGCGCCGCCAGGTGCCATCATCTTCCACGCGGACTGGGACGATTTCCCCTTCCTCTTCTTCCACAATCGCCACCAACGCTACCTCGTTGGCCTCGACCCGCGGTTTGCATACTTCCACGATCGCGAGCGATACATGGAGATGCTCGCCATCCGCGATGCAGACACAACCGCCGGCAGCATCGCCCGCCGCATCGTCGCCGCCACCGATGCCTCATACGCGCTGACCACCAACGATCAAACCGCGCTCATCGCCCTCCTCAACGCCGACCGCAACGCAACAAAAGTATACGCGGATGACGAGGCGACCGTGTACGAGCTGGGAAAAAGCTACTAGCTCCTGGCTGCTGGCTGCTGGCTCCTAGCTCATACTCCCATCCGTTTCTCCGTATCCTGCCAGAAGCTAGAAGCCGGGAGCCACAAGCTTGCCACTATGCTCTGGATTGTCATTCCAACCCGCAATGAGGCGGCGATCATCGGGCGCAACCTCGAACGATTGCACACATCACTCACCTCCGCTTTGCACGAGCCATGGCGGATTCTTGTCGCGGATAATGGCTCCACCGATGCTACGCGCGACATCGTGCGCGATGTTGCCGCACGCTATTCGGATATCGAACTGTACACACTCGACCGTCCGGGCAAGGGACACGCGGTCATGACGGCGTGGCGATATGCCATGCATCAGAAACCCACCCCCTCTCACTCCTCCCTCCCTCCGCACTCCGGCGGACGCAGACGAACGGGAGGGGGAGGACCGGAAATCCGATCCCCCCACTCCCGTTGGGAGGGGGGGCAAGGGGGGGTAGGCGCATTGTCGGATGTCTTCCTCTTCCTCGACGCCGATCTCGCCACCGATCCCAAACACGTCCCAGAACTCGTTGCAGCCATACGCGGCGGTGCGGACATCGCAGCGGCCTCGCGCTACCTCCCGAATTCGCAGACGCAACGGAGCGTCTTCCGCCACTGCATCTCTCGCGTCAACGCGCTCCTCCTCCGGCTCCGGTTCGGGCTGCACATGGCCGATGCACCCTGCGGCGCAAAAGCCGTAAGCGCGCGCGTGGTCCGCGACATCGTGCCGCGCATCCAAGATGATCAGTGGTTCTTCGACACGGAACTCTGCATCCGCGCCCAG
>JAUSKM010000016.1 GCA_030646955.1 bacterium
CAGAGCAACGTGAGGCTCAATGAACTCGGCACAGATGACAAGAAAGAGGTGTTACAGGATTTGAGGCAGATGATGGAAAAAGACGGACGTGACGAAAAGGAAATTAAAGAACTCATTAAGGAGTTGGAGCGCGATGATGTAGGTGCTCTTGAATTACGAGATGTGGGGGGTGGAGATGAGGGGCGAGCGCACGCGGTGGCGGCCACTGCAGCGCGTGGGCAGCTTGATGATGCTGCAACTAAGAATGTCGAGGTCTACAAGAAACTCGAGGATGAATTCAGGGCGATGATGGCCTCGTCACCGGAAATGAAGCAAGCGAATGACAAGCTTGAACTCGCTGTTGGTGTGACGGCGGGGGTGGGCCCCACTCCATTGCAACTTCGCGAGATGATTGCGCGGACGATTGCGAATACGAGTGTTGGAGTTGGTGCGGATCCACAGGTATCTGCGCTGATGAGGCGCCAGCTTCGGTTAATGAACTTCGACATGCACAAGCTTTCGAGATTGGATGGTGGCAGTAGTGCGTGATATATGGCTGATACACCGGCGCGGCGCGGGGGAGTGCCTCAAGAAATTCTCGAGGCACTCTACAGCGTTTCCGCCGTGGAGCGCGTCGAGGCAATCGAGGCGGAGCATGGCGTGTCGCTCGCGGTGCCTATTGACCAGCTTGCGACCGGGGACTTGAAGTGGCGTGATTTTGCGGATGCCATCATGCGGCAGGGGAAGACGCCGCAGGAAGCCCAGGAGATTCGGGATCGTGTGTATCGGGAGGTGCTGGCGGACATTTTGCCGAAAATGGATGCGGATGCCGCGCCACCGACAAAGCCGTTTGCGGACGTGTGTGCGGCGCTCGTGGAGGCGCTGGGTGGGTTGGACGAGCGCCAGCAGAGCCGGTTGCAAGCGATTGCAGAATCATTTCTGCGGAATGCGCGGACAGAGGCACAGACGCGGGATGCGCTCACGCGGAGTCCGAAGATTGGCGGCATCGGACTCTCTGGGACGCAGGCAGATGCGACGGTGCAGCTCCTGTCGCAACAGCGCGGATTCGTTGCGTTTGCGGATCACACATCGGTGCAGGAAGTACCGCCAGCAACCTTGCCGGCGGATGCATTAGCACTCACCGAGGATGAGACGCGGCAGGTTGCGCTGCACGCACGCGAAGTCCCCGCGCGGACGTCGTACGATGCCACAGTGGATAAAGTGCTCGCGGCAATCGGTGCCACGTTCAAACGGCGTGAAACCGAGCAGCGTTTCCGTGCCGCGCTTGTCGCGCGGTTCCGGGATGTGCGAGACGCGCAGGAAACCCGTGATTTCCTCACGCGTTCACCCGAGTCCGGCGGTTTGGGCATGCGCGCAGAAACGGCAGCAAAAATCGTGCTCGTCGTGGAGCGTGCATTTCAGGATCTCCACCACGTCTCCTCGTCCGCACGCAAGCCAGTACCAGCAGCATCGCGGCGCCCATCGTCTGCCGCCGCATCCTTCGTCCCCAGCACGCCAGCACCAACCACACCAATCGTGCGCACCCCGCCCGCGCGAACGGTCGTGCCTCCGCCACCACCGCCCTCCTTCTCTCCCCCTCCCCGCGCGGCGGAGGGTGAGGGAGTGAACACCACCCCTCCCTCCCTCACCCTCCCTCCCCCCGAGTACGCGGAGAGGGAGGGGAACGAAAAATCCTCCTTCTCTCCCCCTCCCCGCGCGGCGGGGGGAGGGGGAGCTGGAGGGGGAGAGGTGGACCGGAAAGCGGCAATGCCTGCGCTCCCAAGCCAACCGCCCGCAGCAACATCAACTCCCCGGCCCGCAGGCCCGCAAGCTCTCCGTCCCTCAGGCGGTTCTCCTTCCGGCAAACGGAAAATCGTAGATGTCCGCCCACCGCGCCCGCGGCTCATTGGACCCATTGAAGAGCTGGAGACGCTCACGGTAGAGGACTTCCGCAAAATTCGGGGAACACCGGCAGAGGTTGCCCAGCGCATCGCACAAAAGCTGGACATCCTGGAGAAGCAATCCTACGCCCAGCGCGCCACCGGCCTCCGCGCCCTCCGCGCCAGCCCCCTCATGACCGCCTACGCCGACATCCTCAACACCGCCCTCGCCGAAGGCAAGAAGGTAGACGACGTGATCGCCGCTGCTGGGACGCTCACCAAAGAAGAATTCTCGGCATTGCGAGAGATGTCC
Source organism: bacterium (assembly GCA_030646955.1). Taxonomy (GTDB): domain Bacteria; phylum Patescibacteriota; class Patescibacteriia; order JACPHY01; family JACPHY01; genus JAUSKG01. The sequence goes on from JAUSKM010000016.1 coordinate 2,173, forward strand.
TCTACGATTCGCACCTAACGCGAGACTGTAGAAAAAGTGGATAAGTAGTGTCATTGCGAGCCCGAGTCCTCGAGGGCGTGGCAATCCCGGCGGCTTCGTTGACCGAGATTGCTTCGTCGAAGACTTCTCGCAATGACAACGCGTGGGTATTTTTCTACGGTCTCAACGCAGAGATCATGGGGAAGCAGTGCATGGCGTTTCGTGGTAAACTGAGAAAAGATCACCAAGAAAAGGAAAAAGTCCTCCGTTCCCCATGCAGCAATTCATGGTTCCACAATTCATTGATGCGGAGGATAAGATCTTCGGGCCGATTACGACGCGACAGTTCCTCATCATACTGGTGGGGGGAGGAGCGATCTTCATCGTGTACAAACTTTTCGCGTTTTGGTCGTTCGCCATCAGCGCACTCGTGATTTTCGCGCTCACCGGTGCGTTGGCATTCCTGCGCGTGAATGGCATGCCGTTCCACTTTTTTCTCCTGAACCTCGCGCAGACGTTCCGGCATCCGCGCCTGCAGGTGTGGGATAAATCACTCACGACTGCCGAGTTGCGTGCCACCGCCAAGGCGCAGGTAGAACCACCGCCCCCCGCACCGCCCAGCAAGCCAGCGCTCTCCGCGACAAAGCTACAGGAGCTCTCGCTGGTAGTGAATACTGGGGGTGTGTATCAGGCAGAGACGTGAACGGTATCGCGCTCGTTGCGTGTAGCTTCGTATGGCCAAAGAACCAAAAAAAGGAGCAGGTGCTCCCAAGAAGAGACCAAAGGCGCCGCCCACGCAGCGGTACCTGGGGTTTCGTGAGATTCGTTCGGATGCGGTCATCATGGGCGATGGGACGCTGCGTGCGGTATTGGCGGTATCGAGCATCAACTTTGCATTGAAGTCGGAAGACGAACAGCGGGCGCTCGTCTCGGCGTATGTGCAGTTTCTCAACGCGTTGGATTACCAGCTCCAGATCGTCGTGCACTCGCGCAAGCTGGATATCAAGCCATACCTCACCAAACTTCAGACCCTGGAAGGGCAGCAGGAGAATGAGCTACTCAAAGCGCAGATGGCGGACTACCGGTCATTCATCGCGGAGCTGGTGCAGCTGGGCGAAATCATGACGAAATCGTTTTACGTCGTCATCCCGTACAGCCCGTTCACGGACAAGAAGAAGAGTTTTTACGCGCGGTCGAAAGAGCTGTTCTCTCCGGCACGTTTGGTCCAGATCAAGGAATCGAAGTTCCAGGAGTACCATCGTGAGCTCATGCAGCGCATCGGGCACGTGCAGGGCGCGCTCAACTCCATCGGCCTCCAGAGTGCGCTGCTGAATACGCAGGCGCTCATTGAGTTGTTCTACCAGCTCTACAACCCCGTGACCGCCCCCAACGAACCGCTCCAGGAGATGGAACGATATGACGTTGAGCGTTGATTGGCAGCAACGGATTTTCTATGGCCATTGATCCATCATCACTCGCCCCGGCGAGAACGAGCGTTGCACCTTCGGTGCCGCAGACGACACTCCCGGAGGAGCGCATCCTCCTGGAGGAGGAAAGCGTCTACCGGCAGGGCGTCGTGAGTATTCGGGACCTCATTGCGCCAGCCGCATTGCAGATGCAACCGGATTGCCTTCACCTGGGGGGAAAATTTGTGAGTACCGCATTTATCATCGGCTACCCGCGGCATATCGCCGTGGGGTGGTTTGCGCCGATCATAAACATGAATCGGATGCTCGATATCTCGATGTACTTCTACCCCGTGAAGACGACCGTCATCCTCAAGCAGCTCCGGAAAAAGGTTGGTGCGCTGGAGGCGCAGATTTTTTCTGATCGCGATTCGGGGAAGCCGCGCGATGTGAAGAGTGAGACGGCGTTGCGAGATATCGAGCAGCTTCGCGATGACCTTACGCAGGGCACCGAGAAGTTCTTTCAATTCTCGCTCTACATTACGATGTACGCGGACACAAAAGATGAACTCAAGCAGGTTGCGGACGATGTGGAACAGCTCATCGGCTCCAAGTCCATCGCGTCCAAGCGCGTGTACTTCCAGAGCGAGCAGGGGTTCACGTCCACGCTGCCGCTCAATGACGACCAGCTCATGATTTCGTTCAACATGAACTCGTCGCCATGCGCCAGCTCGTTCCCGTTCATCTCCAGTGAGCTGACGTCCAACGATGGCGTGCTCTACGGCATCAACCGCCACAACAATTCGCTCATCCTCTTCGATCGGTTCTCGCTGCAGAATGCGAACGCGGTGGTGTTTGCCACGTCCGGCGCGGGGAAGAGCTACGCGGTCAAGCTTGAGGTGCTGCGCGCACTCATGCTGGGAACGGACGTCATCGTCATTGACCCGGAGATGGAGTACAAACATCTCTCGGATGCGGTGGGCGGCACCTACATTAATATCTCGCTCTCATCTGATGCCAAGGTGAATCCCTTTGACCTCCCGCGGCCCATCGGGGATGTGGCATTCTCCGTGGATGATATCATCCGCAGCGCGGTGATCACGCTCAAGGGGCTGCTCAAGATCATGATCGGCCCGTTCACCACGGAGGAGGACGCGGTTATTGACCGCGGGCTCTTGGAGGTATACGCCAAGCGCGATATCTCACCCATGAGTGACCTGGCCGCGCTGGGGCCGGCGGACATGCCAATCATGCAGGACCTCCAGCAGATCCTGGACGGCATGGTGGGCGGGCAAGAGCTTTCGCTGCGGCTCCAGAAGTACACGGACGGAACGTTTGCCGCGCTTCTGAATGCGCCGACCAATGTGGAGCTTAAGAATCGGCTCGTGGTGTTCTCCGTGCGCGATTTGGAGGACGAGCTGAAGCCCATCGCGATCTACGCGATTGTGAATTACATCTGGAACGTCGTGCGGTCCGAGCGCAAGAAGCGCGTGCTGGTGGTGGATGAGGCGTGGTGGCTCATGCAGCGCGAGGACTCTGCCAAATTCATCTTTGCGCTCGTGAAGCGGTGCCGAAAGTATTTTCTGGGCGTCACCACCATCACGCAGGATGTCAACGATTTCCTCACCTCGCCGTACGGCCGTGCGATCGTAACCAATTCGGCGATCCAGCTGCTCCTCAAGCAATCGCCGGCCGCCATTGACCTCGTACAGAAGACCTTCATGCTCACGGAAGGGGAGAAGTACCTGCTCCTGGAATCCGGTCCGGGCGAAGGTATCTTCTTTGCCGGCTCTAAGCACGTTGCCATCAAGGTCATCGCCAGCTACACCGAAGACCAGCTCATCACCTCTGATCCGCGTCAGCTTCTGGAGATCGAGGCCGCCAAGCAGGAGTTCGACGCGCAGATGGAAGAGCGAAAGATGGGGGAGTGATGATCTGATCCTCCCCCTCTCCATGTACTCATGGGGAGGGGGAGCGAGAGGGGGAGGGGATCAGGAAGATGGCGGCGAGAAGCATGAAAGCATTACAAGTGATTTTTGTTTCTCTGTCATTGCGGGTCCGCGAAGCAATCCCGGCAACTTGCAGGATCATGCTGCGAACCATCGTGGGGTTGCACTGTGTATGACCGGGATTGTCGCGTCGCTTCGCTCCTCGCAATGACACAATACTCGGTCATCACCATCGGATTAGTATGATGTAGCTTATGGAAGATCGAACAAAGCGTTTTTTGCTCCTTGGTATCGGCATCATTGTGCTCATCGCGGTGGTGCTACTCCTCCTGCGTCGAGGCGATGCGCCTGTCTCCGTTACGACACCGAGTGATGATGCTGCCGCGCAGGCCCAACCCGTCGTGGGAACTGACGGCCTCACGGGCGCGGGAACTGTTGTGGTGCCAGCGCGGCCATCAGAAGCGACGGCAGTGCGACAGGTGGCGCGGACGTTCGCGGAGCGACTGGGAAGTTTCTCGAGCGAGGGGGACTTTGTGAATCTAGAGGATCTCTATCCGCTCATGACGGACGCATATCGGCGCGACCGCCAGCAGTACGTTGCCGCACAGCGAGCACAGCGCAGCGCCGCAGCTGCGGTGGCATCATCGGCAGTGACCACCGTTGTACTGCAGATTGCCGTTGAGCTTCCAGAAGGTGATGACTCGAGCACGGCACGCGCAGCGGTAGGAACCCAGCGCACCACGGATGAATTTGGAAAGCCCCCGCGCACGTCCACACAAGATCTCGATCTTGAACTTGAAAAAGCAGGGGACCGCTGGCTCGTCAGCAGCGCAGTGTGGAAGTAAGGAATGCTCCGGTCCTCCCCCTCCCGTTGGGAGGAGGGAGTAAGAGGGGGTGGGGCATGGTGAGTGGGGTGCGTGAAACCCTCGCCAACCTCCTCGCCCCCCGCACCTGCGTCGGCTGCGGGATTGAGGGTTCCTGGTGCTGCGTGACATGCATTGAGCATATCGCCTGGGATCCCAACACGATCTGCGCCGGATGCGAGCGCCTCTCACCAAACGGCACCACCTGCGAGCGCTGCCGGCCCGACATGGTGTTCCGCGGCGCGATTGTTGCGGCAACGTACGACGATCCCAACGTGCAGCAGCTCATCCGTTTCGTAAAGTACGCCCCAGCGTACGACATTGCGGGTGCATTTGTTCCCCTCATTACGCACACAGTGCACTCCGAGGCAGGCCGTGCACTCCGTGAAGCATTGGGTGAAAACGCACGCATCATTCCCGTGCCACTCCACCCCCGCCGTCTGCGCGAACGCGGGTTTAATCAAGCTTCCTGCATCGCGCACGCACTTGCGGAGCAGGGATTTGGTGCTGTGCGTGAGGACGTACTCCGACGCACTCGCTTCGGCGCCCCCCAGGCCCGCAAATCTCGGGATGCACGTCGGCAAAGCATGGACGGTGTATTTGCAGCTTCGCCGGATATTGCCGGAGCAACGGTGCTGCTCGTGGACGATGTCATAACGACAGGAGTCACCATGTCCGCCGCCGCCCGCACGCTCCGCGACGCCGGCGCCACCACCATCCACGCCTTCGCCATCGCGCGGGGATAGAACATCAAAACAACCGCGACAAGTCGTGGTTGTTTTGATGAAGGGGGATTCGAACCCGCAAGCCCTTTCGGGTGGAAGGTTTCCCTCCTGCGGCGGATCCGTCGTGTTGTTTTCATGGCAAGGGCGGAGGGGGCGAGATTCGAACTCGCGAGACCTTTCGGCCTACCGGTTTTCAAGACCGGCTCCTTCAACCGCTCGGACACCCCTCCGCTCTTGCATGGAGGCGGACAAGCTCTTGGCTCTCCATACGCCGTACCCCTTCCCCGCGCGTGTTGAGCGAAACAATGCAGAATGTAAAAACGGAGAGGGAGGGATTCGAACCCTCGATCCGGTATTCCCAGATACAGGTTTAGCAAACCTGCGCCTTCGGCCACTCGGCCACCTCTCCATTCTGGGCGCTCACAACCTTTGGCGCTCACGCGCCAGTTTCGGACAATGTGGCTGGCGGGTAGCTTTTCATGCTACGATAGCATCGTAGAGGGTTTTGGGGGGTGTCGTCAACCTGGTTTATGGCACTGGAGCAAGACGCACAGGAATTGCTGGCGTGGGAGTTTGATGCGTACGAGGACCATGAGCGCGGGGTGGGGTGGTACCTCCTTGCGGGGTTGATTGTGGTTGGACTGCTCATTGCCGCGTTTGTGACCAGGAATTTCCTGTTTGCGGTGATGATCGTTATGCTCGTGGGGGTGTACTACCTTCGGCACGCAAATCGGCCGAGCCGTGTTCGATGCGTCATTGCGGAGGATGGCATCACGGTGGACGATCGGCATTTTGCATTTGATGATGTGGACGAGTTTGCGGTGCTCACGCCTCCACGTGGACGGGCGATGCTCTACCTGAATCCCAGCGGGTGGCGCCTCCGCATGCATGTGCCGATTGAGGGGGTGGATCCGGAGGATGTGCGCGCACTCCTGGCTCCACGCGTGACCGAGCGGAAGGACCAGGATGAATCGGGCGGGGAGATTGTGAGCAAGCTCTTGCGCTTGTAGGGGGGATGCGGTACGATACGAATCTGCCATGGCCCATGCCCTCGTAGTTCAATGGATAGAATATAGGCTTGCGGAGCCTGCGATTGAGGTTCGATTCCTCACGGGGGCATGGGCGATGGCAGAAATATGAAGACCGGCGCGTTGAACGCGCCGGTCTTCATTGTTGAGTTGAGCGTTGCTGGGGGATAGTTGATAGTGAAGAGGAAGGAAGCTGACTATGGCCATCCCGACACTTGATCAATCCGTCGCTGATCTTCACCGCATTGGGAAGCAGCTTGCGACGCGGTTACGGCGGTTGCAGCTTGCGACCGTGCGGGATTTGTTGCTGTACGTGCCGGTGCGGCATGACGATTTGCGTTCGATGACGGACATCGCGGCGCTTGCGCCTGGGGTGCAGGCCGTGGTGCGTGGGCGGGTGGTTGCTATCGCGAATCGGCGAGCACATCAGCGCCGTATGCTTCTCACGGAAGCGGTGGTGCAGGACGCGACGGGGAGCGTCCGGTGCGTGTGGTTCCAGCAGCCGTACGTCGCGCACGCGTATCCGGCGGGAACTGCAGTGGTACTGGCCGGCACGCCGACGGTTGATCGGTACGGGCTGCAGCTCACCTCGCCGGTGATTGAGCGGGATAGCGAGGTGAACCTGCACGCAGGGCGTCTGGTGCCCATCTACGCGCTCACCGCTGGCGTCACGCAGAAGCAGCTTCGTTTTCTTGTGTCCCTTGCGCTGCCCGCGGCGGGACAGATGACGGATCCATTGTCAGATACAATTCGCGTGCGCGAAAAGTTGTTGTCGCGCGCGGATGCTATTCGATCGGTGCATTTCCCGGCGGATGATGCCGAGCGGGCGGCGGCGCAGGAGCGGTTGCTGTTTGATGACATCGTGCGATACATCTTGCGCGTGCGCGCATCACGGGAGGAGATGGAGGAAGCGTGCGCGCCACGCATTATTGTCAATGCGGCGATGGTGGAGCGCGTGAAGGGTGCGCTGCCGTTTGTGCTGACAGGGGCGCAGGAGCGGGCGGTGGGGGAGATCTTGGGGGATATGACCGCATCCACCCCCCCTCGCCCCCCCTCCCCGCGGGAGGGGGGGGATTTGGGAGGGAAGCCGATGCAGCGGCTGCTCAATGGGGATGTGGGGTCGGGGAAGACCGCGGTGGCTGCGGTGGCAGCGGCGGTGGTGGCGGATGCGGGGAGGCAGGTTGCGTACCTCGCGCCAACGGAGGTCCTGACGGTACAGCAGGCGGCGGTGCTCACGCGGTGGCTGCAGCCGCTTGGCATTTCTGTCGCGTGTTGGACACGGACGACGCGTCGTATTGATGGTACGCCCGTGACGCTTGCCGTGCTTCGCGCTGCCGTACGTAGCGGGGCGGTGCGTGTCGTGGTGGGTACCCATGCCATCCTTGCGGATGCGGTGCAGTTTTCAGATCTCGCATTGGCAATCATTGACGAGCAGCATCGTTTTGGGGTTGAGCAGCGTGCGGCGCTCCGCAAGAAGGCGCGGGTGAGCGATGACGGGGTTGCGTGCATGCCACATCTTCTCTCCATGACCGCAACGCCGATTCCGCGGACGCTCCAGCTCTCGCTGTTGGGCGATCTTGCGGTGTCTGTGTTGGATGAGCGGCCGCAGGCGCGTCGTCCGGTAGCGACCAGCGTGATTGTGCCGGCGAAGCGGCTGGAGATGACGCATGCGCTCAAAGAAGAGCTTGCGGCGGGGCATCAGGCGTTCATCGTGTGCGGAAAAATTGATGACGATGGCGGTGGAGAGCTTGCGACTGTCACCGAGGCGTTTGAGCGTGCGAAGCGCGCGTTCCCGGATGCATGCATCGGATTGTTACACGGCCGGATGAAACCGGTGGAGCAGCAGGCGGCGATGGAAGCATTTGCTATGCACGAGACGGATATTCTCGTTGCAACCACCGTCATTGAGGTGGGCGTGGACCAGCCAAACGCCACCCTTATGATTATCGAGGATGCGGAGCGCTTCGGGCACTCGCAACTACACCAGCTTCGCGGCCGCGTGGGGCGCGGGGCGGCGCCCGGGCGTTGTTTTTTGGCGACGCGGGTGGATGCGCCGCAGGTGCGAGCGCACTTGTCGCGTGTTGCGCAGACAACGGATGGATTTGCGCTCGCCGAGTTTGATCTGGCACGGCGCGGCCCGGGTGCAATTTTTGGAACCATGCAGTCGGGGCATGACGTATTTCCGATCTGGGAGATGGATCCCGCGCTCCTCGATCGAGCGCGGCGTGTGGCGGGGGAGATCGCTGCAAGCGATGCGGGCGTGACCGCGGCGCATTTGGAATGAGCATGGCAATGCTCCCTCATACGCACATTCGCTGTCATTGCGAGTCCGTTTCTGAACGGACGAAGCAATCCCGGTCATAGCAGGGAGGGACTATCGTGTTGGGCGCTGGTGCTGCTCATGACCGGGATTTCTTCGCTTCGCTCGCAATGACACGAGATGGGGGGGGCAAGGGCCCCTCACGTTTCACGTCTCAGATTTCGGGTCAGTGCTTGCACGAGATCGCGGATGTGGTTCACCGTGATGGTGCCCCGCGATGCTTTGGCACCTGGGGGTATGGCGATGCGGGTGCGGCCGATGCGGGCTGCGTCCTGGATGCGGCGTTCCGCGCCGCGGCCGGTGCGCACGGTGCCGTCAAGTCCAAGCTCTCCGATGAGCGCGTCGAAGGGGAGTGTCACGCCGGCGCTTGCGGAGAGCAGCGCGCCGGCCATCGCGAGGTCTGCGAGCGGATCGTCAATGCGCATGCCGGACGCAGTGGCGGCATGGACATCAGACGATGCGAGGGAAACGCCGCCATGCTGTGCCAGGATGGCGAGGAGCACGTGGAGGCGGTTACAATCGAACCCCACCGTCCGGCGCTGCGGCTGTCCGAAGGATGTGCGCGTGACGAGTGCTTGAATTTCTACCATGAGCGTGCGGGTTCCGAGGCCAATCGCGGCAACCGCGCTGCCGGGTGATGCACCGGTGCCGGTGAGGAATGCGGATGCAGGATCTGCGCACGGTGCGAGGCCGCGCTCCGTCATCGTGAACACGCCAGCGACATCGGTTGCGCCGTAGCGGTTCTTTGTCGTACGCAAGATGCGGAGATCGCTGTGCGCCTCACCCTCAAAGACGGCAACCTGATCCACGAGGTGTTCTAGCGTCTTTGGTCCCGCGACGGTTCCGTCTTTGGTGACGTGGCCGATGATGACCGTTGGGATGTCCGCTCCTTTTGCCGCAGCGAGGATCGCGCTGGTGACGGCGCGCACCTGTGTCACGCCACCTGCACCCGTTGGGACATCCGGGAGCGAGAGTGTTTGGACAGAGTCCACAATCGCGAGCGCGGGACGCAGTTTCGCAATTGCCGCCGCAGCAACCGCGGCGTCGGGTGTCGCGAGGATCCGAATGTGTTCCGTGGCAATGCCAAGGCGGTCTGCGCGATGCTTGAGCTGCGCCGCGGTCTCCTCGCCGGTGATGTAGAGGACGTCACCCCCTCCAGCTCCCCCTCGAGAAGAGGTGGAGTGTCCATGAGCAGCAGCGGCAACGGCTCCGGCGACTTGGAGGATGAGGGTGGATTTGCCGATGCCGGGTTCGCCGGCAAGGAGGAGGAGGGCGCCGGGAATGAACCCTCCGCCGATGGCGAGGTCAAACTCTCCGATGCCTGTGGGGTGGTGCTGTGCATGCGCGCCCGTCACCGAGGCGAGCGTGGGGATTTCCGGCACCGCAATGCCTGCCATCGCCGCGGTGCGTGCATGCGATGGTCCTGCGGCCGTCATCGTCCCCCATGCGCCACACTCGGCACATTGGCCAAGCCATTTCGGCGTCTGCGCATCGCACTTCGTGCACGCGTAGATGGTGGTGGATTTCGGCATAGATTTTTTCCGCGGGTCTCTAGGTACACGGATTGGACATCGGCGTTGATTCAAAGTGCCACGCCTCGCGTTGCCAGTTACAGAAGCCGGCGGCGCGCATCGCTTGGATAACTTTCGCCTGACAATCGTTCTGTCTGCACGGATCGTTGGCTGGATTTTTCGTGTCGCACTTCCTTTGACTGATACATTGTCTTCCATTTTTTGCCCCCCAGACGTCAATGGCGTTCCCCGTCGTGTGCGGGCAGCTTTGGGGGCCACGATAGAGCATGCACGTCGGCGGCTTACAGGATTTTGAGTTCTTGGGGTCGTCGCAGTTTTTGGTGATCAGCGCTCGTTGTTTTTCCTCGCTGCGGTATCCAGAAGTTACCCAGAGTTCGATGCCGTCATCGCTGAGCCTGAAAGCGGCGACATTCAGCTTAGACAAAAGTGTCCGATCAATGGTTTGCGGGCCGGAATCCTTGCTTGGAATATTTTTGATGTTTGTCCCCGCGACTTCTACGATGTCACCGGATACCTGTCCGTTTACCTCCTCCGGCTCCTCCTCGAGCGTCAAATTCTCGCGCGCGATGAGGTCCACGCGTAGCGCGGTGAGGCGGACGAGATCAGGGTTGACGAGGTTGAGGATGAAATAGGAACCCACGAGGAGGATGAGGCCGATTGCGGCATTGGTGATCATGCCCTCCGCCTTCGTAATGGATCCCGTTGCGCCGGAAGTCATCCAAATCATTCCGCCAATCATCATGATGATGACGGCGAGCACCGCGCCAAACGGAACCGCCCAGCGGTACACGGCCGCGATGTACTGCGCAATCCAGGGGACGGTGATGTATTTTCCTCCGTCGTCATTCTCCACCTGGAGTTGTTTGAAGGAGAGGTTGGGCAGCGCGATGTTGATTTTTGGCTGGACAGGGGTGATGACGAAGGCATCATTCGGATCTGGCGGTGCAGCGGCCTCTCGGATGACGCAGGTGCCCATGGTCTCAGGGAAGTCGCGGTCCGAGCTGGCGTTGTAGAAGGATGCTGCATATCCCTCGCACGCCATCCCCGCATTGCAGTCACTGTTTGTTCGGCACTGATTCCCGAGACCCCCCATAACCCCAGGACAACCTAATGTCGTTGCGCATGGCACGAGTTTGCATGATGTAGGAGCGGTCGCGAATGTGTCACATTGGAGTCCTTCGACGCAAGTTTTTCCGCCACCCGCACCTGCGAGGCCGTAGAGTGTGCATGTGACCGCAGCGATACTAACAGCAGGAACGACCATAAACGCGCCCATCAGGAGGGCGATAGCCATGCGGCTTGCGTTGTACGTCCTGTGTCGTGTGATGTTCGGAGTGCGTTTCATGGGGTTGGTTGCGAGAGATTTTTGCGTTTTCTTCAACGTAGGTTCTTTAGTACTGTGTCGAATGCGCCCGGAGTTGGTGTTGCCTCGAGGCGCTTGCCATCCACGAAGAATTCCGGCGTTCCGGTGACGCCCACGCGCGCCGCTTCTTGCTCGTTGGCGCGGATGCGGGCGGTGATGCTCGGATCGCGCTGGCAGGTTGCGAATGCCGTCATGTTGAGGCCGAGCTGTGTCGCGAGCGCGGTAATTTCGGCGTCCGTCCGCGGCTGCTGTTCAAAGAGCGCGCGGTGGAATGCGGGGAATGCATCTTGGCGTGCTGCGCAGCGAGCGGCAACGTGGCGTGGAAGGGATTGTGCGACACCGGCAAGGTGCGGCAGGTCCTTCCAGACCACGCGGACATCGTTCCGGCTCTCCAGTATCCCATCGAGCACGCGCTGGATGTCTGCGCACGCAGGGCATGCGTAGTCGCCAAATTCCACGATCGTGTGCGCGGCGTTGCGTGGGCCAAGAATGAGATCATCTCCCGCGACCGTGGGAGCAGCGGCTGTACGCGGGAGCTGCGGTGCGTCGGGCGTGGTGCGTGTCGGCGGCCGCATTGCCCAGAGCGCTGCGGCACCGGCGATGATGAGCACCGCAAAGAACGCGCGTCGCATACGGGTTAGCGTAGCTGCATCTCGTGGAGCAGTCCGTCGCGTTGTGCAACGAAGTAGAGGGTGGCGCCATCAGGCGAGACGGTGAGCTGCTGAATGCTGGTCGCGTCCTCTGGCCGGCCAACTACATGGCGCGCGCCGCTTACGAGGTCAATGCGTTCGATGGTATCCGGCACCGTATCTGCAAGCTCTGGCTGGAGTCCGTACCCGCGCTGCAGGGTGTCCGGCACTGCGCAGAAGAGCGTCGTGTTGCTTCCAAATACGCACTTGTCTGCCCAGGTGTCCACGTGCAAGCGGCGACGGTTCTCGCCGATGCGATCGCCGGAGCCGTCCACAATCCAGAGTTCGGGCTTGTAATCGTTTGTGTCGTGGACGGCGCTGTAGAGGAGGTGCTGCCCATCCGGGGACCAGCTGGGGCGGAAATCAAATCCCTCCACGGTCAGACCGGCAAAGTTCTCTCGGTTGCGCCCGATGGGCAGAATGAACTGCCGGAGGCCGCCGATCGCACGGCCGGTTCGCGAGAAGGCGATGATTTGCTCGTTGGGGGAGAAGGAGACGGTTACCTTATCCGCGTTTGCGCCCAGGGGCTCAAGCGGTCGGAAGTTTCCGCCGTCCGGATCCGCTTCAAAGAGGAATCGGTTTTCCTGATCGAGATCCAGCGTGAGGCCAGCGATGCGATCGCCGCGGCCGGAGAATGAGAATGCAGTCCAATGCGCGGGGAGCGTCACTTGCCGGTCTGTCGCGAAATCGTAGAAGATGTTTGCGCCATCTGGGAATTCGATGATCGCGCGGTCTGCGTTGGGTGCCCAGGCAATGGTGCGCGCATTGGGGAACGTCTGCTCCGAAAGCGCGCGCGCAGTTCCGTCGCGTTCAACGCGATAGAATTGTTCTGTGGTGACATCGTAGTACTGGGGGCGTCCGTCTGGTGCAACGCGCGTAAAAGCAGCCGGCGTTACCGTGAGTGCGGGCGTTGCGGTGCGGCCGCCATTCGCAGTGGTGGGGAGCACTGCCGCTGTTGGTGCGGCAGTTGGTGCGCCGGTCACGGGAGTAAGCCCGCCAGGGGATACGGGGATGGGTTGGCCGGACGGTGCAACGGGAAGCGGTTCCACAGGCGTTGGCGGGGTACCACTGGTACTTGGCGGTGCGGGTATCGTGGGTTCCGGAACGCGGAAGAACACCGCGTAGAGCGCGTAGCCAAGCAGCGCGACAATCACGAGGAGCCCGGCACCGATGAAGAGTTTACGGCGATCCATACGAGAGGGTACACATCACAATGCTTTGCACACATCGGTCACTTTACCCCCAACACCGAGCGCGCTGGCGAGCGTGCAACCGGCCCCAAGGCCAACGGCGCTGACGAATCCCATCGGATCCGTTATCGCGTAGGCCATGATGCTAATGATCACGAGGATGAGTACGATAATCGCCACAACAATGAGGTTGATGACGAGCATCGCCATGATTTCAGCATACTCCGCTGCCTTCCCGATGTCTCCTGCAGGGCCGCCGCTGCTTGCGCTTTTGCTCTTGCCCGTCGCAAGCAGCTGCCCGAAATTGGAGAACATGCGCGATGACGCGAGGTAGCGGGCGATGAAGTGGAGATTGATGTAGAAGAGCGTGAGGCCGAAGCTGGGAATGAGGTACTGCCAGGACCACTTGAGGAGTTGGCCGGTGAGCTTGGTGCCGATAGCGTCCACACCAGCCGCGAGCGCCCCCGCTCCTGGAGCCGCCATACCGCCTCCGTCTCCAGACGACCCTTCAGGTGCTTGTGCGCCGGGTGGCGCCATGCCGCTCGCTCCCGTGGTTGTTTGCGGCTGTCCCATAGCACTGTGCCGAGATTCGTGCCGCTACGCGTGCTCTTTCTCGCGCTTTTTCGGTGCGCGTGTCACAGTGGCACCGTGTGTACGTTTTGCAACGTTGAGCGCGTTGCCATCTGGCATCACGCTCACGCGAATCGTGTCGTCGCTCACGAAACGTTCTTCCAGGATGCCCTGCGCGATTGCGTTCTCCAGGTGTTCGTGGAGTAAGCGTCGGATTGCACGCGCGCCCTGCGCGGGATCAAAGGCGCGCGCGGCGAACCAGTCGTACGCGGCATCATCTACGATGAGATGCATGCGGTGCTCGCGCTCCAGCCGCGCGGCGAACGTCGCGGTGTCGTAGCGCGCAATCGTTGCCAAGTGCTCGCGGCCCAGCGGACGATAGACAACCGTCTCGTCAATGCGATTGAGGAGCTCTGGGCGGAACCGCGAGCGGAGCGCGGCGATGGCATCCGTCTTGATGTCCGCGTACTGTCGGCTCAATGCTTCCGTGGCGTCTGCGCCGTCCAGGAATCCGATGTTCGCTTTCGTGAATGCGCCTGCGCCGACGTTGGACGTGAGGATGATGATCGCATTCGTGAACCGCGCCTCGCGGCCCGTGGCATCCGTGAGCCGTCCGTCCTCCAATATCTGGAGGAGGAGGTTCCAGACATCCGGGTGCGCTTTTTCAATTTCATCGAACAGTACCACGCTCGCCGGACGTTTTCTGATTTCATCCGTGAGCTTTGATCCTTCGCGGTAGCCCACGTACCCCGCGGGCGCACCGATGAGCTTGCTGATGGTAAATCCTTCCGAGAACTCGGACATATCCAGCCGGATGAGCGCATCATTGCGCTGGTAGAGGAGCTCCGCGAGCGCTTTTGCGGTCTCGGTCTTGCCCACGCCGGTGGGGCCCAGGAAGAGGAACGAGGCGAGCGGCCGGTTGGGGGCAGCCAGGCCGCTCTTTGCGCGTTGGAGCGCGTGCGCAACCGCGGTCACTGCGGCTTCCTGACCCACGATACGATTTCGCAGCGCGTCGCCAATGCGGAGGAACCGCTCATGTTCCTCCAGCAGCAACTCTTCCAGCGGAATGCCAACCGCTGCCGCGACCACCGCCGCGACATCGCGTTCCGTGATGTCGCCCACTTGCGCGGTGGAGTGCTGCTTGAGCTGTTCATTGATCTGCGCAAGCTCCTTCGTAATCTTGAGATACTCGCGCTGCAGCGCCGATGCATCGTCGTAGCGATCGTCACTGACGGCCTGACGTTTTTCGCCATCAATCAGTGCAAGGCGCGCGTCAATCGCGCTCGCGCGACGGATGAGCGGATTATTTTTTGCCTGCACCCGTACCCGCGCCGACGCCTCATCCAGGAGGTCAATGGCCTTGTCCGGGAATCGGCGATCGGTCACGTAACGCTCCGCAAGCGCGACCGCCGCATCCATGGCGCTTTCCGTAATGGTCACGCGGTGGAATTGCTCGTAGTACGGCTTGAGTCCTTGGAGGATTTTGCGCGTCTCTTCCGTGGATGGCTCCTTGACGTGCACTTGCTGGAAGCGTCGTTCGAGCGCCGCGTCATTCTCAACGTGTTTCTTGAATTCATCGTACGTCGTCGCGCCGACGCAGCGGATATCGCCGCGTGCGAGCGCTGGCTTCAGGATGTTTGCTGCGTCGAGCGATCCAGACGCCGCGCCCGCTCCCATGATGGTATGAATCTCATCAATGAACAGGATGAGATTTCTATCTTGTCGCACCTCATCAAGGATCTGCTTCAGCCGCGATTCAAATTCGCCACGGTAAATCGTCCCTGCGACAAGGAGCGCGAGGTCGAGTGAGAGAATGCGTTTGCCTACCAGGATGTCCGGGACATCACGCTCCACGATGCGTCGTGCCAGCCCCTCCACGATCGCGGTTTTACCGACACCAGGATCGCCAACGAGGATCGGGTTGTTCTTCGTGCGTCGGCACAGGATTTGGATGACGCGCTCAATCTCCGCATCGCGCCCGACGACAGGATCAATGGTGAGGATGGTCTCCGGATTCGTAAGGTCCTTCGCGAAGAAATCAAGCGCGGGTGTCTTCTGCGCGCCACTGCCTTCTTCTGCCTGCGTCTCCGCTTCCGCCATGAGCTCCTGCGGATCCGTGATCGCCGCGGTGAAGTCCGGGAACTTTGAGGTGCTCTTGAGGACGTTGGCGAGGTGCTGCACGATGGCCGCAGGATCCAGGTGGAGTGATGAGAGCACGGCTGCGATCTCCGGATCTTCCGTCTCGAGCACGCCGGTCAGGAGGTGTTCGGAGCCGATGTACCGGTGCTCGTGCGCGCTCGCTGCAAGCGCCGCCTTTTCCAGTGCGCGCTTTGCGCCCGGCGAGAGCTTCCGCAGCTCGGTATCTCCTGATGCTGTGGTATCCGTAATGCCAAGCGCTGAACTGACGGCATCGGCCCGCACACGCATCTTTGAAAGGATTTCCGCGCCCAGCGATCCGCGCTCAAGCGTGAGCGCAAGGAGGAGGTGCGCGGGACGGATCGCGGCGGCTTCCTGCATCGTGGCAAACGCGCCCGCACGCTGGAGGATGTGGCGCAAGTGGGCGGTGAATTTATTCGGGATGGACATAGCGGACATAAAGGACTTCGATAGTGTGAAGCGCTACTCCCATTCTACATCGCCATGCCGCGGAGCGCTCGTACACGCTCCTCGGCGGGCGGGTGGGTGGAGAAGAGATGCATGAAGCGTTGGCGGCGTGCGCCGAAAGGGTTGGCAATGAACAGGTGTGCGGTGGCGCCGTTCGCGCGCAGCATCGGCTGATTGGACGCGGCGATTTTTTCCAACGCGCGCGCAAGCCCCTCCGGGTATCGCGTGAGGAGCGCGCCATCCGCATCCGCGAGGTACTCCCGCTTGCGCGACACGGCAAGCTTGATCAGCTCTGCTGCGAGTGGGGCCAGGATCGCCAGGACTACGCCAACCACAAGGAGGATAAGGCCTGCTTGTCCGCTCTCTCGATCGCGACGGTTGCCGGCGAACCAGTGCGCGCGGAGGAGGAAATCGGAGAGGAGCGCAATGGTGCCTGCAAGCACGATGACCACCGTCATGACGCGAATGTCGTAGTTCTTGACGTGCGAGAGCTCGTGCGCAAGCACCCCCTCCAGCTCCTGCGGCTCCAACCGCTCGATCGCGCCGGTGGTCACCGCAACGGAAGCGTGCTGCGGATCGCGCCCGGTCGCGAACGCGTTGATCGCGGGGTCGTGGATGATGTGGACACGCGGCACGGGCATGCCGCTCGTGATCGCGAGATTTTCCACCATGCGGTAGAGTGCCGGCGCATCGCGCTTCTGTACCTCCTTGGCCCCCGATGACCAGAGCGCGACGCGGTCGCCCTTGTAGTACGACCCCAGTCCCATCGTAATCGCGATGATGCCAGCAATACCAACGCCGCCGATGCCCGCCCCGCGCCCCATGACGGCATCGTACGCGTATCCCAGCGCCAGGATGACTGCGACGAATGTCCCGATGAGGATCCACGTCTTCCGTTTGTTTGCTGCGATGTGGGAGTACATGGGGGGGAAAGCTCCTGGCTTCTAGCTCCTAGCTCCTGGCTCCTAGCTCCTGGCTCCTAGCGTTCGGATTGGTCTGGCAGCTAGAATCTCACTTTTGGTACTTCCTTCACGCGGGCCTCAATCGCATCGTCAATGTCGAAGAACTCCTTTTTGGCAAAACGGAAGAGTGCGCCGATGATGTTGGCGGGGAAGTGTTCGAGTTTCGTGTTGAGGTCGCGCACGTTGGCGTTGGAGAAGCGCCACGCGGCCATGATTTTATCCTCTGCATCGCGCAGCTCGTGCTGGAGCTCTAGGAAGTTTTGATTCGCTTTGAGATCCGGATAGGCCTCGGATACTGCGAAGAGCGTCTTGAGAGCGCCGGTGAGCATCGTTTCTGCCTGCGCGTGTTCGGCAAGCGTACCTGCGTGCATCGCGGCATTGCGCGCGGCGGTTACGCGCTCCATCGTGGTCGCCTCGTGCTTCACATATCCCTTCACCGCCTCCATGAGGTTCGGGATGAGGTTGTAGCGCCGTTGCATCTGCACCTCGACATCCGACCACGCCTCGTCCGCACGGTTGCGGAGCGTGATGAAGCGATTGTAGGTTGCGACGGCCCACAGGAGCACTACCGCACCCGCGCCAATGATGATCCAGAAAAGTGTCGATGTCATAGCATGATTTCTGTATCCAACGATTACGCACGCACAATGCTGTTTTCTGTGGCGGTTTTCCACCGCGTTGTGTACACTCACTATACCGTATGCATCCATCCATCTTCAAGGCGTACGACATCCGCGGCGTGTTTGGGGACGATTTCAATGCGGACGATGCCACGCGCATCGGCAGCGCGGTTGTCGCGCACACGAACGCGCGGCGTGTGTGCGTGGGGCGTGACATGCGCGCGTCGTCGCCCGTGCTGGCGGACGCGGTGTTGTGCGGCGTGACGGCGGCAGGCGCGGACGCGATGGACATCGGCCTCTGCTCCACGCCGATGTTCAACTTCGCGGTGGCGACGGATGCAAGCGTGCAGGCAGGCATCATGGTCTCCGCTTCGCACAATCCCGCCAAGTACAACGGCTTCAAACTTGACTACGGCGACGCGCTCCCTATCTCCAGCGCGACCGGCATGGAGGAGGTGAAGCGGCTCGCGCTCTCCGGTTCCTCCCCCTCCCGTCGGGAGGGGGAGTTAGAGGGGGTGGGGCATGTCACCGCCGCCTCTGTTCTCGATCCCTACCTCGCGCGCGTCACCTCGCTGCTAGATCCAGTGTCCCTCCCACCATTCCGCATGGTCGTGGACTGCGGGAACGGCATGGGTGGGCTGACAATGCCGCACCTCGCACCGCGCATACGCGGGACGGTGGAGCGGCTCTACTGGGAGCTCGATGGAACATTTCCACATCATGAGCCCAACCCCATCAAGCCGGAGAACGCGGCGGACCTTATGGCGGCGGTGCGCGAGTCCCGGGCAGACATTGGGTTCGCGTTCGATGGTGACGCGGACCGCATCGGCGTCGTGGATGAGCGCGGCTCGCTCGTGCGCGGCGATCTCCTCACCGTGCTCTTCGCACGCGCAGCGCTTGCGCGGCATCCCGGTGCAACCATCCTGTACGATCTCCGCGCATCCCGCGCGGTGCCGGAGGAGATCCGCGCGGCCGGCGGCGTGCCCGTGGCGACGCGCGTGGGCCATGCGCTCATCAAGAAGCACCTGCGCGATGTTGGTGGCGTGTTTGCGGGGGAGCTCTCCAATCACTTCTACTTCTCCGAGTTTTCCGAGATGGAGGCCACGGAGTACGCGATGCTCCAACTCCTCGCCATCATGGGCGCATCTGGGCGAAAACTCTCCGAACTCATCGCACCACTCGAGCGCTACCACCACTCCGGCGAAATCAACTTCCCCGCAGACGACAACAACGCCATCTTCGCCGCGCTCCAGGAGCGCTACGCCCCCACCGCGCGCGAGGTGTCTCACCTCGACGGCCTCACCTTTGATATGGGCGCGTGGTGGTTCAACGTCCGCCCCTCCAACACCGAGCCCCTCATCCGCCTCGTCCTAGAAACTCCCGCCCCGCGCGAAACCGAGAAGATGGTGGCGGAAATTGGGAGGGTGATTTCGGGAACAGCGTAAGGCGACGAGTGGCAATCGGGATTCTGGTGTGGTACGTTGGGTGTGTTATGTTTGCGCTCTTCACCTTTCTCATCGTCCTCGGCCTGCTCGTGTTTGTGCACGAGCTGGGGCATTTTCTTGTTGCGCGGAAATCGGGGATGGATGTGGAGGAGTTTGGATTTGGGTTCCCGCCGCGGTTGGTGGGATTCCAGCGGCGGGATGGGCGGTGGCATGTGGTGGGTGCGCGGGCGCAGTGGCAGGAGGGCGATCCGACGATCTACTCGATCAACTGGCTCCCGTTGGGCGGGTTTGTGCGCATTCGGGGTGAGAACGGCGGGGAGGGAGCAAGTCCACGCAGTTTTGTTGGGCAACCGCGTTGGAAGCGCGCGATGGTGCTGGTTGCGGGTGTTGCGATGAACCTCGTACTCGCCGTCGTACTCTTTACAACCGTGTTCGCGGTGGGTGCGCCGCAGATGGTGGACGATCTGCCGGCATCCGCACGCGTGCGTGATGTACAGACCACCGTGGTGAGCGTGCTCAAAGCGAGCGCAGCGGATGCAGCGGGCGTGCTGCCGGGCGACGCGGTGCAGCAGATCAATGGGGTGCCGTTGCCAGATCCCGATGCGGTGCGTGCGTACATTCAGGAGCATCTGGGTCAGGAGCTTGCGGTAACGGTGGTGCGCGATGGCGCGACGCTCGTGGTGACGGCAACGCCCGGGCCGCTGCCGGGAACCGATCGCGCGGGGCTGGGCGTAGAGCTGGTGACCACCGGTATCGTTTCGTATCCGCTCCACCGCGCGGCGTGGGAGGGCGTGCGGACCACGGGATTTGTGGTGGTGGAGATTGCGCGCGCGCTCGGTCGCCTCGTTGTGGGGCTGTTCACGGAGCAAGCCGTGACGGTAGATATCGCGGGTCCCATTGGGATTGCGGTGCTCACGGGTCAGGTGGCGCGGCTTGGCATCACGCATCTGCTCCAATTTGCCGCTGTGCTCTCCGCCAACCTCGCGTTCATCAACATCTTCCCGTTCCCCGCGCTCGATGGCGGCCGGCTGCTTTTCCTTGG
Organism: bacterium; assembly: GCA_030646955.1. Classification (GTDB taxonomy): domain Bacteria; phylum Patescibacteriota; class Patescibacteriia; order JACPHY01; family JACPHY01; genus JAUSKG01. The sequence goes on from JAUSKM010000016.1 coordinate 22,460, forward strand.
TATCGAGGCGATCCGTCGCCGCCCACTCTCGCGGCGCGTCGAGGGCGCAATCCACGCGGTCGGTTTCGCGTTCCTCATGGGTCTCGTGCTCGTCGTCACGTTCCGCGATATCGCGACGTTCGGCGGCGGATTCCTAGCCGCGGTGCGGGGTGCAGTGGGGATGTAGGCGGTGCTCGTCGTATCATCATTATGTTTGTCGTTTCGACGAATCCGGGAGGAGAAATTTCACACATCTCAAAGCATTGCAGCAGGTGCGTTTTTTTCGCACGGTTGCAGGGGCGATGTTCTCCTTGAGCGAGGTCGTATGCGTGAACAACTCGACCAATTACTCCGCGATGCGCGCGAGAAGATTCCAATGGCGCCAGACATGGCGGCACTGGATGTATTGGAATTGGAGTGCCTTGGGCGCAAGCAGGGAACATTAACGGCGGTCCTGCGGGGCCTTGGCGCGCTTTCGGAAGCCGAGCGGAAAGTTGCGGGGCAGCACGGGAACGCGGTGAAGCAGGACATTGAACAACTGCTCGCAGCGAAGCGTGCGGAGTTGACGCGCGCGCGGATTGCAACGCTCGCGCAGGACGAGTGGGTGGACATGACGGCGCCAGGCACAACACTCCCGCGCGGTGCAGTGCATCCGGTGAGTCGCGCCATCAGCGAGATCGCAGCGATTTTTGAGCGCATCGGATTCATTCGTTCGCGTCACCCCGAGGTGGACAGCGATTACTACGCGTTCGAAGCGCTCAACATGCCCGTCGGTCACCCGGCGCGGGATGAGTGGGAGACGTTTTTTGTCGCTCACGCGACAGGGGGAGGGGGAAAGAAGAAGGAGGGTGGAAGGATCGTCCTGACACCACACACCAGTAATGGGCAGGTGCGGGAGATGGAGAAGGGGTTGCTGCCGATTCGGATGGTGAATATCGGGAAGTGTTACCGGCGGCAGATCGATGCGACGCACACGCCCATGTTTCATCAATTTGAGGGGCTCCTGGTAGACCAGGATGTCTCGGTAACCCATCTCAAGGGGACCATCGATTACTTCGTACGCGCGTACTTTGGCGAGGAGCGGCGCACGCGTCTACGGCCATATCATTTCCGATTCACAGAACCGTCGTTTGAGATCGATATCTCCTGCGCCGTGTGCGGGGGGACGGGATTCCTTTCCTCGTCATTCCGAGGAGTCCGCAACGAGGGATCCCGTCCATCGCAGGACCAGGCGACCAAGTGCAAAACCTGCAAATCCGGGTGGTTGGAGCTTGGCGGCGCGGGCATGGTGCATCCAAATGTATTGGTGTCGGGCGGCATCGATCCCAAACGCCATCGTGGTTTCGCGTTCGGCTGGGGCGTGGAGCGCGTCCTTATGATGAAGTACGGCATCAGCGATATTCGTCTCCTCTACGGCAACGATGTGCGCTGGCTTCGAGCATGTTAACGTGTATGGACTTCAAACTGTCATACCATTGGTTGCGGGAATTTGTGGATACGGACCTTGCGCCGCAGGAACTTGCGGAGCAGTTGTCGTTGCATTCCATGAGCGTGGAGCGCGTGCACCGCATGGATGAAGGGCTGGATCCCAAGGTGGTAGTTGCGCGTGTAGAAAAAATCGAGCCGCACCCAAACGCGGATAAACTTCGGATTGCGACGGTTGCAGTGCGCAGTGCGAAGAGTAAGAAGCAGGGGATGGGGGCTGTGCGCGTGGTTTGTGGCGGGGTGAATTTGCGCGAGGGCATGTTGGTTGCGTTTGCCCCGGTGGGTGCCACGGTGCGCTGGCATGGCGAGGGCGATCCGATCGTACTTGCGCCCGCTACGATCCGCGGCGAGCAGAGCGAAGGCATGATTTGTGCGGCAAGCGAGATTGGACTCGGCGCGTATTTCGTTGAAGGAGAGCGCGAGATTTTGGATTTGTCCGACGTGCTTTTGGATACGACGGTAGGCATGTCGCTGGCGAAGGCGCTGGAACTTGATGATGTCGTTCTGGATGTTGAGGTGACGACGAATCGTCCAGATTGTATGAGCGTGATGGGGATGGCGCGCGAGGTGGCGGCGATCACGGGTGCGCGGGTGCGCGCGGCAAGCCGCCAGTTGCCAGCATCCAGTCCCAAGCGATCGAAGATGAGCATGCAGCGCGCGGCCGGCAGCTTACAGCTTTTGGTCCGCGTGAGCGAGCCGAAGCTGTGTCCCATGTACAGCGGGACGGTTATTTCCGGCGTTACCGTTGGCCCGTCGCCGTGGTGGATGCAGCGGCGGCTGCTTGCGGGTGGCATTCGGCCCATCAATAATGTCGTGGACGTGACGAATTACGTTCTACTGGAAATGGGGCAGCCACTGCACGCGTTTGATGCGAATACATTGCAGGAGGGAACGATTGTTGTTCGTTCAGCAAAGAAGGGCGAGGAAGTTGCGGCGCTTGATGGAAAGACATACGCACTCACGCCGGAGATGCTGGTCATTGCGGATGCGCACGTGCCCATTGCGATCGCTGGTGTTATCGGCGGAGCGGGGAGTGCGGTCACCGCGCAGACAGCCTCGGTCGTCCTTGAGGCAGCGACATTTGATCCGATTTCGGTGCGGAAAACGTGGCGCACGCTGGATGTGCGGACGGAATCGTCCTTGCGATACGAGAAGGGCGTTCCCGTGGAGAGCGTGCCGTCCGCTCGTCTGCGCGCTGTGGCGTTGCTGTGCGCAGTCGCCGGCGGCGTTGAAGCGGGCGCGCCCATCACGCGAGGCAAGATGCCTCCGCCTCTGCGGGCAGTGGCGGTGGATCTTGTGCGCGCAAGCGAGGCAATTGGCATACCACTGACAGCACCCAGGGCAAAACGTGTGCTGACGGCGTTGGGGTTCCGCGTTGCTGGAGCGTCGCGTACGGCGCTGCGCGTAACGCCGCCATGGTGGCGTCGGGGCGATGTGGAGCGCGAGCATGATGTGGTGGAAGAATTGGCGCGCATGGCGGGATACCACGCGCTTCCGTCTGTGCTGCCGGAGGGCGCGCTGCCCGCGGCAGCGTATCCGACGATGCCACCAGCATCGATGTTCCATTGGGAGGATCGCGCGCGCGATGCATTGGCAGGCGTGGGTGCGGTGGAGGTGATGGCATTTTCCATGACGTCTGCGGCAACGCTCGCCAAGTGCGGGTTTTCCGCAACCGATGCCGTGGCACTGGAGAATCCACTTACGGATGAGCTGACGCATCTCCGGCCATCGCTCGTACCCGCGCTCCTCGAGATCGTTGCGCGCAATCAGGGCGAGATACCGGAAGGGCTGTTGTTTGAAATGGGGAATGCTTGGGACGAGAAACAAGGAACAGGGAACAAGGAACAGGGGAGGCGGAAGTCGGGGTTGCCGCCAGAATCCATGCGACTCACGATTGCGCGATACGGGAACGAACAGTCATCCGGCGAGCTCGTGCGCGAGCTGCGGGGTGCCGTCGATCACCTACTCGTGACCTTGGGGGTACAACAAGTAAACTCTTCCCCCTCTCCGCGTCCGCGGGGGGAGGGGGAACAAAAGGGGGAGGGGTGGCTCTGGCATCCCGGAAGAAATGCGCAACTCATGGTCGATAATGTCCCCATCGCCACCCTCGGAGAGCTGCACCCGACCGTAGCGCGTGCGTTTGGTATCGAGCATCGCGTCGTCGTTGCGGACATCGATTGGGCAGTGCTGCTCCCGTTGCTCGGGAAGCGTGGGGCGCCAGCGAGTCCTCCGGAATACCCTGCCGTGAAGCGCGATATCGCGTTCGTCGTTGCTCGCATGACACCCTACGCAGACCTCATCACATTCTTTGCGAGTGCAGATCCGCTGCTCGAGTCCGCGACACTCTTTGACGCGTACGAGGGGAAAGGTATCCCCGCAGGAAAGAAATCCCTGGCATTCCATCTCGCCTACCGCGCGAGCAACCGAACGCTCACCGCTGAAGAAGTGGAGACATCAAACCAAAAAATAATCGCCACCCTGCAGGAGCGATTCAGCGCGACGATGCGCGCATAACGAAAATCCAACTCCCCCTCTCCACGCAGTGGGGAGGGGCACGAATGCCCGTACGCCACCCTACCCCTCCTCACCTCCCTTCCCATCGGGAGGGGGGATTGGATATCCGTTTCCCCCCCTCCTGCTAGGAGGGGGAGCGAGAGGGGATGGCGGTGTACAAAGACGCTACTCTGCACAGATGGTGCCAGCTCGCGCACCACCCCCTCTTACTCTCCCCCTCCACGATGGAGGTGGAGAAACAGGAGCGCCAAACAGCCACCCCAACGTATCGTTGAGGTGGCTGTTTGTTCCAATTTGTGATGGTATCGCATGGTATGATGGCGGAGAAATCGGGTACGATAGTGCCACAAGCATATGGGCATCGCGCCATCCTTCGTCCACCTCCACAACCACTCCCACTACTCCCTCCTCGATGGCCTTACGCGCATTGGGGAGATGGTGGATGTGGCCAAGCGCGATGGGCAGCCGGCGGTGGCGCTGACGGATCATGGTGCGCTCTATGGCGCGGTGGAGTTCTACCAGGCGGCCACGAAGGCGGGCATCAAGCCCATCATCGGGGTGGAGGCGTACTACGCGCCGGATGGGCGGCTGAAGAAGACGCAGGCAGGAGAGAAGCGCACGAATCACCTTATTTTGCTGGCGAAGAACAACGTGGGGTATCAGAACCTGCTCACGCTCATCTCCGCGGCGAACCTGGAGGGGTTCTACTACAAGCCGCGCATTGATTGGGAGATCCTGGACCGGTATGGCGAGGGGCTTATCGTGCTCACGGCATGTCTGGGCGGCGAGCTGTCGCAGGCGATTCTCCACGGCAAGCCAGGCGATGATGAGGCGGTGGTCCGGCGGTTTCAGCGACGGTTTGGTGAGGACTACTTCTTGGAAGTGCACCATCGCTCCAATACGCCGGAGCAGCTCCAGGTGAACGCGCGAATGTTTGAGTTGAGCGCGGCGTTGGGCGTGCCCACGGTGGCAACGAATGATTGTCACTACCTGCGCGCGGAGGACGCAGATGCGCAGGACGTATTGCTGTGCCTCCAGACCAAGGCGAAGCAGGACGATGTCGGTCGGCTCTGCATGATGGACGAGAACTACAGCTTCCGCAAGGCCAAGGAGATGCGGCTGGCATTTGAGGATCACCCAGAGGCGTGCGATGCGACGCTCGCTATCGCGGAGCGATGCAACGTCACACTGGAGTTGGGGAAGATTCACCTGCCCAGCTACCCCATCCCCAAGGGCACCACATACGACGGGGAGCTCCTCGCGCTCTGCGATCGCGGGTTTGCACGGCGGTACGACGCCGCATCCAGCACACGGCAGGGCGAGGCGCGCGAGCGTATGGCGTACGAGCTGCGTGTCATCAGCGAGATGGGGTACTCCTCGTACTTCCTCATCGTGGCGGACTTCGTAAACTGGGCGAAGGAGCAGGGGATCGTCGTTGGTCCGGGCCGCGGGTCTGCGGCGGGTTCCATCGTTGCGTACCTCTGCAACATCACCAACCTGGATCCGTTGTCGTACGATCTCCTCTTCGAGCGCTTCCTGGCGCCCGGGCGCATCCAGATGCCGGATATTGACCTTGACTTTGCTGATCATCGGCGCGACGAGGTGCTTGCGTACGTCCGCCAGAAGTATGGCGAGGATCACGTTGCGCAGATTATCACCTTCGGAACCATGGCCGCACGGGCTTCGCTCCGCGATGTCGGGCGCGTGCTGGACGTCCCGTACACATTTTGTGATCGGTTGGCCAAGCTGGTGCCGTTGGGCGCAACGTTGGACGAGGCGGAGCGGAAGGAGCCGGAGCTCAAGCAGTTGGTCTCTACTGATGAGACCACGCGTCGCCTTGTGGCGATTGCGAAGCGTCTGGAGGGTGCTGCACGCCACACGTCCACGCACGCGTGCGGCGTGGTCATCAGCGCAAAGCCGCTCACGGAGCACCTCCCGATCCAGTACGCGTCTGCGGACGACGCGACCATCGTCACCCAGTACGGGATGCACGCGGTGGAAGACCTGGGTCTCCTCAAGATGGACTTCCTGGGCCTCTCCAACCTCTCCATCATCGAACACACGGTGAATCTCATCCACGCGCGCGGGGAGGCGATTGATATTGAGCAACTGGTGTTGGATGATGCGGCGGCGTATCAGCTCCTCCAGCGCGGCGAAACCACGGGGGTGTTTCAGTTGGAATCTGGTGGGATGAAGCGATACCTCAAAGACCTCAAACCATCCGAATTTGAAGACATTATCGCGATGGTGGCGCTGTACCGGCCGGGGCCCATGGAGCTGATCCCGGAGTACATTGATCGCAAATTCAACCGCAAGCCGGTGACGTACATCCACCCGAAGCTGGAGCCGATCCTGAAAAACACATATGGCATCATGGTGTACCAGGAGCAGCTCATGCGTCTCGCGCGTGACCTTGCGGGCTTCTCGCTTACCGAGGCAGACGTGCTGCGCAAGGCCGTCGGGAAGAAGATCAAGAAGCTCTTGGACGAGCAACGTGACAAGCTAGTGGATGGCATGATTGCGCATAGCATTGACGCGGCGATCGCCAAGAACATCTGGGCGTGGATCGAGCCGTTCGCGCGGTACGGGTTCAACCGGAGCCACGCCGCGTGCTACGCGCTCATTGCGTACCAGACCGCGTACCTCAAGGCGCACTACCCCGCGGAGTTTATGTGCGCGCTGCTCACGTCCGAGCGGAGCGATACGGATCGGCTGGCGGTGCTGATTCAGGAGTGCCGCGAGATGGATATCGAGGTGCTGGGGCCGGATGTCAACACGAGCGATGCGGTGTTCATTCCGGAGGCGCGCGATGGGGGGTTGGCGATTCGGTTTGGGCTGGCAGGCGTTAAGAATGTGGGCGAGCATATCGTGGAAACGCTGGTAGCCGAGCGTCGGGCGCGCGGGACGTTCGTGGACCTTGAGGACATGCTCACCCGCGTGCAGGATAAGGACTTCAACAAAAAATCGCTCGAGTCGTTGATTCGTGCCGGGGCGTTTGATCGGTTTGGCGAGCGCGGGCAGCTTCTTGAAAACCTGGACCGTATGCTCGCGTTCAACCGCGAGGCCGTGCGTGATGCGATGACGGGGCAGGAGAATCTTTTTGGGTCTGTCGTCACGCGCGTCGCGTTGGAGCTGCGCGCGGCGGATCCCATTCCGCAACGCCTCCTGCTCGGGTGGGAGAAGGAGCTGCTGGGCCTCTATCTCTCCGCTCACCCGTTTGCGGCATCGGCGGAGGTGTTTGGTGGGGCCATCGCCACGATCGCGGCGTGCAAAGATGCGCGGACGGGTGACGGCAGCGAGGTCTTTTTTGGCGGCGTGATTACGCGCACAAAGCGCATCGTGACCAAGAAGGGCGACCCGATGCTTTTTGGCGAGGTGGAGGATCACACTGCCAGCGTGGAGGTGGTGGTCTTCCCGCGCGTGTTGGAGGCCAGTCCGCAGACATGGATGGACGGGACCACGGTGCTGGTGCGTGGGAAGCGATCAGACAAAGACGGCACGCCCAAGATTCTGGCAGACCGCGCGGTGCAGGTGCTGCCCGGGCGTGAGCGCGATGCGCTGGAGCAGTTTGGTGTGCACTCGGGAGGGGACGCTGCGCAGCGGATGCTCCTTTTGGACCTCCCGCCAGCATTCCCGCAGGAGCGGCTTGCGGCACTGCGTACGCTCCTCCAACAATTCCCCGGAACCGTGCCGGTCCGCCTGCGTTCCGCAGCGGGACACCTCATCTCCACCGGCATCGCTGTTGCGCTCACCGGCGACCTGCGCGATGCGCTGGAGGCCCAGCTTGGCGCCGCCGCCGTGCATGACGAGGTCCTTATGACAGCAGGATAGTAGTGGGTGTGGTATACTATTTTACTCGTCGTTGCGAGAAGTCCTCGACGAAGCAATCTCCCACGACGCATACGCAGTATGACCCTTCGCAAGACCCCCAAACGGCCGTTATCCTCATCGCGCAAGCGGCGCTGGCGGCCTACCACGCGCGCCGAGAAGTTTGCCGTGACATTCCTGGCAATCGTTGGTGCGCTTGGCATCGCGGCGCTCCTGTTCTCACTCGGGCGGGTGGAGTTGGTCGTGCAGGTGCGCGCAGTGCCGGTGCGGGCGGATTTTGATGTCACCGTGGTTTCGGGTGAGTTGCCGCGCGAGCGGGAGCTTCCCGGGCGCGTGGTGACGGTAGATGGGACGGCATCGGTCACGGTGCCTGTCGGTGAGGGCGGGGAGACCATTGATCCCGCGTCATTGCCGCCCCGGAAGGCCACGGGAACGGTGATACTCATGAGCACGCACAGCGCCGATCAGGCGCTTGTGGCAACCACGCGGCTCCTCTCGCCGGATGGTGTGCTGTTCCGTTTGGATCGCGCAGCGGTGGTGCCCGCGCGCGGAAAGGTGGAGGGGGTTGCGGTCACTGCGGATGCGGTGGGCGCGCAGGGTAATCTCGGGCCCGGAAAGTTCACAATTCCCGGCCTCTCGCCGTGGATGCAGCAGCGCATCTGGGCAGAGTCCGTCGCGGCGATGGTCGGCGGGCAGGGGTCTGCGGATGGGAAGGCAGCGGTGCCAGTCCATGCGGTGACGCAGGAGGTGCTGGACCGTGCTGCGCAAGAGGCGACCACGCGCGCGCAACAGGATTTTGACGCACGGGCGCAGGCATTTGGTGACCGCATCACGGACGTCCACACGTTTGGGGTGAGCACGGTAGTGGAGCAAGATGCAAAAGTTGGCGATGTGCGGGAAACTGTCACCGCAACCGTGGTGGTGAGCGGAAAAGCGTTGGTGCTGCCCGGAGGCGATCTCACGGCACGCGCGCAGGAAGCACTGACAGAAGCCGCGCGCGTGCAGGGCCGCACGCTCCTGCGGGTGCACGATGATGCGCTGCAATTCCGCGTCGTCAGCAGCGATGAGCGCACCGGTCGCACAACCGTCACCGTGACCGCCACCGGCGATGGGCGCATCGGCCCCACATTGGAAGCATTTGATGTCTCTCGCATCACCGGATTTACGTCCGACGACGTACGGACGTACCTCCAATCCATCCCCGGCGTAGAAGATGTCCAAGTGACACTTTGGCCATCGTGGGTTGATACTGTTCCCGCCAACGGCACCGTGGAAGTGGAAGTCCGTGAGCTTGAGTGAAACTTCTTATCCTCCCCCTCCCGCTGGGAGGAGGGAGTAAGAGGGGGTGGGTCTGAATGCTGCGATCGCGTCCCCGTATCAATATCACACAAAACGGAAAGCCACCCCGACGTATCGTCGGGGTGGTTGTTTGTAGTGCGGGCGGATGTTTCTCCTTCCTACATTGCTTTGCGGGCGCTTTCCCAGTTCCAGCGGATCCAATCGCGGTGCGTCCAGGCGCATCGGTAGAGGCGATGGAGTGCGATGTATCCGAGGACGCGCGGGTGCAGGACAGCCGCCATGTCATGGAGTGTTGCGCCGTCAGCGATGGCCTGTCTGATAGCAGAGCTTGCGATGTTGGGCAGCGGATCGACGTAGGATCCTACGATGTCGTGGTAGTTCGGCCGCGTACGTGAATCCTGCCAATCGACATATTCTTTGCGTATGATGACGGCAATGCGTGCTGCCTCCAGGAGCTTGCGTCCTTGGAACCAGACGGCCTCGATCTCACACATGCCGTCATATCGCTCCTGCGGCTGCAACGCATCGCTGCCGGTTGCAAACCAGATTTCCGCATCCGGAAATTCGCCTTCGAGCTGCTTGAGCAAGTGGACGGTTGGCGTGGATGTGCCGTACGCATCTGCGTACCGAATTCGGAGGCGCTTGCCGGACATCGGGTATTCCAGGGGATCGCCGAATGCGATCTGCGTCATGGCGACGCGATGATCCGCGGGCGTGGCGATGTCCTTGTCCGGTCGGGAACCACTGGGGTACCACAGCACGAGATCGAAGAACGGCATGTCGTCGTCATCGTCATGCGTGAGGAGCGCTTCGATGAACTGCCGATGTCCGATGTGCGGCGGATCCGCCGCAGATCCCGCAAAGACAATGCGTCGTTTGCGTGTGGGCATGGGAACTCCTTTCATTCGTGCGTGTTCGGTGCGCCACACCGTGTATCGTGCGCGTGTATCGCGTGAACCCGTGCGGATCGTCGCCAGCGCGTCCGGGTTGTTCCCCGGCGAATCCCTCCAATCCGGGGGAGGGGCCTTGCTGCCGATGACGGTGAGCTTCTATGCGCCCGCGGACATCTTTTCTCCGAGCCGCGCACGGATACGGACCGCGCGGGCGCCCTTGTTGCGCAGGTCGCGCTTCGTGGGCGGGCGATCGTTCGGGAGCGGCTGGGATCCTTGGTCCAGTGCAGTTACGCACCACAGCGCCAGAGCCTCGCGCGCATTCGCCTTCGCCTCGCTCCGCGTCTTGCCATCCGAGAGTGCGCCGGGAACGCGGGGGAACCATGCCAGGTATCCATCGCCATCCGGCTCGATGACGCACCAGTACGTGATGGTCTTTTTGCCCTTTTCGTGCATGCTGGCTCTCCTTGTTTCTGTGGCGCGGTGGCTTTTCGCGAGCGCGATCTTCCATGGTTCCGTGGTGGAGATTATCGGCGGGTTGACGTAGCGGTGTAATTCTTGCAGGGCGCGTTTGGTGAGGCGCTTCGCGCGTGCCGCGCGTTTCGTGTCCATCAGTAGCTCCTTCCGTTGTGGCAGAGGTTGTTGCGTTGAAGCGGGTGGACGAACGGCTGTGGCGTGAACTCCATACGCACGTAGCGCGGTTGCACCGTCACGCGCACGCGGATTACACGGGCGTCTTCCTTGCGCAGGTTGCGCCCCGTCGGCTTGCGGTCGGGCGGGTAGGTTCCGGAGACGCTGTGCACCAGGAGCGCGCCGTGCTCAAGATGCTTGCGCACCTCCCGCAGCAGCGCACGCATGGTGCGGGCCTTCACCTTTTCGCGGGGGAAGGCGGGAAATCGCGCGATGAATCCGATTCCATGCGGCCGGACGACGCAGTGATACGTCAGGACGCTGCGTTTCAGGGCTCTGGTTGTTCGTCCCACGGTTCCTCCTCGGTGAAGTAGCGAAAGTTTCCATCCAGACAGTCGCGCACCAGCGCCAAGCCCACGAGCATCGGCGTGCTTGCGCCGAGCACTGCAAACGTGACAAGCGTGTGTACGGGCGACATCTCCCCGTCATCGAGTGCGGTCGAGCAGGCATCTGCCACTGTCTCCCAGAATGCCTCGATGAGATCAAGCTCGGTATCCATGGCGGCTCTCCTCTACGTCGAGCGCCGGGTGTGCGAGAATGGATCCCACGACTTTGTCAGAGGTCTCCGTCGCTTTGCGCGGTAGTTCAGCTTCGCGCGGATGCGCTGCACGAGAACGCTCTTCTTGTTCCGTTCACGCTGCGTCGGTGCGCGGTCCGGTCGGAGCTTGCCGTCGCGAATGATGTCCATCTTGCAGCGCGCCGCGAGTTCCCTCCGCGCCTGCGCTAGTGCCTCTTGTGGCGATGTGTGCCTTTCGGCGAACATGTCGCTGCCCTTGGGGTCGAACGCGGGGAGCATCGCGGTGTACGTGCCATCCCTGCCCTTCGTGATGACGCACCAGTACGTGGCCGTCTTTGGCCAGAGTCTGCTGTTTCGGGGTTCGAACGCGAAGACGGTTGCCACGAGCGGCGCTCTTCTTCTTGGGGGGATCATCGAATGCATTCTTCTTCGGGGGGTCATCGAGTGCATGTCTGCTCCTTTCTCCTATCGCGCGAGTGACCAGACGAGTGCGCCCAGGATGAGCGCGCCGATGGTGACGCCGATCACCTTGAGGTAGAGGACGAAGATGCTTCCGATGTGCTTGAGCGTCAACAATTCACGGATCGAAGGCACTTTGGATTCCTGCATGCCTTTCTCCTACCACACGATGTACAGCCAAACGAGCGTGCCGATGCCGACGGCTGCAAGGAGCACGCCGAGCACTGCACATCCGGCACCGGAGCGCCGGTCGGATGCGGCATCTGCGCCGACCTCCACGGCCGTTTCCGCAAACTCCTCGACGACAATGCCGATGAGGTCATCCACGGGTCACCTCAATTGGGAAGGTACTTGCAGCCACTGTAACGCCTGCAACCTTGCGTGTCAATGGCCGGGCGGATACGATGGAGGCACACTATGTCAGCACCAACTATCGACATGATTCGTCATTCCACCGCCCACCTTTTGGCTGCGGCGGTCTTGGAACGCTACCCCAAAACTCGTCTTGGCGTCGGGCCGGTGATCGAGCACGGATTTTATTACGATCTCGATGTGCGTGATGCGGAGGGTGCACCCGTGCGACTCTCGCCAGAGGATTTTGTTGCGCTCGAGGAAGGCATGCGTGCCATCATTGCACGCAACGAGCCGTTCCGTCGCGAGGAGCATACGCTGGACGACGCCATCGCGTTCTTCCGTGAGCGCGGACAGGATTTTAAAGTGGAACTCCTGACGGACCTCAAAGAGAAGGGGACCACGGCGGTGAAGGCGGAGGAACAGCAGGATGTGGGCGAGCGTCCTGATGTCGCATCGCTCTACTGGACGGGCGAGGGGTTTGTGGACCTCTGCCGTGGGCCGCACGTTGCCAGCACGGCGGAGCTTGGTGCGTTCACGCTGACGAAGCTCGCCGGTGCGTACTGGCGCGGCAAGGACACCAATCCGCAGCTTCAGCGCATCTACGGCGTTGCATTCATCACGCAGGAGGAACTGGATGCGCACCTGCACATGCTTGCGGAGGCAGAGAAGCGGGATCATAAAAAACTGGGACCCCAGCTGGATCTTTTCACGTTCTCGGATCTCGTGGGCAGCGGACTGCCGCTCTGGACGCCGCGCGGTACCATCCTCCGTGTGCTCCTGGACGATTTTGTGTGGGAGCTACGCCGCGCGAAGGGGTATGACCGCGTGGAGATCCCGCACATCACCAAGAAGGACCTCTACGAGCGTTCGGGTCATTGGGAGAAGTACAAGGATGACCTCTTCAAGATCGTGACGCGCGAAGGGCACGTGTTTGCGATGAAGCCCATGAACTGTCCGCATCA
>JAUSKM010000003.1 GCA_030646955.1 bacterium
AGCGTCTGCACCATAGGTGTAGCACCTTCACAATTGGTAGCCGGCGGGGTTCATAGCCCTGCCAGAGGAGAGACCATGGGACGCACCAGAACGGAGGAGCTTCGCGAGAGCATCGCGGCGCTCGATCTGCCGAGGGATTTCAACGACCTCACGCGCCGAGCGCATGCGGCAAAGCATGCGGAGAAGTGCGGGGCGTGCGCCGGTCTGGCGCTTGACGGTAATGTTGTTATCTGTAACCAGCAGACGGACATGCCCTGGTGGCACCAGGCTGTCTACGCGGCAGGTGCGTGCGTAAGCGCATGCCTTGCTGTCGGCTCGTTCATCATTCTCGACGGTGTTCTCGCGTACATCCCCACATCCGCCTGTCTGCTCGCAGTATTTTTGTGGGGCCGCGCAAAGCGTATTCGTGTGGAACGTACATGGGACGAATCTGGCAATGTCTGGTACGGCACTGTGTATTGCACATTCCACAACCTCTTCGCGCCGTTCTGGCTCGGGCACCGCCCGGTCGCGCTCCTCGCGCACAAGGTGCGGCGTCACTGGTGGCCGCGGCTCACGGGGTGGTTCGCGCGGAAGTTCCGGCGGTGCCCCTCGTGCGAGCCCTGGCGCGGGAAGCCGTGGATGATGGCACGAGATGTCGTGCAAGGGATGGGATTGTACGGGTCTCTCGGTGCCGCCATGTGGAGCGTCCCTCTCTTTTTTAGCGGCCGCGTAAGGGATCCGGAAGCGGCCTTGTACGTGTTCTTCGGGTCAGCAATAGCTGCAGTAGCAGCTGTCGCGATGGGCGTACATACACTGTTCGGCTACCGACGCGAGCCCATCACGATGCTCCTCTGGCGCCTCGTGCGTACACTCTCCCACCGGCACGATGGCGATCGCGCGGCAGATAGTGCGGACTGCACACCCGAGCAGCTTCGCGAGCGCGTGATCGCGTACTGCAGGGAGACGTTCGTCACGGATGTGCGTCAGCGCTTCCTGGGCGACGCGAGCGCAATCGAGGAGCTTCGTCGGGAAACGCAGAGCTTCCTTGACACTGCAGCCCAGCAGCTTACCGAGTACGCCGATCACGAGGAAGATGGCGCACTGCCCGAGTGGCTTCGCGCTCCGCACGCTGCGGTGCAGGCGTTCCGTGACGAGGTGCAGCGCTGCCGCGCGGAGATCGAGGCATCGCGTAGCGCGATTGCCGCCCAGCTCCAGGAGTTGGACGATCGCCTCCAAGGAATGGACACGCGCATGCGTCAGCTGGCGCTTGCCGAGCGCTCCGCCGCGCTGGTGCGTGATGGCGCGGACCACGCGGCGTACGTGCGTGCAACGCTCGACACGCTGACGGAGGACTTTGCGGCATGCATCGTGCGCGTGGATCGCGTCGTGCGGGACGCGTTTGCGGAAACCAACGACGCGCTCGCCGGAACCGCGGCAACCGAGGACGACCGTGACGCCTTCGCGCGTATCGAGCGCGCGGTACAGCTCCTCCGAGAAGGGACGCAGCAACACCTTCCCGCTGCGCAGCACCCCGCCGCCCGCACCGCAACCGCGCAGACGACCTGATCGCATACTGCAAAAACAGCCAGATGCAGCATCTCGGGCATGACAAGAACGCCCCCGCACCTTGAGTGGTGCGGGGGTTCTCCTTGCGCGGTCGTGGTGTTATTGCTTTTACCGTCTGTTATACAAGCCAGAATATTCCCAGCAACAGGACAAGTGCGCCACCGGGGATGAGGAGATCAAGGTGTTGGCGGCGAATTTCGATGACGAGATTGGTGACCCACGCGAGAGCAAAGATGATAAAGGCGATAGCGAATACAAACTGCGAGGCACGCAGCGTTGGGCCGAACGTTTGTGGGAGGAGGGTTTTTGCCTGCGCGTACTTCATGCCAAACGAGGGGCGAGCCACGAGTGGTGATGCCCACGGAATAGATTGTTCAACCGTGTTGCCGTCGGCGCTCGTTATAGACAGCGTACCCGGTATGACGACGCGAAAAATGTCTTCGGGAGGCGCATCTATGTTTGCGGTGCCCGTGTATATATCCGTAGTTTCAGCGCGCAGGAAGAGCGGAATGTCACTGCCATGTACCTGCGCACGCGCTCCTACAATCGGCCCTGCTATGTGCGCGATTGCCGTAACCTCGGTTATATTATTATCCGCCCTCGTCCACGTCAGCGTTGTCGATTGTGTTGTGGGTTGTTCAGGTGTCGTAGTGACTCGCACATTCTCCTCTGGTATCGCGAATGGCGGCTGCGTCACTACAGGAAGCGCAACCATTTTTTTGCCGGACTCGTCGGCTGTCGTATCTATTTCTACTTTGTCAGCGACGGCGGCGCTCGCTGATTCTGTTGGAGGTAGTACGATCGCCGTCGTCGCGGTTGTGTTGTGTCGTTCACGACCAAAGTGCTGCGCCATGAACACCGTCGGTTCCCCATGAAATGTCCCACCGACGACACTTACTCCGGTATCCTCGTACAGTGCATCGCGTATATTCTGTGCGTGTGTAGGGCTGCGTTGCCAGGCCGAGACGACTTCATGTGCGGAGACAAACCCCATCGCGAGGTTCTCGCCGATCACGCTGTACGGATAGCCAGCGCGGGCAGCGAACGTGTCGGGTCCCTCGCCATCCGCATTTGTATGCGCAAAGTACTGTCGCGCTGCCATATCAGCGGATTTCGTGTAGGCGGATTGTGCGAGCCGCGCATCTGCTGTCAGCGCGTCTGCGCCGCTCGCTACTCGAACGTCATTGACGAGACGGATAAGTTCTTGTTCCTGCATTTGTACGGCTTCTGGTGCGGCGAAGATGCTTGCAGGCAAGAGCACCACCAAGCCGAGAACGACGATTTTCATTACGGAAAATGCCGCGATGTACCGCACAGTGCGTTTTGGGTGGAGGATGTGCGGACGATAATCGTTCTCCGCATGCGGTATAACCGCGAGGCGGCAGAGGTGGTGTGCGTGATCAAGATATGTGCGCATAGCGATGATGCAATCGAGCGAGCGCGCGTATGCGGCTCGCTCGATTGCGCGACAATGCCGGGTGCGTTACGCAACGGGTACGCCGAGGGTATATGCTTCGAGCACGTCCGTATTCACCTCAAAGCGCTCACGATCGCGATACGCCCAGAGCGCCCCAATGGTCGGTATCTTGCGGAGCTTGCCATCATCAATGAGGTAAATGGTGCCGCCGTTGATGCGGAGCAGGGCGCCGTTGACGAACGTGCGTGAACCGAGCACACGCAGCGCATCACGACGCATCGTGAGGACGGAATCACCCACAGTATACCCCAGGATGGCCGTATTGCTCACGTCGAGACGTTCGTGGTGACGATACCGCCAGAGCGCCTGCACATTCGGCACTTTGTGGAGCTGTCCACCATCCACGAGGTAGATGTCGCGCTCGTTCACGCGGAGGAGAACGCCGTCTGCAAAGGATCGTGCGCCCAGGACTTGGCCGGACAGCACCGTCGATGAGGTCTGGGCGTTCGGCGTGGTGAGTGTAGCGGCCGGGGTCGCATCAATAGATCGCGGTGTGACGGACGCCGGTACATTGTAGACCGTCCCAGCGGAACCTCCGCTTCCACCTCCGCCTCCATTCCCGCCGCGCGATGTGAGCGTGTATACGAACGTTTGCACCTCGGATGGTACACCGCCGGCGTAGCACGCTACCACGTGGACGGTTGTAGTACGATCAATGAGTAGATCACCTGTGACATCCATGGACGATCCGGTGGCACATGAGAGTGATCCCGGCTCTCCGTATGTGTAGTGCATGCTCTCTGCGAGCGGTGCCGTAAAGCGTACGAGCTGCGGCGCAGTGAGTGTGCCCGATACCGGATTTGCCGTTGGTGGTACTGCCAGCGAGCGGTCCACGAGCCACGTGAATGTCGTCGCTTCATCTTCCGACTGCCAGTTGCCTGCTGCGTCACGGCCAATCACCGCGAGCGTATGGGTGGCATCCGAGAGGTTGATCAGTGCCAGCGGCTCCGCCACGGGCGTCTCGTTGCTGAATGTGCCGTTATCCAGCGCGGCGCGGTACGCGACCACGTCCTTGCCACCAACCGTGATGGTTGCGGTCGTCGCAGGTGTCTCGGCGAACGGCAGGCCCGAAAGTGCTGCGGTTGGCGGCACCGTGTCCACCGTCCACGTCGCAGTTGCCGCGATGCCCTCCGGCATCCAGTTGCCCGCTGCGTCTTTCCCAATCACGCGCAGCGTATGCGCACCATTCTCCAAGTCATTCAATGTGACAGGAGTTGCCACCGGTGTCTCCGCGCCAAAGTCGCTCGCGTCAAACGCGGAGCGGTACGCGACGAGGTCATTCCCTGCCACAACCGTGATGGTCGCGCTCGTTGCGTTCGTGAGCGCATCCGGAACGCCGCTCAGCGACAAGCCGGTTGGCGATGTCGTGTCCACCACGAACTCGGAGAGCGCGACACTGCCCGTGTTGCCCGCCGCGTCTGTTGCGGTGAGTGTGAGCGTGTAGATGCCATCGGTCAGTGTTGCGAGCTGCACGGTCTGCGCCTCACCCGTACCCATGTCGCTTGCCAGCACGGTCTCCCCGCGCAGCACCTCCCACATCGCATCGGCTTCCACCTGAACGGTGAGCGACGGCGTCGTGTCGTTGGTCGGCGTTGCGACGGACTCCACCTCCGCAAGCGTTGGTGCAATCGTGTCCACGGTCCACGAGACGGTTGTCGCGTTCACCTCGGCCTGCCAGTTGCCCACGTCATCACGGCCGATCACCGCCACGGTGTGCGTACCGTCTGTTAGATTGGTCAACTCGATGGGCGCCGCTACTGGCGCCTCATCTTCAAATGCGCCGCCATCCAGTGCGAAACGATACGCAACCACGTCCTCGCCGCCAATCGTAAGTGTTGCCGATGTCTGGTTGGTGAGTGCGTCCGGTGCACCGGAGATCGTCGGAGCGGCCGCCGAAGTATCTATGACCCAGTTATATGTCGTCGGTTCCTCCTGTACGTTTTCAAGCGCATCAATGCCGGCGACGGAAATCGTGTGCGGCCCTTCGGCAAGATCAGCAAGTGCAATCGTCTCATCCGCCGAGAACGGCCCTTGCACCTCACCGCCGTCAAGCTGGTAGGTGTACGTCACCACATCCTCACCACCAACCACGAACGTCGCACTCGTCTCATTCGTCCGCACGTCCGGCTTCGATGTCAGGAGCGCGGTACCCGGCGTCGTGTCCACGGTCCACGTGACGGTCGTTGCGTCTGCAATCACTTGCGCATTGCCAACATCATCAATCGCAATCACACGGAGTGTGTGGCTACCGTCCGTCAACCCGGTAATCATGATGGGTTCCGCAACCGGCGTTGCAGGAGAGAACGCTGCACCATCAAGCGAGTACTGGTACGATACCGCATCGTCGCCACTCACGGTGAACGTCGCGCCAGTGGCGGCCGTGAGCGCGTCGGGCGTACCGGAAAGCGTTGCTGTCGGCGCGCGGAGATCCACAGAGAATGCCGCACTCACTGCAAACGCCGAGTCCACCGCGCCATCATTCGCCTTGAAACGAATCATCACGTCGTCTTGGTCATCACCGCGGAGTCCGGTGAGGTCCGCATGATTCGTATTGAACATGAGGACGTACGCATCATCATCCGTGAAATCGGCAACGGTAGTGCGCTCGTCAAGTAAGAATGACCCAATCGCATCGGATGCATCGCCATGCGTCGGCACGCTCCACGTCGTTCCGCCATCCGTGGAATATCCGAATTCTTTCAATGTAAACGGAAGTCCCGCAATGCCATCCTTCACCCGGAAGTTGAACTTGATCACTTCGCCTTCCAGCGAATGACCACCCGCCATGAGCTTGTCGTCTTCCGTGAGGCCTACATGCGGCGCAAAGACATTGAGCGCATTCGCCGCATTCACGCGCTTGCCAGAAACGGTCTTCCCCGCAAGCGACGTGAGCGCATCGCCGGTCTCCATGACGATCTCCTTGATTTGTGCTGTCGTTGCGTTCTTGTTGAACCCCTTCACCAACGCCGCCACCCCCGCCACATGCGGCGCGGCCATGGAGGTGCCTTTCTTGTATTCGTACTGTTCCTTGGAGCCATCACCGATGATCTCGATATCGTCAATGACGCAACCGAGTCCATCACCAGAATCCGTTCCATTGGTCACCCAACGAAGACGGTACTGGAACGCGTTGGTTCGTAGGGCAGGATCGATGACGAATGCCATCTCAGCAGCCGGGCTCATGCCCGCACCGCCATCCGCCAACCCGCCAAGACTAACTTCATCCCACAATCCTAGTGCTGTGGATGTTGTCCAGCCATCGCCGCTTACTTCGAGTGCCACGTAGTCGGTCCAAAAATCGCTATCAAGCTCTGTATCGCAGGCAGTGATCATGGTTATGCCAGCCGTCTTGGTCTGCATGTCACTCAAATCGATAACCGGCGACGTTACGGTTGAATTCGCGTTAGCAGCGTAAGGAGAATTCGTATCTGACCGAAGCACGCCTCCCGACACGCCCCAACCACCATTCGCAATGAACCCACTTGGAATGCCGCCCGCGAAATCTTCTGTTGAGATCGATGACGTGGTACTCAAGATATTCGTTCCCGGCGCACCGACGTCAACGGACTCCGCGCCGTAGTCGGAGAAGGATGCAAGCTCATCGTCCTGATTTGTTGCCGAGACAACGAGAATGTTGTCAACATCAAATCCATCCGGGTAGCTCACATGTGCGGGATCTCCATCATCGTGATCGAATGCTTCGTTTCCAGCGGCCACGATAAAAAGTCCCGGGAAATCTTCGATTGCCTCTTTGAGCGCGATGTCACTCATGGATGACCCATCCCCATACGTCCCCCAGCTCGCGTTGATGGCAGTGGCACCATTCACCTTTGCAAAGTTAATTGCACTGATGATTCCATCGAGGGTGAGTTGTGCCCGCAGAGCCATGACCTGCGCCCTCGGCGCTACACCAACAATCCCGGCGCCATTACTACCGACTGCCCCAATAGTTCCCGCGATGTGCGTGCCATGTGAACTCGTGGTTGGAAGCGGGACGAGATCATTATCATCGAAATCAAATCCGTGCTCGCAGCCCCCCACGATCGGAGCATCGTCGAGATCAACTCCAGTGCAGTTTGTTCCATCCCACATGTTCGCAAGCAGATCGGGATGATTGAATGCAACGCCGGAATCAATGACCGCAACAATCACGCCATCTCCTTCGCTCTTCGTCCACGCCTCCGGCGCGTCAATATCGTGATCAGGCGTCGTACTCGCAAGATTGTTTACGATCTGTCCGGTATTCTCCAGTGCCCACAAAGCGCTGAAGAGCGTGTCGTTTGTGCGCGGTTGATACACGAAGTTCGGCTGCGCGTGCAGCACTCCTGGAATCCAGTGCAGGCGCGCCACCGCGTCCGTGGTGGTCTCGCCATCGCGCGTTTTGTACACGGCGATGTTGCTTGCGGCGATTACGGACTTGCGGTCGAGGCGTTGTGCATCGGCAAATTGGTCCGCAAATGTTTTGCCGGCGGTAGTCGTGAGGTCTACGGTCTTCGTCTTGAAACGCACAAGCACCTCGCCCGGGACGTAGGGTTCCGATTGTGTGGTGGCGTCACCTTGCTGTGCATCCTTGAGTTTTTCCAACAGATCGCGACGCGGTGCGCTTGTTGCATTCGTTGGGATGGTGGACGGTAACTCCACCGTGGGAGCGCCCACGGTGCCCTGATCGTCTATATTAGCAACCACGTCAGCACCATCGGCTGCACCCTCTTGCGCCTCCTCCGTTTCCACATCCTCTGCTACCAGTTCTGTTGTCTCGTTGTCCGATGATACAGCATCGCTTTCGGCGGCATCGTTTACTGATTCCTCCGAGGCGCCTGTCCGCTGCTCATCCGTTGTACCTGCCTCCTCTTCAGAAATAATAACCGCAGCAACCACTTCGGGTGCTGCGTCTTCGTCGTTGGTAGTTGCGGTATTGTCGCCCACAACAACACCAGCGCTGTCATCTACACCAGCAGACGGCTGTTGATCAGCTTCCTGAGCGAGCGCCGCGAGCGGGACGGTCTGCGCGGCAAGCGCGATGATCATGAACACCGAGAAAAAGCGTTGACGTGATCGCATAGTGCTACAATATCGCCGATTCGCGCCGCATCGGTTACAGTTATTGGTGCAAAATTTCTTAGAGTTTCCACACTTCAGTTTCCGATACCGTAGCAAACTGTCCGCGATTTGTCAATGGGCAAAAACAGGTACAAAATGGCACAAAACTGTTGGATAATCGGTGAATATCTTGTGATGGGTCAGAATGTATTTCGCTTAATAAAGCGATACGTCATGTTGATGGAAATTGCGAGTCCCCGCATATGCTCGTCATGTCCTTGTGTACAATAAATATGAACGCCCCCGCACCTTGAGTGGTGCGGGGGTTCTCCTTGCGTGATGCGTCGCGGAGGTCCGGCGAGGGGGTGAGCGTTCATTGCGTTCTCACCGCGCGTCTCATTTCTCCTGATCCTCCCCCTCTCTATGTACTCATGGGGAGGGGGAGCGAGAGGGGGAGGGGCGGGAGTGCTTCTCCGGCCACTGCACGCTCAAGAAGGACGCGCCGAGTTCCTGCATCCACGCGTCGATGACACGGCCTGCGTGTTCCAGGGTCTTCATGCCCTGCTTCAGGAACCGCTGCTCTTCCGGGGTGAGCGCGCTTGGGTCAGGTTGCGGCATGACGCCTCCTTCGTTTGAGGGCGCGTTCCGTGGCGGCCAGCTCGAGTTCTTTCATCGGGCCGACGCGCGTTGCGTAGTCGTGGATTTGTTCGTCCATTGCGCGCGTTGCTTCTTCGGAAAGAACCACCTTCAGCCGTTCCGGCCGTGGCCTGAACCTATCTTTTGCGATGCGCATGGCATACCTCCTCGTGCCACCGTAGCAGGCGCGCCGCCACGGAGCAAGGTTTGACATCATCGTGTGTTCGTGCCACACTGCGAGCAGTACCTTTGTCTCAATCAAGGAGGGTTGCGATGGACGAGGCACAAGGGCGTGAGATGACGCTCCGCGATCGTGTGGCGATGAGCATTCTCGAGCGGTGTTTCATGTGCGATGGTGAGGCGTGTACCGTCGCGATGGGGAACATCGTGGGAAGGCCGCGGGACCTGCAGATGGTGAGCGCGCTGTTATGGGAGATGCTCCAGCGCCGTGAGCGCGACTGCATCGCGGGTGTCACGCCTGTCGGAACGTGCCTGGCCACGGCGCTCGCGCTGGACATGAACACCCCGCAGGTGTTTCCGTTCATCGGGCGCTACAGCACTTCGGGCAAGTGCATCGTTCACGGCTCGGGTAGGCCGGGTCAGCGCGTGGTGCTTATCAGCCATGACGTGGTGAATGGCGCGAGCATGATCGAAGCGGTGCTCTACCTGCGCGAGGCGGGTTTCATCGTGCAGGATGCGTTGACGCTGGTGTCCTTCGAGGCGGGTGATGGTGGCGAGGCACTCTCCGACATCGACATCTCGCTCACCGAGTGCTTCCGGTTCCAGGAGCTGCTCGACTATTACATCGCGCATCATCGCATCACGCGCCAGCATGCCGATGCGGCGTTCAAGATGGTGCAGGCGGAGGCCATTCGCCGCGTCAATGAGCAGGCCACCTGCTCCGTGTCCGTTCTTCGCTGCTGATCTTCAGCCCGCCCCCATCATGTGGGGCGGGCTTGACTTTGTGGCGGGCGAGGCGCACTATGCAGAGAGTAGAACCTTTCCAATTCGTCCCAGCCGGATGTGCCCGCATGGTGCGGGATGAGCCGGCTGCGGCACTCGGACCAACGGGAGGCGGGGCCTGCGCCCCGTGAGCCCGTTGCTCGGAGGTGTGTGATGAGCGATACGAAGCAGTCGGAGCGGGGTGGCCCCGGCAACGACACGACGGTGGACGCCTCGGAGATCCTGGGTGAGCGCAAGAAGCACTGGTCGGACTGCGCAGCGTGCCGGGAGTTTGAGAAGCGCAAGCGGTCGGCGTGGAACGTCTCCGTGTTCGCGCTCCCCGTGTTTCTCGTCGGGCTCGTCTGCTTGGCGGGGTGGCTTTGGTGGAGCGGGACGCCTTTGAGCGAGCCGTCGCCCATCGTCTTCCCGATCGTGCTGGCGTTGGTGGGCGTGTGCCTGCTCATCGTCATCACGGGCGAGGTCATCATCGGCAGCGTCGAGTTCTCCTTCCTGGACAGGAAGGGCTGCATGCACCGCCACCGCGCGATGCCGGAGCGGCTGCCGTACAAGGAAGCGATGGCAGGGCACTGTATCGCCAACTCGGAGCAGTTCTGGGAGGAGCGCGTGCTCTACGTGCGTTCGGGCATGCGTTTCGGGTCTCTGGGCGACGGCTTCCTGGTTGCGGGACCCATCCTGCGGCTTCGCAACGGCGGCTTGTTCCGCAAAAACGTCATCATCTGGAACACGGATGGCACGTCGAAGGACGTGGACGACGCCAAGAAGCGTGCCTGGCGCATCAAGCGGTGCTGGAGGGGGCTTGATGATCTCGAGTTGGAGAGCGTGCCGGACGGCAGCTCGTCAACGTGCGTTGTGAAGGGACACGGAACGTGCCGAATGCTCCTCGATCTGCTCCACGATCTCCCGGAGACCTCGATGTTCGGGCTTCTCTGTGAGCGCCTGCGGCTGCAGAGCGAAGCGAAGAAGCTGGAAGAGCGCATTCGTGAGCTCGACAACACCTCCATGGTGAACGTCTACCTCGTCAGGATGCTCGCGGACATGTTCGTCGTGCTCACGCGTGCGCGGGAGTCCATCGGCCGCTCGCGTCATGCCAAGCTGCTCCGCGGGATGCTTGCAGCAGCGCTTTCTGGCAGGGGACAGCCGTGGGCACCCACGGTCATGCGCACCGAGGACTATCAGCGTATGGTGTGCGATGCGATCGAGCACGCGTGCAGCGAGCGGATCGTGCGAAGCGCGGAGCAGTGCATCGCGGACACGGAAACATGCTTGCGCGAGGTCGATGCGCTCGTCGCTTCCGCGGAGCAGAAGCAGCTGCAGGAGCAAACACCGCCCGCGCCCGCCGCGTAATCTCGACGCTCACGCATCGAGCGTGAACCACAAGAGACCCCCGCCACACATGGCGGGGGTCAATCATTTCTTTCTTGTTTCTCCCCATCCTCCTAGGGGGGGCTAGAGGGGGGTGGCAGTGTACAAAGATACTACTCTGCATGAACGATGCCCGCCCGCGCATCCTGCCTGATCCCTCCCCTCCCGCTGGGAGGGGAGGTAAGGAGGGGTGGGGCATGAATCTCACGCTGCCAAATACATAGCCCACCCCCTCTCACTCCCCCTCCCAGCGGGAGGGGGAGGACCATTCAGGAACAGAACACCACCCCGATGGTGATCGGGGTGGCTGTGCGTATCAGCGGTGCGTGCGCTCCAGAACGATGCGCGCCTGCTCCTCCGTGAGGAGGCCGGTGGTGATCCAGTGCTTCTGCGCGTACGCCTCGTCCACGCCATCCATGGCCAGATCGCCAAAGTCGCCCAGGCCGACACCGGTGATGTACCCGTCGTGATCGATGTGGCTGTCCAGCGCGACGGTGACGATGCGTACCTCGGGGTAGGTGTGGAGGATACGATCCACGCCCTCGGGTGCGGCCACGACGGAGATGATGACGATGTTGCCCAGCGGCACGCCGGCGATGCGGAGGCGCTCGATGACGTGCATGAGCGTACCGCCGCTGGCCAACATGGGCTCCATGATGAAGTGCGGCTTCGTGCGCGTGCTGTCCTTTGCCCGCTCCTCGTAGTATGCAGTGCACGCGAGCGTCTGCTCATCGCGCGCGCAGCCCAGGTGCCAGACATCCTGTACACCCATGCCCCGGCACACCTCGCCGGCGATGAGTGCGGCGCGCCACGGGAGCACGGCGACGTAGTTGGGCGGGCTGCCCGGCACGCAGATTCGGTGCGCGGGCATCGCGTGCAGCTCGGCGGTGTACAGGAGGTTGCGCCAGAGGAGCCGTGCGTGCGTGCGGAAGTGCTCGCCCGCGAGGATGGTGTGCCCGGTGACGTAGTTGGCGCGCAGCGGCGCGAGCAGGCCGGTGAGCGCAGGGTCCGCGTTGCAGTGGACAAATTGTCCGCGCTCCACGCACTGATCGATGGCGCGCTCCAAGAGCGCAAGCTCCTCCTCCGCAAGCGGTATGAACGCGCCACCCCGTGCGTCCGAGTGCATCGCGCGCGCATCCGTCATGCGGACGCGGAGCCGGTCCAGCGCGTCCGTGAACATGATCGGGTGCAAGCCCATCGCCAACTTCAGGCGTCGTTCGTGCACGCGATCGCGCGCCATGAGCCGCGCGTATACCATCTCGCGGATGCCGGGATTCCAACCGAGTGTCCTCGTTGTTCCGTCGCTCACCACATCGCTCATCAGTCCTCCTCGTGCTGTTGGTTGCAACCGCGTGTCGCTGCCGCTTCGGAAAGAACGACACTCCTGCTCGAGTGTATCATCCGAGCCGCAACTGTCAATCATCGTTGCTCAATGAAGCGGAAAAGCGGCGCAATGCTTGACATCACAAGCAGTATATGGCAATCTCTTCATGATCGCGCAGCCAGTGTTCGCGCTGGTATGTCGCGAGGGAGGTCTGTACCGGAGTCGCGCTCTGGCACAAACCTCACTCCCGGATTGGAGAGCGGCTGTTCTGCTGCATGCAACTGGTTGGATTGTCGTCTTTGCCGTTTTTTGACGGTGACAATCGCCACCCCGGAGCAAGCCCGGCACTTGATCAGTGCCGCCTGTGCAGACATTATGGCCGAGCAGTTTCTCTGTCCGTGCGAGCAAACGAAGCGCTTGTGTAACCCTCTGATTGCTCCGGAACTTTTCCGGGGCAATCTTCTTTTGTGCCTCATGATTTTTGCGCCTCATGGCGCAGGTGAAGACATGGCCTGCCCCTCCCAGCGGGAGGGGATGGATCATGTTCTGGTCCCCTCACTCCCGTTGGGAGGGGGAGTGAGAGGGGGTGGGTTGGTATGTGCGGGTGAAAGTTTGAAGCGGCTTTCACCTCGACATTTCCCGTCTAAGGCGCTATGCTGCTGATGTGGTGCTCGTCCAAGTAATGCGGGTGCAGCGCCAGAAGAGAGGATGCATGACATATCGAGTTAAGACATGGCCGCTCAAGCCGATCCCCGGCATCCAGCGGTTTGGGTTCCGTGTGATTTCGGACGATCATCCAAAGGAGAAACACGATGCGGGAAAGACATCCGCCGATGTCGGAGGAAGATCGCCAGCGCATGATGGAGGAGGAGACAGCACGAGCAAAGGCGGAGGGCCGCTGCTGTTTCCTGGAGCCGATCGACGAGGTGAGTGAACTCAAGCGCTACCACATCCACATCGTCCCCCAGGACAATCCGGATGTCCGCTAGGACACCGGGTGCACACGCACAAGCGGGCACGCCACAACGCGCGCCCGTCTTACTTTTGTGCAACTTCTGCCTTCAATCGCGTCCATTCCCATGAGGGTCCGATACCCCGCAGCTCTGCTGCGCTCCCTCTGTTGTAGGGGCGGCGCTTTATGCCCGCCCGTCCGGTCTCGATGCGGACCGTCATGTGCTGTACGAACGACTTCGGGAAGGTTCCGGCGAGCGTTTTTGGAGTGCCGATCAGCAAGGATGGATGGCGTGCCGCGGTGGAGCAATCGTCGTGAGCGATGGTTCTGGATCAAAGTTGTGACAGCGCTATGCCCCCGACAAAAATTGTCGGGGGCATGTTTCTGGGTGCGTACGCGGTGCGTTAGCGCTCATCCGCTCCGATGTCCGGCGGATTTGCGCGCGTGGCACGATCAATATCGGTGGGTGTGTTTGACGCAGATGTGCCGCTGTCCGTGATGCCCGCGATAGCGCGCGTGAGCCGGAGGTTTCCCGCCGCAACATTCGCAAACCACTCTGCAGCGGCATTCGTTGCATTGGTGGTGAGCGTCGCGGTGCCGCCGTCGCGTGCCGTGATGCGTTTGTTCGTGAGATTGTTTGCGATGGTCGCGCGCGTTCCGCCAAAGCGATATTCGATCGCGTTTTGGTAATTGTTGTTGAAGAAGATCGTGTTGTGCAACACGTGAACATCCGCGGCGTTCTCCAATCCGATGCCGACATCGCCGTAGGATGCATCGTGGAAAATCATGTTGTTGCGAATGATGCCGCCTGCGTGCCCACGATCGCCCAGACCAAAGCCGATGCCGCGATCGCTGTTCACGATGATGTTGCGCTCCACGATGGTATTTTTCGAATCAGACCAGAAGTGCACCGCGTGCTCCGCCCAGTTGCCGCGTCCATCGTCCGCGGTTTCCGGGCTGCGAATGTTTCGGAATGTGTTGTCGCGGACGATCCATCCCACGGAGCGGTGTGCATCGATGCCGCCGATGTACCAGCTGGGGCCGATGCCTGCGGTGTACTCGAACAGCGAGCACTCCACGATGCCGTCGTCGGACATCGCTGTTTTAAAATCCGTGGAGACCTTCAGGAGCTGCTGACCCCCGTCTGCGATACGGAGGTTGCGCACGCGTAGGCGGTCCACATCCTGTTCGCCAAACACCTGGATGGGGTGGTGCTTCACCCAACCAATGGTCATGTCCGCAAGCGTCACGTCGTCCGCGGCAATCCAGAACACATGCGTCGTGCCGCCCGTCATGCCGCCGCCGCGGATCGTGACCGCATCGCGCGTGCCGGATTGCCCGCGGATGGTGAGGCCCGGCACGTCAATCCAAAATCCCTGCTGGCCGGTGAGGTCGTACGTGCCATCTGTCAAAAAGATGGTAGTTGTCTGCGGCAGGCGTGTGCGCGCGTCGGTGATTGCGGTACGCAGCCCGCCAACATTTGTAACATACGAGACGTACATATCCGCCCCCGGCTGCGCCAACGCTTCCGCGCACGTCACCGTAATGTCATTGCGAGTCTGCGAAGCAATCTCACCCGATACATCCACTGGAGGAGGGGGCAATTGTTGCGCGCCAGCACTGCTCGTCCCCGTCCCCTCGCGTTCCGCAATGCGTTGCAAATACACATCGATCGTTGGCACGACATCACTCGATCCCGCAGGATCGTAATCCGCAGCAGACGCAATAGGATCGCCGATCGTGTAGTGCGCAAAGAAGGCGGCGGGCAGATCGTCCACCATACTCGTCCACTGCGCTCCGTAAAGCTGTTGCGCAATTGTTTCCGTGGTCACCCAGCGCAACTTTCCGTAGCTCCCCACTGCGTACACCTTGGGGTCACTCTCCACCTTCACCAGCCGCACGCCCGGCCGGTATCGCACCACACCACCCAGCGGCAGCGCAGCAAGCGCGTCGTCCGTAATCCGCTGCACGCTCGAGAAATCCGCGTACCATGTGCGATATGTTTTTTCATTCGGGAATCCGTACCGGTTGCCGTCGGCTGCAACGTAGTACACCGCCGCCTGCGTTCCGCGGACCAACGCCCCCGCCGTCGGCGCTGCCATGACTGGCCGCACAGCACCTGCAAGCATGACGATGCTGACCATCCATACAACAATGCGTGCGAATCGAAGCATAGAGGTGGATGTGCGCCCCGACTGATGCTGCGACTGTGCCACGGCACCATATGGACGTCAAGTGCGGTGGCAGCAATGGAGAACCCCCGGAACAGTGTCCGGGGGTTACGATGGCGGCGTGCTTGCCGACTCCGCGTTACGGCAACGGGAGCGTCGGTGCGTGCTCTGCGGAGAACTCGGAGCGGAATCGCTGCTTGCTCCGCGCGTGCGTCACCAGATCCGTGCTGTGCAGCTGGAGCGACTGCTTCAGGCGGTGATAGCTGCCGACGCCAGTTGATGGATGGCGCAGTTTGCGAAGCGCTCGCTGCGTGATCGCGCCCGCGCGCGACGGTGTACATCCGAGCGCGTTTCCGATCTCCGGGAACGTGTGCGTGCGTGTTTCGGTGCCGACGCCGTACCGTAGATTGATCGCCAGGCGATCGCGCGGCGGAAGGTGTGTGATGGCCAGCTCGAGGTCCTGGAACACCTGCTCCGGCCAGGGAAGCATCACGTTGGGACGCCACAGATCGATCTGCTTGATGAGCTCGTTGTAGATTGCATCGCGCGTGGTGGGCACCGCGCCGCTCCGCGAGATGTAGCGGAGCAGGTCATGCCACGTGAGCCTCGCCATTTCCCGTCGATCGGCCGCGTTGAAGAGCGTGCGTTGCGAGTGCGTGTTGAACAGATCGTCCAGGAGCTGGATGGTGCGTTCGTGGCCAGCCGGGCAGCCCGGTTGCGTGAGGTGCTCGTGCGTCAGCCCGATCCCCTGGATGAGCCCGATGATCTCGTCCACGCGGAGCCATGCCCCGATGAGGGGACGCAGCGCATCGCGGATGGGTTCCGCGTACTGCTCGTGCGCGCATCCCGCCGGCTCGACGAGCCACGCGTAATGCATCAACATGGCTTCGAAGGCCTTGACCCGAAACGAGCGGCTGAGCGGCACGGTCCTCCGCAGGCGCCGCACATCGGCAGCGATGATTGCCTCGCTGCAGTGCATGAGCCCGCTCATCTCGCCGATGGTGAGCCCGTTCATGAAGAGCTCCAGCATCAGCTGCTGGCGCAGATCTTCATGACCGGAGTACGATTGCGTGCGTCGCACGATACACCCTCCTTTGCCCAATATGCGGGCAGTTGAAAGAACGGCGCTACTACGGGCAAACAGTAGCAACGCGTGATCGGCGTGTCAAGCGCACCGCTGCGTTCGGAAACGATAAGGCCCTCGAGTATCGAGGGCCTTGCGCTACGGCTACGCAGCGTGGCGAAGGTGCTGGTGTCGCGGTGTTTTCCTTCCAGAAACATCGGGATCCTTGCTGCGTCGGTGTTTTCGGTAGCACCAGCGACAGAGCGGACCCTGCGCGGTCCGGCTTTCCGTTGGGCGGTTGCGATTACAATCAGCACACCGCTCGCGTCGCTGGATGTGGCGTCGATAGCACGATCCGCACACGGGACCCGCGGGTGTCCGCGCGTTCACGCGTCGCTGCTTCTTGCAGAAGATACACGGTTCACGACGTTCTGCGATTCGAGGTCGTATCCGCCTCCTGCAATGACTGCATCGAGGCGGGTCGCCTGGGGGACGATCGCGCCGCAACCGGCGGCTATTGCCGCAATCCGAACAGCGGTATCGAGCCATTGCGCCCCCCACTTGGAATGCACTAATGTACCCCAACCGTATCGTTGTAATGTGGTACTGTCAACCAACAAACAAAGCACAATAGCGTATACAAATACACCGAGAAATGATGTGCGCAACCCGGATCCTCCGCGCTCGTTCGTGTGAGCGCGCGGATTCGTCTGCTCGTCCTCGTTGAGACGCAGCGGAGAACCAGGGACCTCTCGCGTGTGAAGCGAACGCTTCTGCTTTTCACAAGGGGATGCCCCTTGTGCGATCCCCACCTCGTCGCTGCGCAGGGGTCGGGCAAAGCCCTTCCACCCCTGCTTGCACTCGGCAGAGCGTTCGGTTCTTCTAGTGTAAAACTCCTCAAATGCGCGCACCTGGATTCGAACCAGGGACCTCTCGCGTGTGAAGCGAACGCTCTAACCAGCTGAGCTATGCGCGCATGCTAGTACCATTCTAACGGGATTTTCGGCTTTGGGCAAGTGGCGATAGGAGACCGTCGGAAATATGAATCCGTGTCATTGCGATAAGTGAGTCCTCGAGGGACGAAGCAATTCCGGTCAACTGAGCGACAGTATTGTTTCGCTGCGCCCGCAATGGCAGGGAGTGAAATTTGCAGAGGTGCCCGAACGATATTGTCGGTCATGATACACTTGCAATACTTGGTACGTGTCGTGGAACAACAGGTTTTGCACCGCTGTTGCACATACTCCAAGAAAAAATACACAGAAATTCCTCAAGAAACGCACAAGCAAAAAAAGCATTTTAAGCACGTTAGTGTTATCAAATTGAGCGCGTTTAGATTGTCTGTGTATATTTGCCCCTGTAGTTCAATGGATAGAACGAGGGTTTCCTAAACCCTAAATCTAGGTTCGATTCCTGGCGGGGGCATGTACGTTTTGCTGGATCTGCAATGCAATTTGCCCTGTTGGTGGTTTTGGAGGATAATCTCAAATAGACGCCTTCGTGGCGCCTGTTGTCGTTGGAGGTTGATAGAATGTTTTATCAGCGTCTTGTGGCTTGTTTCTTGTTCGGGTCGGGTGCAGATAAAATTCTTGGTGATGAAGTTTTGAGTTGCATGCTCTGGTGTAGGCATATCTTCTCTCGGTCGATAGTGTGCGTTCGGGCTTTGCAACCGGCATACATGTTCGATCGTTGGTGCTTTTCCGAGTCGTTCACGCATCGGGCAAGTATTTTCGATGACTTGATTCTGGCGAATCTCGCTCGGAAACACGCGAGAACGCGGACGTCCTCACGCGTCGCTCACTCGTCGGTCCGGTATCTTCTCGGAATTGATACTCGCCGTCCTCGTTCGGTCTCGAGCATGCGGACGCGCTCGGACTCTCACTCGTCGGGCCAGTATCTTCGCGGACTTGATTCTGACGGATCTCGCTCGAAAACATGTGAGAACGCGGACGTCCTCACGCGTCGCTCGCTCGATGGGCCAGTAGCTCAGTGGTAGAGCACTGCATTCGCATTGCAGGGGTCGTGGGTTCAACTCCCATCTGGTCCATATCAAATCGCCCCAGCTTACAGCTGGAGCGATTTGATTTTGTGCCACGTGGCACAGCTGAAAACATTTTGGTGACCTCTGCAGAAGTCGTATCACTGCGAGTTGAGTCCGCTGGGCGCGGCAATCTGACCGCCTGCGGTCATCCCGATGGCAGCGAGGGACCCCGTACGGCTGTTCCATGGATCCTTCGGCTGCCATTAGGACGACACTTCGTGTCGGATTGCGGAGTATTTCCAGAGTTCTAGAAGATCCGCGTGTGAGGACTCTTCGCAATGACGCAGGAGCGTGTTTTGCATAGGTCTTTTTGATTTTTATTCTAGATTCATTTCCATGAGGGTCCGATACCCCGCAGCTCTGCTGCGCTTCCTCTGTTGCAGGGGCGGCGCTTTATGCCCGCCCGTCCGTCCGGATGGAGGGGATGAACCCATCCCCTACGGCTCCCCCTGTTGTAGGGGCGGTGCTTTATGCCCGCCCGTCCGGATGGGAGGTGGTAAACCCCTCCCCGACGACTTTGACGGGCGAGACCGAGCACGTCCGCGTGCTCATGGCCGAGCCATGATGGGGCGTATCGAGTCCATGAAGATACGCAGGCCCGGGATACCCCGTCAGCTTGCTGCGGGGCAGGTCATCCTTTTGGTCAGTAAGTGATGGGTAATTTGCACGTAGATGGTATTTTTTGTCGTATTCGAATAGAAGCAAACCAGCAGTCGCGTAACATCGCGATGCGGCTGATGGTATTGAGATTCTATACTTTTCTCTTTTCCGTCATTGCGAGCCCGCGAAGCAATCTCACGTGGTTAAGCAGACTGGTGATGTTACTTCGCTGGCCCGCAATGACGAAGTACTGGGCGATTTTCTTCACTTTTTCTGCATTCCATTGTTACCCGAGCGAGCAAGTACATAGCCGCTCTCTTGTTGTTTGATACATTTTGCGTGAGATTTGATCCATTTTGCGTGAGAAGAGTGTAGTTTTTCCGATTTGTGTGCCACGTGGCACATGGCGCTCTCTTGAAATAGACGAGCAGATAAAAAGAGATGAGCGCAGAAGATTGCTACGATCATGTGTTTGGTGGGGCGGCCGAGAGCGGGGCGCAACCCGCTTCCGGTCCAGCGGGACGGTCCCGACTCGGAAACCATGAGGCGTGCGGTGTGCAACCTCAGCACACAGTATCAGTCCCGCAAGTTTGCCGTCCCAACGCTGCCACGCGGTAGATATGATGCCACGAAGGCGAGCCGGGGAACCAGTGAACAGGATTCGATTTAGGTACGCCAAATCACCGATTGATTAGTTATTTTGATTCATTACGTCATCATTCATTGAGATCACAGCTGTCTGAAAGCGATACTTTTAAAGGAATTACTCGTGTGGCTTCTGCAAAATTCACTACAGTGTCATTGCGAGGAGTCTTCGACGAAGCAATCCTGGTCGATTAAGTGTCGGGATTGCAACGCCTCAATTGCTCGGCTCGCAATGACGCGGTTTTTGCATGGGTCGCTCGTCTATTCTTTGCTCGATTATTGAACGTACGCACAGTGACATTTCAACAGTAAGTATTTTGATAACGATATAGTTATATTCTTATGTATTTTTCGCTTAACAAAAATAAGTTACATCAAAGCATTTTTATAAAGATATCGTTATATTTTTTGCTATTCTACATGTGATATTTTGCGTGATTTCACAGAAAATCAACATGTTGATACACTAAGAAAGAAGTGATGGGCACGCATCTTCGCCGACTCGATACGTGCCATCCTCGCTCGGAAATGCTCGTGAGTGATGCGCTCCCGGAATTTCGCTCACTCGTCGGGCCCTTAGCTCAGCTGGTAGAGCGCTTCCATGGCATGGAAGAGGTCAGCGGTTCGATCCCGCTAGGGTCCACCATTTTTGTTTTGTTGAGCGGTTTTCTAGAATTTTGTGCAACATGATACGCCCCGCACCTTGATGGTGCGGGGCGTTGTGTTTGCGGCTAGGCCGCGGTGGGATCCGGATCGAAGGGAAAGCCGGCGGCGCGCAGCTCGTCGTCCGTGAAGGGGCGAGCGGAGCTGGCATCGGCCTGCAGCGCGACGGCGTGCTTGGTGAGGAGCTGAAAGATCTCGGCGTCCAGCGTGTGCTGGAACTTGAACGTGCGGTGCGTGATGTCGGCGAGACCATCGGAGGCGATGGTGCGGAGGGAGTCGATGTGCCGGCGGGGGGACTGGTCCGGCGGCTGTTCGAGCGGGTGCTGCTCCGCCAGGCGCACGAAATCGTGATGCATCGTTCGCAGTGCGATACGGATGTTGAAGAGATCGCGCAGCGTGCGTGCAGCGTACTCCGTCGTTTCGGTGGTGGAAGGGTGGCTGAGGTCGACGGCGAGGGCGTTGAGCGTCTTGAGGCCGCTGGAGCTGCGGAAATCCACCGGGTGCGGTTGCGGGATGATCGTGTGTCGTTCGAGATGCGCACGCGTCGCTACGAGCAGTATCTGCGAAGCCGTCTCATCCCAGTCGCGATTGCTGATGCACGCGAGGAACGCTTTGATGATGCGCCGCTCGATGTCTGGAACCTCTCGATACGCGCCGGTGAGCGCGTCGAGGAAGGTCTCGATGGTTGGTGGAATGGACTTGATGGTCACGGCTACTCCTTTTTGCTGTCAAAGGACACAAAAACAAACTACGGTCAGCATAGCAGGGAAGAGGAAGAATGTCAAGCGGATGCGTGATCGTGGTACGGGCGTGCATGCGCAACGTGAGATGCGTTGAGGAATGTGTTGTGTCGTCTCCAGGGTGTCCGGCCGCGGCACGTGATCTGGTCCGCGGTGCAGTGAGTAGGGTAACGTGCTATTTGTGCTCTTGTACAAAGATCAAGTAATGCCCCGCCACTCGTGTGTGGCGGGGTGTTCTGTGCTCCTTGCTAGAGGAGACCAAGATGATCGAGCGCGAGGTAGCCGACCTCGACATCCGTGCATTGTCCCGAGCGCAGGAGCGCACGGAATGCATCGAGCGGCATGAGTGTCACCTCGATGAATTCGTTGGTGTCCGGCGATGGGTCTGCAATGCGTTCGCAGTCCTCGATGACAAAGACCTCGCGGAGTCCGGTGGAGTATCCGCAATCAAGACATTGCGTGACGTGCTGCACACGGCCTGCGTAGCCCGTCTCCTCCAGTAGCTCGCGCGCCGCGGCGTCATCGGGATGTTCACCATCTTCAATGCCGCCGCCCGGAAGCTCGTGGAGTACCGTCTCCGGACCGGGACGATACTGCGTTGCAAGAATGACTTGTCGATTTTTTGTGAGAGCGAGCACGCAGACCGTGCGACCCTCATGCTTCACGTCGTAGTGCTCCGTGCGTCCATCAGGAAGCCGGAATGTTCTGCGGAGGAGTTTCCGGAACGCGCCGTTCGCGATGGGTTCCTCGCGCAATTTGTTCCACGTGAGTTGCATACGTACCTCTCTGCGCGCATCGTATCGCAGCACCGCGCGCGAGCAAGGAGCGCCCCGCCGGCGTCATTGCCAGCGGGGTATGTGTTCGTGGTTCTACGGTCGTTTGATGAGCGTCCAACGGCGTTCGGGACGAAGGTGCGCAAGTGCGGCGCGGATGTCGTCCATCGTGATGCGCGCAAGCTCGTCGTGGATTTCCGTGTACAGGATGATGCGTTGATGGAACGCGAGATCGTCAACGGTTGCGTCGCAAACTGTTCTGGCGGTCATGTCCGTCATGGGCAAGGCGACTATCGCGCGGCGCTGTGCTTCAGCGAATGCGTCTTCGCGGTCTACGAGTGATGCGATGCACTGCTCCACGACCTCCTCGATTTTGTCGAGCGCGTGGAGCGACAGCGCATCGCAGCCGATGGCGAATTCCCACACGTGTCCAAGGTGGCGCCGGGAGCAGTCGATGTCATACGACCACGCACGCTGCTCGCGTACCGCCTCCCAGAGCGCCTCGCTTAGCATCGTATCCAGGATGCGCAGCGTTGGCATGGAAATGCTGCGGGGAATTGCGGCGATGCTACGGTACGCGCCGACCGATATGGGCGCGGTGATGTGCTGTGCGAGATGGCAGATATGCCGCGTTTCCGACGGCGGTGCGTATGTCATCGCGGGCGTGGCGAGCGGCGTTCGCATGCCAGGTTTCTCCACGGCGAACGGGCTTGCAGAGAGCAGCCGCACGAGCGTCGGAAGCTCAATGCCGCCGACCGCGACGATGCTCATGTTCGCGGGTGTATAGTGCGCATCGTAATGCGTTTGGAGATCGTGCTGCGTGATGAGCGCTATGGAATTGGGAGCGCCAAGCGGCCGAGCGGATCGCTCCGGCCAAAATCCGGCGTGGAGCGCACGGCGTTCGTAGAGCGCAAGCTCGTGCAGGAATGGCAGCGGGAATCTCTGACGGAACTCGCCGTGGATTACCTCGCGCTCGCGCTCGACGCAATGCTGTAGTCTCGCCGTGAGCAGCATGCTGCCGAATGCATCGAAGACGCGCGCGATCACGTGCGGGTCTGTTGGAACGAAACATCCGTAGTGCGTATCAAAGTACCCCGTTGCGCCAAGGTGCACGCCGCCCCCGCAGTCCAGAAAGAGCGCTTCGAGCTCTTTCTTGGGTATGGGTGCGTTCTCCGAGACGAGGTGCTCAATGAAATGCGCAAGGCCTTCCAGTCCCACCGGATCCTGCGCGCCACCGGTGTGCACTAAGAACCCCATGCGTACCCACGGCCGATTTGGCCAGTGCGCCGCGTGCACCGTCAGGCCGTTGTCCAGCGTGGCAGTTTGAAATTCAGCATACGGATCCCACATCGCCAGCGTCCTCCAAGTGTGAATGTGCTGCGGAAAGTGTATCGTAAGCGAATGCGGACGTCAATTATTATCGCCATGCGCGTAGAGAGGGGCTAGGGTGTAAGCATTGGTGGGAGCGGCGCATTATCTCTATGTCCGGCAATCACATGAACGGAGTAACGCACAACCAAGCCAGCGAGCGTGTTGCAGCGCTGTGGGACATGTACACGCCAAAGCTGTATGGCTTTTTAGTTGCGTCCCTGCGCAATACGGCGCTGGCAGAGGACATGCTGCAGCGTACGTGGATGCAGGCGCTTCCGGCATTGATGCGTGGTGAAGAGCGGGGCAAGGGATTTGGCGCGTACCTGTTTACCATCGCGCGCAATGAGTGTCGGCAGCACTGGCGCAAGGTGGGGCGCGAGGTGGAACTTGCGCACGCAGAGGCGGTTCCCGCGCCGTCCGTGAATCGCGACGATGTATTGGAAGTGGAGCGCATCCTCGCGCACTTGGATGACGGTGATCGCGAGCTGTTGCGATTGCGGTACATCGCAGATCTCGCGGTGAAAGATATCGCGCGCGCACTGGGCATCTCGGCAACTGCAGCAAGTGTGCGGCTGCACCGCGCGATCAAGCGTGCACGGAAGTTTGCGGAAGGATAAATGCCCCGTGCTTGTCATTGCAGGTACTCGAAGCAATCCCAGCTGTTCACTGTGGCGCTGCGCGTGCGATTGCTTTACGGGCTCGCAATGACGGGAGGCGAGAAATATATATGAAGCGTCTGCATCAACGACTGAAGCAATGGGGCGAGCAGCAGCGGCGTGTGCCGGAGCGCAACGATGCGCTGCAGGCGCAGGTGTTGGCGCGGGGAGCGCGCGAGCAGGTTGTGCCCGATGTGGTGCGGGCATCGCGCGTGCCGTGGCTCTCCTTTGCGCTGGTTGGTGCAGCGGTGTTGGTGATTGTCATTGCGCCGCGCACGTCCATGCTCCGCACGGAGCAGTCGGATACTGCTGGTTCCATGGGGCTGAGTGCTGGTAGCTCTGCGCCATCGGTGGCGCGTGAGGCGCCGCTGATGCCAGAGACGGCGATGCCGAAAAGTGGACTTGACACGGTTTTTTACGGCGCACCGGAGCCCATGCTGAAAGGCGGTGCATATCCACTGCAACGCGATGTACCGATCACGGATACGCGTGAGTATTTGCAGATCGGCTATGCGGCGACGATGCGTGTGCGTGATGTCTTGGGAATCGGGCAGCGGGTGCAGACGGTGGTGCGTGGGCACGGCGGCCGCATTGATACGCTCTCGCTCAATGAGCAGTATGGTTCGGTGTCGTTCGCGCTCCCCGAGGATGAATTGGAGGCGCTGCGTAACGAGCTGCGCATGTTGGTGCGCACGCCGTTCTTGCTGGAGACATTCCGCATGGAGAACCTGCTCCCGCAACAGCAATTCTTGGAGGAGCGGGCGACAGGTATGAAGGAATCGTTGGAGGAGCTTGTTGCAAAGCTGGGCGAGCTGACCGCGGCGCACGACCGCGCGATTGGGTCGCTCTCCGCGCAGCTCCAGCAGACGCGCGCCACGCTTGCCGCTGCGCGTGCGGAGGAGCCGCGGACCACGGAAGGTGTTGTTGCCAAGCAAGAGCGCGTCAAGCAGTTGGAGCGCGAGGAGCGACGCCTGCGGGATACGATGACGTCCGAGAACCGCACGTACGATGCACAGCGTAGTGATATGGAGCGCCGCAAAGCGGCACAAGAGCAGTCGCTTACGGAAAATACAGAGCAGCAGCAGGATGTTGTGGATCAGGTTGCGACGGTGCGGGCAACCATCGCGCTTCGCCACATCTCCGCGTTCGGCGTGATGACAACGTATCTCGCGCAGTACTGGATTGCGGTGGCACTCGGCCTCTTCGCGCTTGCTGCGTTGGCATGGTATCGGTGGCGCGCGCATCGGTAAGTTCACATGAGCTTTCTCCCCCGCTCCGCTGTACCCATACCACCTCTCCCTCCCTTCCCCTCCCTCCCCCCGAGGACGCGGGGAGGGAGGGGATAAGGAGGAACGTTTCGAGATGTACAAAAGGTTCCGAATGCTCACGCAATAATGAACGGACCCCCGAGGTGTACTCGGGGGTCCTGATGTTGTGTCGCGCACGTCCGGGGTGTTTTGGCGCCGGATCAGAGCGCGATCAGCAGCGGTGGCGCTTGGTTATGCCGCCTGCTCCAGGAGATCATGCTCGCGGAGCATCTGCTCGAGAGGGTAGAGCGCCTTGCGGTAGGTGCGCGCTCTGGCACTTCGCACATGGCTTGCTGTGCGGTGCAGATGCGTTGCGCGGGTGATGTCCTGTGCCGGGAGTTGCTGGATACGCTCTGCGAGGAGATCGAGATACTTGCAGCGGCGTTCTTCCTCTTCGCGTTCCTCGATGAGCGCATGGGCGCGTGCCTCATTGCCTGCATCCAGCGCTGCGCGTACCGCAGGTGCGATGTGCAGCTCGGAAGCGCGGGCGATCGTCGCGTTGCGCTTCGCTTGGGCAATGGTCGTCTGCTCTGCATGAACTTCTGCCTCGGCGATGCGGGTCCGTAGGAGTGGCAGGGCGTTCTCTCGTAGGAGCGCTTGGGTGACGTGGTTCGGAAGGCCAACATTGCTCGCGCGCTGCGCGAGGGCGTGGTGCGCTGCAGCGCGTTCCGCGCTCCGCGTTTCGTTGCGCGTGAATGTGTGCTCATCGATGCCGGAGAAGTACGCATGCCATGATGTTCGCATGCGTCGTTGTCGCGTGCCGTACGCGTTCCGGTAGAACGACGTCCACATGATGAGCGTGAGGAGTACGCCGAACATCGTCGTGGTGGAATACCACGGCCGCGTGATGTCCTTGGCCCACATGGCTTTCGCCGTGCCCGCAACCTGCGATGCGTACCTTGCGCGCGTATCGATGTCCGCGTCGGTGATGCCAAAGAGCGTGAGCGCCTCTGCATCGTATGCTGCGTCTGCCTCTGTCTCCTCCCACGCCGTCATGGTCGCGCCGCAGAAGCCGGAGTCCGGATCAAATGCTTCTTGGTACGTGCATGCGGCGCTACGCCACCCCCACCCCGCAAGCTGTGTCCGTGCGAGCGATGCGAGCGTGTCGTCCAGGAAATCGCGCGTCGTTGTGAGGAGTTCGTCATTCGAGAGTCGCCATGCGTGGAGGGATGTATCGTGTGACGAGATTCTGAAGCAGGTCCCGCCAAGAATTTCTACTGGTGAGTGCGAACGCGGCGTGCGTCCGTATGCAGGAGCGATGAGCGCGTTGTGTACCGCGGCGGAACGAGTGTTTGGTGCGGCGATCGCGGCCGTGAAGCACGCGGAGCCACTGCGCGGATCGTAGGTGCGCATGACATGGGTTGCGGTCTGGAACGACGGCAGCGCGTCCTCATTGATGGGCGCGGGGACAAGGTATGTCTGATGACCGATCGGCGATCTTGTGCGCCACGCAGGGAGTGTATCATCGCTCTTGATGAGCTGCGTCTCCCGGTAATCATCGGGGATGGCGATGGCGACCGCATCGAGCATGAGCGTGATTTCGTTGTTGTCCGGCACGAACGGCGCGATGTACCGCGACCCGAGCGGAGCCCAGAGCCCGATGGGTGCGCAGCAAGCCGCAGCGATGATACCGATGCGGACCACCTTGCACTGCATGCGCGTCCTGGTGACGGCGAACGCGGCGGCGATCATGAGCGCGGCGATCCCGATGCTCCCCATCAGTTGCAGGGTGAGCATGAGCGTGGACGATGGCATGACCACTCCTCCTGTGCGCGCTTGGTTGTGAAGGTGCGCATCACGTGGCTATGGTCCCAGATTCCACGAGGGATGTCAAGATTCCATTCCCCTCCCTCTCCGCTTCCAGGGGAGAGGGAGGGTTGGGAGGGAGAGGTGGGTTGCCCCCGCTCCACGGACACGGGGAGGGAGCGGATCGGAAAAAAAGAATACAGCCCCGAGGGTGTCTCGGGGCTGTTGTGCGGTACATCCGGCGCATGTGAGCGCATTGCGCGTTCTATCTGCAGATCGCACGAATCGAAAGGATGCGGAATGCGTGTCCGTTGCTCGTGGCGAGCTTCTGTAGCTCATCGTGCATTGCTTGTAGATGAGTGTGGTACCAGCAGCTGCTCCCGAGCTCGTTGGCATGTGCAGCGGCGTATTGTTTCCAGAGCATGCCGAGATCGCCATTGACGCGTTGCTGGATAAGTTTCTTAGAAACTGGTGAGGCAACATTCATGATTTTGCGATGTCGTCGCACGAGCGCAACGGCGTCCATTGGTTGGATGGTCACTTCCCATAGGTCAGGCGAGGACGAATACCGGAGCCAAGAAGTCATCTCGTTCGGCACTTGCACGCAGCCATCTGGACACCAGCCAACGATGCCGAGTGGCGTCAACGTGTCGTCCTCCACATGAACGATCGTGCCAAGAGCAGAATACGCGGCATCGGAAGTCGTGACTGCATCCTCGAACACAACTGGTGCGCCGAGGGATGCGGCGATGAGTGGGAAGCGCCAGAGCGCTGCGAATGCCGAGGGGCGCTTTCCTCGATTTACGGCCAATGTTTGGAAGAGCGATGAGACGACAAAGACGGCGCCAAGACAGGACAGGAGCAGGAGGATCATGGGGCACCTCCCTGGAGCAGCTTGGTGAAATCGATAGCACGCGCTCCTTCGAGGTACGCGCCCACTACGGCGTCCACCTGCTGGAAGTCCGCAAGTCCGTCGCCGACCGACGGCAGCGCGCCCGCTGCAGCAACGCCCGTTTGCGCGATGAGTTCCTGCAGTTCGTGCTGTGCTACAGTGAGCGTTTGAGCGATGAGGGTGACGTTGTCGGCGATGATGCGGTCCGCCTCGGCTGTACTCTCGGCAACGCCCGTCCGCAAGCGCGCAAGCCGCACCTCGAGTGCCGCAGGCGCGTCATCGCGCAGGAGGTCCGCGATCTGCTGGCGTACCGCTGCAAAGAATTGTCGGGCCGCATCGCGGTGCGCGCGCAGCTCGTCCAGTTTTGCGGTGATGCGCTCATGCAGCGCCTTCGCCTCGTCGAGCTTGGTTGCGATGTTGCGGTCGGTGAACGCGGTCACGAGCACCATCGCTTCCTGCTGTTGTGCTTCGAGTCGTGCGAGGACGTTGTACATGGGCGCGCCTTCGCCGACGATAGCCCGCTCGGCGCTATCGATGCGATCGTTCAAGTAGCCAACGATGAGGTCCATGTCGCCCGCAAATTTCTGCGGAACGTAACGGCGTATCCGGTAGATGCGATCCACGACAGGAATCACCATGCCGCCACAGACGCTCGCGGCGCCAAGCGCTGCAGCAACAAGTGCGTACTTCCATCCGCCCAGCACAAAGACGCACAATGCTGCGCCAAGCAATCCGTAGCTTCCCAAGTACCCCAAGGTTCCGCCGAGCGACCACTCCGCCGTGTCGTGCTTCGCGCGGCCGGATGCCCAGCGCCGCGCAGTGCCCAACATGGCGGTGAGCCGCTGGTCCGTGTTTCCCAGTTTTTGGAGCACCATTGCACCTCCTGGTGTTTGCATTGTGAATGAGCGTTGATCAGCCCTGCGCATCGTGCAGCCGATGTCCTTGGTGTAGCACGGTGCATATCCGGCGTCAAGCGATAAGATGACGGACGTCTCGCGCTGCTTCGGTCTCATGTGTTCCGTCATTACGAGGAGTCCACGACGTGGCAATTTGATCGGGA
This sequence comes from bacterium, assembly GCA_030646955.1. Classification (GTDB taxonomy): domain Bacteria; phylum Patescibacteriota; class Patescibacteriia; order JACPHY01; family JACPHY01; genus JAUSKG01. The sequence continues at coordinate 29,031 of JAUSKM010000003.1, forward strand.
TTGCCTCGTCGCTCGCGGACGTACTCCTCGCAATGACGCAGTACATAGAGAACCCCCGGCACCGTAGTGGTGCTGGGGGTGGTGTGCGCTGTCATGGTTCGTTGGTGGAGAGCGCGGGTACATGCGCGTCTTGGGCCTTTGCTTCTTGTCCTGCGTGTGTGGCCGCTGCCTTCCTGCGACTGCTGCCCCCTGCGCGCTCGGCGGGGATATCCGCGATGGCGGCGGCGCAGAATGGGTGGTCCCAGTTGGGTCCGTAGCTGCGCTTGGTGCCACGCTCGGCCGGCTGCTCGATGGTGCGGAACGCTCCGGTCGTGATGACCGCATCCAGGAACTCGTGCAGGATCTCGTTGGTGATCGCGTCGCGGTCCACGTTGCGGATGTGGCGCATCGCGCGGGACAACAGGAAAAGGAAGCCGTACGTCTGTTCCCGTCCAAAGTTCACAAAGTACCATCGCACAAATGAGCGGAGGAATCGATACGGCAGGGTGACGCGCGTTCGTATGGCCCGCATCCGTGCGCGGTGATCGCGTTCATCGGTTGCGATGGTCAACGCGTGCAAATCGTCCAGGAATTGTCCTGGCTCCCAGAGCGCAGCTTCCGCTCCAGCGGGCTGTGCGTCGCCCGCAAGCGAAATGCGGATGACTTCACCGATGCTATCGAGGACGCTCTCGTGGCGGTAGGAGACGCGCACCATGCGCTTGCCGCTATCGATGACGGCGTGCATGGTGGGCGCAAATCCTCGGTCGTCCGTCACCAGGATGATGCCATCCATCGCGTTCAGCTCCAAGAGACGGCGGATGAGGTCTTGCAGGTATTCATCCGTGACGTTTTTGCCGCCCTCGGCTCCGTTGGGGAGCGTGATGCAATCGATGGTGTGAAATCCCGCGAGCAGCAAATCCTCGCGCGTCCTGCGTGAGAGCGCCTCGACCGTCGCGTACGCAAACCGCAGCACGATGCGCCCCCCGATATCGCGCACGGCATCGTTGATGTGGCGAGCGGTAAATGGTTCGCCGAATTGCTCGCAACTTCGCGCGGCATTTTCCGCGTCGAGGATGAGTACGTACCGCGGATAGGTTGGGAGTGCAACCGGCACGACCGGCTGCACGATGGTATCGCGCACGATCGCAAACGTAAGGCCACCTTTCCCCTGGAGGTACCCTTGCGCAACCAGGGGGGCGACCAGTGTCTGGTCAAGCGTTGCTGATGTGAGCAGCGCCCATGGATTCCGAACAATGCGGAATTCCGTTCCGTTCACCTGCGCATGTGCGACGCAGACCGCAAGCGCGCGGGCAAGGTCTTCGATGGTGTGTGACAATCGATCCTCCTTTTCTTGTGGTTGGAATGAGCAGTGCCTTTATGGTGTGCGATTGTTGTATGGATGTCAAGCGCGCAGCGCAGGAGAGGTGTCATCTGCTTGACAGCGACGCGGTTTTTGGAAATAATGCACGGGTACCATGTGCAATGTGGAGGATGGCGCAATGAGCGAGTTCTTTTTTGACGAGCAAGGTGACCGCCGCATGGAGCAGCAAAATCGCGAGCACTGGAAGGCGCTGGCGGAGTTGATTGCTCAAGCAATCCGTCAGGATCGACTGCCGCACACGCTCGATGTGCTGGACATCGGCTGCCACGCGGGCGGGTTGTTGCTGCAGCTGTTCGAGCGGCTCCGTGCCAACAACAAGCACGAGATCGCGCGCGTTGCCGGTGTCGAGCCGATCGCGGATGTCCGTCGCCGTGCGGCGGAGTGTTTTGGAGAAGCCCAGTTCTTTCCAACGTTGCAGGACGTTCCGGACCAGTACGCGCATCTTGTCGTGAGCCATGAGTCACTGTACCTGGTGCCGGATCTCGCCGAGTGGGTGCGGCAGCTCAAGCGCGTGCTTCGCCCTAAGGGCAGAGCGTTCATCGCGCTGGGGTGTCACGGCGAGAATACCGCGTGGCTCCGGTGGCGTGTGCCGCTCGTCAAGCTCTACGGGCACCATTCATACGTGCACCATCCCATGGAGATTCTTCAGGCGGGCGCGGATGCGGGGTTTGCGATGGAGTTGCACCGGCTCTACCCGCAGCCCAAGCAGTCCATGCGGTACTCGCCGCCCGAGGATGGGTGGGGCGAGTTCATCTCCGCCCAGGAGATGCTGGAGCACGCGCGGCAGAAGTACGTCTTCGTGTTCTCCCTGCGGGAGTAGTGGGTGCAGCATGCCAGCGCGGCAGTGTCGTTATGACCTGCCGCGCTTTACTATTTCCGTGATGGCTCGTTTCATGTCCTTCGTGAGCACGTAGTGATAGGTATCATCTGCTGCATCAGCACCGGCAACCACGCTTCCTGCGTGATAGGTGCGTTGGGCCATGGCATCCTGCGGATGATTGACGACGGGGAACGGATTGCCGCCTACGACCTGCGGCACACCGATGCCAATGACGATGGTATCCGGCGGCGCAAACTGCAAGCGATCCGCACCGCGGCTGTGCCCCACCCAGCAATCCGCCGCCGGCGGAACCGTCTGCGGCGCACCTGCATCGAGCGTGACGGTAAAACCCAGCGCCTCCAGCAATGCCGCAAGTTCGGCATACAATATTTCCGCACGCGAGTTGTTCGTAATGAGTGCCGGGTTGCCGGTAATGATGATCGCGGTGCGATGCGGCATAGGGTGAAGCGATATCTTGTACAGTATCATAACGCATCTCGTGTGAGGCATTGGTCATGATTGACAGCGCTCCTTTGCCCTGCTACGGTGCGCGTGGCGGGGCACACGCCCCGGGTCGTTGATCGTTGCAACAAGAAGAAGGAGTCATCGTGAGCAAAACGCAAACGCTCATTCCCGTCGTCAGCGCACTGGTCGCGGCCGAGACGTTCCTGGGCCGGTCGCGCGCTTGGCGCGCCGGAAATTCCCTGCAGACACACTTCCTGGGCCGGGTGTTCGAGCCCATGCGCGCGCAGGTGCCAAAGCTCCCGGAGCTTTCGTCCTGCGCGTCGCATAGCGCGGACGACATCAACCGCTTCCTGGCCGAGCGCAAGTTCGCCTTCCGGCTGGTGGACCCGTTCCCGTTCCCCGGCGACTTTGGCACCGCGAGCGTGCTGGACGTGCTGGCGCAGTGGCACGAGGCCGGCACGCCGCATCCGGTGTGGCACCGCGGCAAGCAGTACGACGGCGTGCGCATCGCGGGCGACGGCGTCGTGGTGTTCCATAGCACGTACTTCCCCAACCCCATCGCGTCTCTGCGCACGCGTACCGACGACGTGGTGTGCCTCACGGCCACCGAAGTCGATGCGGTGGGCAATCTCATCATCGGCACTGGCGTCACGCCGTACCTCAACACGAGCGTCATGACGTCGGCGGGCATGTTCGGCGGCGTCGTGTTCCCGATGGTTTCGCTGGATTGCCGCGAGGACATCGGCTGGCTCCTGGGCATGTACACCCACGATGACGACGGCCTGCTCGCCATCGTCCGGCAGGCGCTGCAGCAGACGCGCTTCCGCATGAACGAGCACGGCGCGCGCGCCGAGAGCGCCGCCGCGATGGGCATGACGCGCAGCATGAGCATGCAGAAGGACGACCTGGTCATCGACCAGCCGTTCCTCTGCTGGATCCAGCGGCCGGGCCTGCCGGTGCCGCTGTTCCTGGCGCACATCACGCCCCAGGACTGGAAGAACCCCGGCGCGCTGGCATAGCGCCGCAACCATGCCCCACCTTCCTGCGAAGGTGGGGCATATCTTTTGCGCCTCACGGCGCAGGGGTGAGAAAGGTATTTGAGAGCGGAGGAGTGTGCCTGCTCTTTTTATCCTCCCCCTCTCCGCGTCCGCGGGGAGAGGGGGAGCAAGAGGGGGAGAGGTGGAAATGCGTGTGGAAGCGGAGAGGGAGGGGAAATAGAGAGAGGATCGCACGTCGGCATCGCTGGCGAAAGCGTGCGATCGTATGAAAGATTTGGCGATCGAGTATGCGTTGCGTTGCCGTAATCGGCGCGCAGTGCTACGCTGCACATGCACTGTTCTCGAACGCAAGCATGCTATGGCACTCCACATTGGCATTGTCGGACTCCCGAACGTCGGCAAATCAACGCTGTTCAACGCACTGACGAAAGCGGGCGCTGCTGCGGCGAATTTTCCATTTTGTACGATTGATCCTAACGTGGGATGCGTGGCGGTTCCGGATGAGCGTCTGGCCGCGCTTGCGGAGCGTTCGGCATCGGTGAAGGTGATTCCCGCGTCCGTGGAGTTTGTGGACATTGCGGGCTTGGTCGCCGGCGCGCACAAGGGCGAGGGACTGGGGAATCAATTTTTGAGCCACATCCGCCAGGTGGACGCAATCGCGCACGTCGTCCGCGCATTCTTGGGCGAGACCATCCACGTTGCCGGCAACGTGGATCCGTCGCGCGATGTGGACATCATTGATTTGGAGCTGGCCATGGCGGACCTCACGACGGTGCGCAAGCGTAAAGATAAAACGGAGGGCAAGGCGCGCACCGGCGATGCGACGGCGCGCGAGGAGCTGGAGGTGCTTCAGCAATTGGAGGCGCACCTCGCCAGCGGCAAACCCGTTCGTCATCTGTCGCTCGCGACGGTTGGCGTAGAGATGGTGAGCGAATTGGCGCTCCTGACTGCAAAGCCACTCCTCTACGTGCTCAACGTGGATGAGCGCGAAGCACTGGATGTGCCCATGGAGGCGTGGCGTGAGCGGTACACATTCCTGGGCGAAACGCCGTTCATCGTGCTCTCCGCAAAAATCGAGGCAGAGCTTTCGGAGCTTTCGGATGATGAGGCAACGGCCATGCGTGCAGATCTCGGCATGACAGAGCGCGGACTCGATCGGCTCATTCGTGCGGCGTACGCGCTCCTTGGCCTCATCACCTTCTTCACCTCTGGACCAACCGAGACGCGTGCGTGGACGGTGCGGTGTGGCGCCAGTGCGCCTGAGGCCGCAGGTGTCATCCACACGGACTTTGCAAAAACATTCATTCGCGTGGAGGTCATCAACTGGAAGGACTTTGCGGAATTGGGTGAGCAAGGCGCAAAGAGCCAGGGCAAGATGCGGCTCGAGGGAAAAGAGTACGAGATGCGCGATGGGGATACGGTGTATTTCCGTGTCGGTGCATAGCGCGAATTTTTTGCTCGGGTACCTGTTAGTTGCATACACAGCGCAGGGTTGATACGGTTACCACAGCAACCGGGAGGTGTTCTTTGTCAGCAGCAATGCAACAAGAGCAGAGAGCGATACCCATCGTGCAGTGGACGCGGGAAGCGTTCCAGGTTACGGTCTCGGGCGTCGGCATCATGTTCTTCTACCAGTGCATCCCCAACGGGGCGTATCCTGGAGAGGAGCGTCATGCCGATTTGAACGACGTGCTCGCGCGTATCTATCGCGGAGCACCGCTGTTTTCGCTCTCCAAGCACGGGTACACCGTCGCATGGGATCAGGTGTCCGGGACCCTGACGCTCATCGTGCCGGAATACGACCTGTGTGCCGTCCGCGAGCTTGCGGATGTGGCGCGCGTCATGACCGATCCCAGGAATCTCGCGCGCAACCCGCTCTATCTTCCGCTCGCGTTCGCGCGGAAGAACAGGCACATGCTCCAAGTCACCTTCCCTGCATGGCAGGAGTGACCAACGCACACCCCCTCCGGCAATACGCCGGAGGGGGTGAACTTATGTCGATTGTTAGGCGGCGCGGTCGGCGTCAGGGCGCTGTGCATCGGTGTTTGCGGCACCATCTGCGCCCATATCGCCCAGCTCCTGGGAGAGGTCAAACGTCGGCACCTCAACGTCGCCGCGACGTCGCGCCAGTTCTTGTTCCAATCGATCCTGCATTGCGGCGTACTTTTTCTGGCTCTCCACTGCTTCCTCAAGAATTTTTTGGAGCGTTGCCGCTGATGCCATTTCAAATGCATCCTTCGACACATCATGTACCGGCGTCTCTGCCTGGTGCTCTTCCCCTGCTTCCACTTTGGCCTTGCGCATCTCGCGCTTTAATTCTTGTTCCTCATCGTACCAGCTCTTTTTGCCGATGATTTCGGTGGATGCGCCCATAGAAATGTGTGCGATTGACGATGCGTAATACACAAACAGTATAGCGCGATTTCTTCATATTGTCAAACGGAGCACGAGGATATTGCGCCCCACGCGCTGGCCCTCGCGGGCGTAGGGGAGGTGTTGGTTGTTGCGGAGGACGGGATGGTTGCACAGCGGTTGGGGGAGCGTGTTCACGTGCGTAAACCCGAGTGGTGCGAGCGCGGCGCAGAAGCGTGCGGGTGCAAGTTCGGGCACATGCGTTGTTTGGAACGTGGGGAGCACGAAGACGACGGTTCCGCCGGGGCGAAGCACGCGGGCGAATTGCGCGAACGCGGCGAGATAGAGATTCAGCAGTTCGCGCTGCACGGTGGCGGTGTTGGCGCGTTGTTGCGGCGGGCCAAGGGAGGGCTCGGTGACGATGGCATCCACGGGTTCCGTGATGCATTGCGTGAGTGCGCGGACGTCGCAGGGGCGGATCGAGATATTCGCACCCCCTCCAGCTCCCCCTCTTGAAGCGGGGGAGGGTGCATTGCGTAGCCATGCGATGTTCTCGCGTGCGTCCGCGATGGCATCCTCGCTCGCGTCGGTACCGATGATGTGTGGGACGCCGAGGAGCGCTGCTTCCATGAGGACGGTGCCGGAGCCGCAGAAGGGATCGAGGATCATTGTCGATTGTCGATTTTCGATTGTCGATTGCAGGGCGAGGTTCACCATCATGTGCGCTAGTTTTGGCGGGAGCATGCCGGAGCGCGCGTCGCGGCGGGGGCGGCCGTAGTCGCGGCGGCTCCACGATTCAAATGGCTGCACGGCGAGCGTGCGCGCGAGGAGGATACGATCGCGCGTGACGAGTGCCAGCACCTCGATACCGTTATGCTCGGGCAAGAGCTTCTGTTTGGTGACGGTGACGGACGAGAGCGTCGCGTCGTTCGAGGTGACATGACGCGTGGTGCGGCCGGCTTCCTCGATCTGCGTCTTGATCTCCCGCGCATTCCGTTGGAGCGCAGCGCGTGCGCGATCAATACCGCGCGTCCCGCCGCCCAGATCGTACACGGAAAAACCAAAGCGCACGCGTTGATCTGCGTTGGTGCTCTGGAGCGTGTACGCAATCACGGCGCGGGCGATGTCGTTTGGCGATGCAAGCGGCACGGATCCCCAGACCGTACCGATTTTTTGCGTGCCAGCAAGACGATCCATGAGTGCTGGCGCTTCCGCATCGCGTATCGGCAGCGTCAGCACCTCGCGCGACAATTCGGCGTGCTGCCAGTCCGCGCCATCGCCAAGCACCGCCGCGATCTCTGTAACGGAGAGATGCGGCTCGCGCCCCAGGATGAATACCCATGGTTGCGTGTCGGCAGTCATACGGTGTAGAGCCATCGTACCAAGTTGTTGCGGCGCGACAACACGAGGCGTACGCTCGAGTGGGACTGTTCACAGAATCGTTCTTTACTCGTGAGGAGGATCCATGGCCAAGAAAGGCGCTATCGTCGCGGAATGCACGCATGTGTGCACCTGTCGGTGTCATACCGGAGATACGACCGTTCGTCACAACAACGGATCGTGCTGCTTCGGGCAGCCATGTGCTCTGTGCGGACAGCACATCCGCGGATGGATGGAGCACCAGCGCGAGTGCCATCACGGCAACACCATTAGCCATGCATCGCGTACCTACCTCGCCTGATTCGCTTCCCCGAGAAGCGCCCCGCTCATCAAGCGGGGCGCTTTCTTTTTTCATCATTGAGCGAAAAAAGAGCAAGGGAATGTCAGAAGTGTTTATGAGGGGACAGTTATTGCGTATTCGCTTGACAATTCTTGTCAGATTTGTTACGTTTTTGAATCAGGAACGCGAGGAGGGCGCGTAATCGTGCCCTCTTTGTGCGCCTGATGGTGCACATTTTCAATGGAATCAGTCGTGCGAATAGAATAGACAGGGAAGAACCAACCGAAGGGAGATCGAGATGCGATTGGTACGATGGTACGCCGCGGTGCTCGCGGCATTTCTGGTGATCAGCAGCAGCGCGCACGCCAAGACGTTCGCGGAGCTCGTGGGCGACGTGCCCGTGGGCAACGTGAGCGCCGACGGCAGCTACGAGCTGCCGTACATCCTGTGGGGCGGCGAGGCCGCCACGTTCCATGCCAACGGGCTCGCGCTCAAGACGAAGGGCGGAAGCATCTTCAGCCAGCAGGGCCTGGAGCTCACGCTCGTGCCCGGTGACAACTTCGTCCAGCAGGTGCGCAACTACCTCTCCGGCAAGACGCCGTTCCTGCGCGCGACCGCGCACATGATCGGCTTGGCCGCGGAGGTGCTGGGGCGCGACCCGCGCACGCAACCGGTGGAAGTCGTGCAGCTCACGTGGAGCCGCGGTGACCACGTCGTGGGGCGCGAGGGCATCCGGTCCGTCGCGGACATCTGCGGCAAGACCGGCGTCATGCAGCGCGTGGGTCCGCATGAGGGCATGCACTACGACGTCGTGAAGACGGCGGCATGCAAGACGCTGCCGCGCATCATCTACGTGGATGACATCACGGGCCCCAAGGGGCCGGCGGAGAAGTTCCGTGCGGATCGTTCCGTGGACTTCGCGTACGTCGTGACGCCGGACATGATCGGACTCACGGGCGGTGCGGGGCAGACCGGCAGCGGCGCCGAGGGCACGGTGAAGGATGCACACATCGTCGTCTCCACGCAGGAGCTCACGCGCTCCATCGCGGACGTCTACGTGGTCCGCAAGGACTTCTCCGATGCGCACGGGGACCAGGTGGCAAAGTTCGTCGCCGGGTACCTCAAGGGCGCGGAGGAAGTAGTGGAGCTGCGCAAGGCCAAGAGCGGCGTGTACAAGAACCTGCTCGCCTTCATGGTGAAGACGTGGGGCACGGGCGCGCTGCCCAACGCGGACGAGGCCGACGGCCTCATCGCGGACTGCGCCTTCGTCGGCCACGCTGGCAATGTGGAGTTCTTCGAGGACGACGCGAGCCCGACGGGCTTCAAGGCGTTCCGCGATGCGTCTCAGGACCTGGCGGTCTCGTGGGGCTACGCCAAGAAGCCGGCGGCGATCCTCAGGCCCACGTGGGACTGGGACGGGAAGCCCTTTGCGGGCTACCTCCAGCAGATGGGCGCCAAGCGTACCTCCAAGTTCAACGCCGAGGCGACGCTGGCCGATCTGGAAGCGCTCCAGGCCGGCGGCTCCATCAACGACGCGACGATCTTCTCGTTCAGCGTGCCGTTCGTGCCCAATGAGACGACGTTCACGGTGACGCCGGAGCTCAAGAAGAAGTTCGACGAGGCCATCCAGCTTGCCGCCAAGTACGGCGGCGCCGCGTTGGCGGTCCGCGGGCACGCGGATCCCACGAAGGTGCTGGGGGATATGGTGAAGGCCGGTCTGGAAACCGGCGTCCTCGAGCGGCGCGGCGAAGGCGCGGCGAAGCGCTACTTCGTCAGCGGTCGCGAGCTGGCGCTGACGTCCACTGCGGATGTCGTGGCGACGATCCAGCGCGGGACCTTCGACAAGGCGAAGAGCGCGAAGCCGCGTGAGCTGATGCTGGCCGCGAGGAACCTCTCGCAGCAGCGGGCGGACGAGGTGCGTAGCGCGATCGTCGCGCACGCAAGCAAGAGCGGCAAGCACCTGGATGCCAACCAGATCCAGGCGCAGGGCGTGGGCGTGCTGGAGCCGTTGGTGCCGGTGCCGCGCTCCATGGACGATGTGACGCAGAACACGCGCGTCGAGTTCGCGCTGGTGCGCGTCTCGGCAGAGGCCACCACGTCCGCGGACTTCGAGTACTAGGAGGTTGCTATGCACGCATACGCACACTGGATGATTCTCCTCGCACTCGCAGCGCCCGCAACCGCCTTGGCCGATTCGGCCGCCTACCACGATGCCGTGGTCATCGTGCTCGACGGGTCCGGCTCCATGGACGGGAGCATGCGCGACGGCACGAAGAAGATGAACGCCGCCAAGCAGGCGCTCAAGCAGGTCCTGGCCCAGGTGCCGGAGACCACGCACGTGGGGCTCCTGGCGTTCTCGGGGAACGTGAACGGGTGGGCCTACGAGCTGGGTCCGCTGCAGAAGCAACGCCTCCTCGGTGCCATCGACGGCATCCGGGAGAATGGCGGGACGCCGTTGGGCGACTACGTGAAGCTGGGCGCGGACCGTCTCCTCGAGGAGCGCGGGAAGCAGTTTGGCTACGGCACGTATCGGCTCCTCGTGGTTACCGACGGCGAGGAGACGGGGAGTTCGTGGGTCGTCAACGATGTTGCACCGCAGGTGACCGCGCGCGGCGTCACGTTGGATGTCATCGGCGTCGCCATGGATAGCGATCACTCGCTCAAGCAGCACGCAACCGCGTACCGTTCGGCGGATGATCCGGCATCGCTCCAGCGCGCCGTCGCACAGACGTTCGCCGAGGTTTCGGCAACGGGTGACGGCAGTGCGCCTGCCGATGCGGTGTTCGCAGACCTTGAGGGTCTGGAACCCGAAGCGGCCAGTGCGATGATCTCGGCGTTCGCCGCGGTGAACAACGCCAACTGGCCCATCGGCGAGGCCCCGCCCGAGCCCGCGCCCGATACCGGCAGCACCTTCCAGCCCATCCAGGGCGTAGGCGGTGTCGGGATCGACGCCGGGTGCGGTGGGTGCCAGAGCAGCGGGAGACCGGTCGGGGTGCTCATCTCCATCGGCATGATGCTCTTCGGGTTCGCGCTCATGCGTCGTTCGCGCAACTGATTCCACTTCGCCAGGAACCCACCGGGTTCCTGGCCTCACTTCGGGGATGGACCCTCCTCCAATATCCATCCCCGAAGTGAGGAGATATCCTCGGCGGGACTCCTCGGAGTTCCTTCACAATCGGACCCAAAACGCTCGAAAGAAAGGAAAGGTACAAGCAATGGACCAAGATCGTCGCGCGGGGAAGATTCTCATCACGCTTGGCATCTGGATCGCGATCGTCGGCATCGGCGCTCTCGCGTGGGTGTACGTCATCCAACCGCGGATGAGCAACCAGCTGGTGGCAGCAACCAGTTCGGATTCCGCATATGCGCACACGCTTGCGTGTGCGGCAGACGGCTTCTCGGGCTACGCGTTCCTGCGCAGTCCCGCGATGACCAAGACGCTCAAGGATGCCGGCATTAAGCTGGACATCCGTGACGACAAGGCGGACTACGCCGGGCGCATGCAAGCCATGGCGAAGGGCGATGTGGACCTCGCGGTTTTCACCATCGATTCCTTCATCAAGGCGGGCGTGAAGCTGGGCTACACGCGGTACGAGGACTTCCCGGGCACCATCGTTCTCGTCGTCGACCAGACGGTTGGCGGTGATGCGATGGTTGCGTACGAGGAGGCCGTGCCGACGATGGAGGCGTTGAATCACCCCGAGGGGCGGTTCATGTTCACGCCAGATTCGCCGTCCGAATTCCTCGGCCGTGTCGCGTACGCCACGTTCTCGTATCCGCTCGTTCCCGAGCAGTGGTATGAGGAAGCGGATGGCGCCGCGGACGTGCTGAAGAAGTTGAAGGCCGCGGATCCCAAGGCGAAGCGGATCTACGTGCTCTGGGAGCCGTACCTGTCCGAGGCGCTGAAGATCAAGGGCGTGAAGAAGCTCTTGGGCTCGGACAAGTGTACGGACTGCATCGTTGACGTGCTCGTCTTCGGGCGCGCGTTCGCTGCGGAGCATCCCGAGCTTGTCGAGCAGGTGACGCGCGCGTACTTGAGCGCCGCACACAGCTATCAGCAGACGCAAGACACGCTGCACGCGTTGCTCATCGCGGATGCGGAAGCGGGGGGCGAGAAGCTCTCTGCGTACGCAGCCGCGGCGATCGCGGACGGCATCCAGTGGAAGCGGGTGCGGGAGAACTACATCCACTTCGGACTGGAAGAGGACCCCCAGGGGAAGATCAAGCCCCTGGAAGACCTGGTCGTGTACGTCGTGGGCATGCTGGAGAAGACCGGCGCGTTCCCCAAGGGCACGCTCACCGGCAGTCCGACGGCGCTGTACTTCAGCGGCACCATGCGCGCATTGCAGGCCAGCAACTACCATCCGGGCAAGAAGGCGGAGATCATCGCCGATCTGGGACCGGGGGCAGCGGACTTGGAAGCAGCGCGCGCGGCGGCGGACCTTCCGGCGCTGGATGATGCCGGCTGGGCAAAGCTGGCGCACGTGGGATCGGCGCGCGTGGAGCCCATCAGCTTCAAGCGTGGCACCGCGGAGATCAGCGAGTACAGCCAGGCAGACCTGGACGCGTTGGCAGGTAACGTGAGCCGGTGGTCCACGTACTACGTGCGCATCGTCGGCAGTTCGCAGGCAGTGGGCGATGCAAAAGCGAATGCGGCGCTTGCCGCCGCACGCGCGACTGCGGTGCGTGATGCGCTGGTTGCAGCGGGCATTGCGGAAACGCGAGTGCGTACCGCCAGCGTCGCGCCCAGTGCCGATGGACGTTCCGAGGTGCGGTTCGAGTTCTTGCAGCAGCAGTACTGACGGTCAGGACCGCGCGCTCTGCGCGCAGAAAGGAGTGTCATGCTGGACCGAAAGCGTTTCGCACGGGCGTACGCGCTTCGCCTCGCCTCGCGCATGACGACGGTCCTACCGGTGGGGATCGGCGCAGGCGCGCTCGTCATCGGCGGTTTCATCCTGGGAGAACCCATGGCCGCGTTCTTGGGGATCCTGGGGATCCTGGGCGGCATCGGCATGTTCTGTACGCGCCTCGTCGCAAAGGACGAAGCGCTGGTGGCCGCAGTGGCCGCCGATCTGCAGGAAGCCGCAGCAGCAGATGCGCGCGCGGCTTTGGATGCACTGGCGCGCGAGCTTGCAGCGTTCGACGATCCGCAGCCGGCGGAGCTCCTTCGGGAGCTGCGGGAGCTGCTGGCCGCGTTTGCGAGGAACGATGTGTGGGCAACCCGCATCAACGATGTATCGGCGGCGGAGATCACCAGCGGTGTGCGGGAGCTTGGTGCGCAGGCAATCGAGCAGCTTCGCGCGACGCTGCAGCTCTCTCGCACGATGCAGGATCTTCCGCGCAGCGCGTGTGGACCATTGACGACGGCACGCACACAGCTCATCGGAGAAGTGCGCGCCAGCGTCGGTGCACTGACTACCATGCTTGCAGAGGTGGTGCACCTCGGCAGCAGTAATGATGCCGTAGGCGATGTCGCGACGGTGCGCCAACAGTTGCAGCAATCGCTGGACATCGCGCGACGGGTGGATGCAGCAATGCAAGGAGAATCCGAAACCGTGCGTCGTGCGCGGCAACGGGGACAACAGTTGCGAAGCAGCGAAGGTAGGAGGGAGTGACGATGGGACGTTTCTTCAGAGGATTGTGGTACTTCGTGAGCGGGCAGTTCATCTGGGGTGCGAAGCAGTTGGAGCGCAATCCCGCGGTCATCGAGGCGGAGTTCGACAGCGCCATCGGCAAGCTCAAGCGCCGGTTCACGGCGGCCAAGGAAGCGGTGGGCAACCTCATTGCCATGCGCGAGAAGCGCAAGCGCGATCTGGAGACGCTCACCGAGACGCTCGAGACGCATCGCGAGACCATGGACGGGAGCAAGGCGCTCCTCCAGGAGGTCGTCGCCGGGCTGCGTAGCCAGGGACTGGACGATGCCGCTATCCAGCAGCACGCCGACTACCTTCAGTACGCCAGTGCGTTCCAGGACGCGCAGTCGTCCGCAGATGCGGTGGAGGCGGATATCGCGCGCTGCGAGGAGGACATCAAGCACCTCGAGCAGCAGGCCAGCGACTACAAGATCCAGCTGCAGGAGATGCAGCGCGAGATCGAGAAGATCAAGACCGAGAAGCATGCCACGATCGCCGACATCTCCTTCGCCACGCAGGTGCAGCAGATGAACGACGCGCTGGCGGGCATCGGTTCCGACGGCGTGTCGGAGACGCTGGCCAGCCTGCGCGAGCGGCGCGATCAGGCCAAGGCGCAGGCGACGCTGTCGCGTGAGTTGTCCGGTGCGGACGCGCGCGTGCAGGCCGCCAAGATCCGGACGGCAGCGCGCCGTTCGCGTGCGAACACGGAGCTCGCGGCCCAGCTGGGCCTGGGCGCCAAGCCGGTCGTGGAGACCGCGACCAAGGCAGCGGTGGCCGAGGCCGTGGGCGACAGCGGCAGTTCCAAGCCCGGCGCGTTGCCGGGTTGATGGTGTGACGGAGGAAGCGCCCCGCATGGGGCGGGGCGCTTCCATCCTTTCCTTGCAGTACCAACCCAAGTAAGAAAGAAGAAGGAGTGTCCCGTGATCCAGAAGATTTTGATGGTGGGCATCGCCGCGCTCGTGCTGGGCGCGTGCAACGGCGAGCAGGAGCAGGTGCCTTCGCCGGAGGCGGTTTCGGTTTCCACGGCGCAGCAGGAAGACGCGCTGCCGGTGAAGATCAAGAACCCGCCGCTGACGAACGTCACGCCGGCCGAGCCGCTCACGCTCGCGCCGCTCATCGATACCGCGGGCATCGCGCCCTGCGCGTACTCGTCCGGCACGCTCGCGTACAGCGAGTACGCCAGCTGGTCCACGTACGACGTGGCCGAGATGCAGGGCTACGTCTCCGGTCAGGAGGGGCGCTGCGGGCCGGTGGAGCGCAAGTACGGGGTGGACGTGGTGCTCAAGTTCATGGAGTATGACCCCAGCATCGGCGCGTTCGCGGCGCGGCAGGTGGACGCCGTGACCATCACGAACGGCGACACGCTGGGCGTGGCCACCGCGTCCGATCAGCCCGTGGTGGCCGTCCACGCGACGTCCACCAGTTACGGCGCCGATCGCATCCTGGTTCCGAAGTCGGTGACCGGTTTCGCCGGTCTCAAGGCGCTCAAGTGTCGCGGGCTGGAGGCGACGGTGAGCCACTACAACGTCGAGGAGGTTTCCCGCGCGAACGGCGTGGACCCGACGGGCTACACGTACGCCATGATGGATCCGGGCGCCGCGGCCGCCGCGATGAAGACCAACGATCCCGAGGCGCAGTGCATCTCCGTGTGGGAGCCCTTCGCGCAGGACACGCTGGCGGCACGCAGCGACGTGCACGTGCTGGCGGACTCCACGGCCATCCCGGCCGAGATCCTGGACCTCGTCGTCGTGCACCAGGCGGTGCTCGATCGGCCGCACGGCAAGGCGTTCGTGCTGGCGCTCATCGAGGCGTACTACCGCGTGGTGGCAGACCTGGAAGGGCCGGATAGCGACAACGCGCATCGGCGCCTGGGAAAGAAGGTGACCGATCTCTCGGCGGAGCAGATGCGGGACGTGCTGACGCGCTCTGTGCTCTACCGCCGGCCGCAGTGGGTGGTCTCGCTCTTCACGGACGGACAGACGTTCCCGTTCCCCGAAGGCGTCACCTCGCCGCCGCTCTCCAAGATCATGGAGAAGAACGTCGCCTGGGCGAAGGCGCACGGCGTCACGAAGGGCGCCGATGTGACCGTCGGGTACGGGGCGAAGGACGCGGCGACCAACGCTAGCTTCCGATTCGACCCCACGTACGTGCAGGCGTTCATGGCGCAGCAGTAGCTGCACGGGGTCCGATGGAACCAATAACCGGGAGGAGGTGTTCCTCCTCCCGGCTTCACGCTCGAGGCGAATGGCATAGCCATTGGCCGCAAACGTGAGGTCTTTCCCAACTAAAGAATGACAGCAACGAAAGGAGAAGATGCATGATTCGCGCTCCCATCAGTGATCGCCAGCGTATCGCGCTGGGCGTTGCGGCAGTCGCCGCGATCCTCGTGGCGTACACGGTCGTCGCGCACGTCCGCCATCTCGATAACGCGGCGGACCGTATCGTTCCGACGTGGACGCAGCTCTGGGCCGGCATCGTGCGCATCACGACGCTGGATCCGGACGACCATGTCCGCTACATCGTGGCGGACAGTTCGGCAACCGGCCTTCGGTTCCTCCTGGGGTTTGGCATCAGCGTCATTGCGAGCTTTGTGATCGGCGTGGCCATGGGCTGCTTCCGGCGAGTCCGGGCGCTCCTCTTGCCTGCGCTCTCCGCGCTCGCGCGCATTCCGCCAACGGCAGTGACCGCGGTCATCATGGCGATGGTGGGCACGGGCATGACGTTCTTCCAGTTCGCCATCGCCTTCGGGGTCTTCCCGATTCTGGCCGAGAGCATTTGCCTGGCCGTGGACGACGTACCGGATGAGCTGATCCAGAAATCGTATACGCTAGGTGCATCGCAGGGAGAAGTCATCGGCAACGTGATCGTTCCGCAGATTCTTCCCAAGGTGCTGGATGCAATCCGGCTGCAGATCGGACCCGCGTTGGTCTACCTCATCTCGGCAGAGCTCTTGGCTGCCGATATGGGGTTTGGGTACCGCATCCGCCGCTTCGGGCGCCTGGCGCAGATGGACATCGTGTTCCCGTACCTGGCCGCGCTTGCCGTCTTTGGCCTGGTGGTCACGGCGGCGTTCGCATGGATCCGCGTGAAGCGTTGTCCATGGTATCAACCGACAAAGGAGGGTGCGTGATGACCGAGCGCTCCATCATGGTCAGCATGCAGCACGTGCACAAACGCTTCGGCCCGAAGCATGTGTTGTTCGATGTGAACCTGCGGTTCGAGCGCGGGGGATTTGTCAGCTTGGTCGGACCGTCCGGCTGCGGCAAGTCCACGCTCCTCTACATGATCCTCGGTACGCTCAAGCCCACCGCGGGCGTCGTGCTCGTGGGCGGCGCGCTGGTGCAGGGCTTGTCGCGGAACCGCGGAATCGTGTACCAGCACTACTCGCTCTTCCCGCACCTTACCGTGTTGGAGAATGTTGCGTTCGGGCGCATGCTTGATGCAACCTCCATCCCGTTCCGCGTATTGCGGCCGTTCGCGTGGCGCGCGCTGCGCAAGCGGCATCTGGATGAGGCTCGCGATCTGCTCACGCACGTGGGTCTTGGCGATCCGCAGACGCTCCAGTGCTACCCGCACCAGCTCTCCGGCGGCATGCGACAGCGCGTGGCCATCGCGCAGGCGATGATCATGAAGCCGTCCGTGCTCCTCCTGGATGAGCCGTTTGGCGCGCTGGATCAGGCAACGCGGGAGTCATTGCAGCGCATGATCCTCCAGTTGCATGCGGACAACGAGCGCGCACGAGCAGAGGGACGCCAGGACGATATCGTCACCGTCGTGCTCGTCACGCACGAGATCGACGAAGCGATCCTTCTGGCGGACAAGGTGGTTGGCGTCTCGCAGTACTGGAACTGGCGCGAGCAGGGGTACGATAGGTGCCCCGGTGCCACGGTGGTGTACAGCAAGCCCGCGCCGATCTTCAAGCCGGATCACGAAGCGCAACATAGCGCGTTCGTGGAACAGCGTCAGGAGATCATTCGCGCGGCCATGGACGAAACAGTACTCCAGCCGCCCGAGATGTATCGGACGTTCTGGAAGGGTGATGCACCCACTGCGCGAGGTGCGGCATGAGCGCAACGACCGAGTACGGATTCATGCAGGCGTTGGGACGCGCGGTGAAGGCGGGCACATCTCGCGTCATCGCGCTCACCGGCAACGTGTCAGATCTCTTCGCGCTCCCGAGGGAGGGCGAGGTGCCGCTGGATGTGCCGCTCTTGGACTACCTGGCCAAGCGGTTCGACGTTGGCACGTGGGTGCCCGTGGTCTACAGCCTCAACGATGCGATTCGCTTCGTGCAGAAGGATGATCAGCAGCGCTTCACCGAGGCGTGGGTGCGATTCCAGACCGGACGTACCACGAACGAGCTGGCGATCCAGCGGTTCCTTCGCGCCCATGCGGAGAGCGAGGACGCAGCGGACCTGGTGGCAACTGCGGAGGAGTTTACCAAGGCACTGGAAGAGGCCAAGGGCAACGCGACGCTCGCGTTGGAGCTTCTCCGGTGGATGTGCGTCGCGTCGCGCGCAACGGTGGGCGGCACGCGCATCTTCTCGGGTAACCTGGTCATCATCATCGAGGACGCGGATCTCCTCACTCCCGCGGCCGACCCGGCGCACCTTTCGGAGGGCAACCTCCGGCGCATCGCGATCTGTCGTGATTGGTTTGGGGATCTGGGGTTCATGGAGGGGCCGGATACGGTTATCCTCCTGACGGAATCGCGATCGGCGCTGAACGAGCGCATCGCAAAGCTCCCGCAGCTTCTGGATATCGCCATCCCTGCGCCCTCGGCAGTGGAGCGGCAGGCGTACATCGAGCGGTTCATCGCCGCGCGGCCGGTGCAGCTTTGGGAGAATGTCCCTGCGCTTGCGCATGCAACCGCGGGGCTCACGATCCACGCGCTTCGGCAGCTTCTGGTGGACGCCGCGTACGACAACGCGATGCTCACCCTGCAGCTCGTCACGCGGCAGGTGGAGCGGTTCATCATCGGCCAGCTGGGCGAAGGGACCGTGGAGTTCTCACGGCCGGAGCACACGCTGGCGGATCTCGTTGGCAACCAGGCGCTCATCGCGTTCATCCAGGAGAAATTGGTCCCGCGCCTGCGGCGGACGGATCGGTATGCGCTTCCGGGCGCGGCCATCCCCGGTTCCATCGGCGCGGGCAAGACGTATATCTTTGAGGCGGTCGCTGGGGAGATTGGCTGCCCGGTGCTGCTGCTCAAGAACCTCCGCAGCAAGTGGTACGGCGGAACGGACATCATCTTCGAACGGCTTCGCCGCGTCGTGGAGGCGCTTGCGAAGGTCGTCGTGTTTGTGGACGAGGCCGACACGCAGTTCGGCGGCGTCGGCGCGGACACGCATGAGACGGAGCGGCGCCTCACCGGCAAACTCCAGGCCATGATGTCCGATACCAAGCTGCGCGGGAAGGTGCACTGGATGCTCATGACGGCGCGCATCCACCTCCTCTCCGCCGACATCCGGCGGCCGGGGCGCGTGGGTAACCTCATCATCCCGGTGTTCGATCCCGCGGGCGACGATTTCGAGGCGTTCCTTCGGTGGGCGATCAGCATCGCGTGCACGCCGGAGCAACTGTCTTCCGCGACGCGGGAGAAGCTGCGTGCCGCGGTTTCCGGATACTCGGCAGCGGCGTTCGCGGCACTCCGTGAGGAGCTTGCGGCCGTGGCGCATGGCGGCACATTGTCCGCGGAGCAGATCCTTGCGATCGTCAGCGACATCGTGCCGGCCAACATCGGGAGCGAACGGCGGTACCAGGAGCTCCACGCGGTGCTCAACTGCACGCGCAAATCGCTCTGGCCTGCGTGGTACACCGATGCCAATCGCGAGGAGTGTCTGCACGAGCTGCGCATGCTGGAGGCAAGCGGGATTCGGTAGGGGCGGTTCCCGCAATAGTGCGGGTGCGTGCCATGGGAACTACGAAGCAGATAAAGGAGTGCGGGTATGCGATGGGGAGTGATAGCATGCGTGGTTATGCTTGCGGGCAGCGCGAGTGCGCAGGACTGGGGCCTCAACGTGGCGGGTTCGGAATCGCTTGGGCTGGACGACGGCGTCGAGCATCTGGGCTTCTACCCGTGCGTGGTGGTTTCCTACACGTTCAAGATGGGCGAGGTTGCGATTTCGCCGGGCCTGGGCGTCGAGTGGGCTGCGGGCGGGGACTTCTGGGGGTTCATGGCGACCGTTGCCGCGGACTACCCCATCACCGAATCTTTCGGTGTGGACGGTATCGTGGCGTTCGTCCACGATCAGCGGCGTGGCGACTGGGCGCACGCGGGCTACTACGCGGGCCTAGGGCCCGGCGTCTCATGGTTTGTGACCAGCCGCGTCACAGTCACTCCCAATGTGTTGCTCTTTCGCGGCCTCAATGACGATGCCGCAGCCTGGGCGCTTGGCCCCGGTGTCAACATCTGGGTCCTGCTCAACTGAAATGCTACAACCCCCACCCGGAAAGAACGGGTGGGGGTTTCATGTGAAAAGCAACCCCCGCCGGACGCGATGGTCGGGCGGGGGGCAGGTGTACGGTGCGTGTTGACGATTGCTGCGGGCAGTGGTATGCTGCGCGCAGGTCGTTACGTCATGGTCACACAAGGAGGATACGCATGATCCCGATGTCGGATTCCAATCCGTTGTTTTCTGGGTTCGGTGCTAGCGCAAGTGCGCATGAGGATGCGACACTGCCACGGGAGCGGCGGCCGCACGAGCGGAAGGGGAGGGAACAGAGGCTCCCGGACGATCCGGAGCGGCCCAACGATCCGCCGGACGAGCAGCCGCTCTACGGCTGAGGAGCCGGACGGCCGCTCACACGGCGCGGGCACGGCTGCGGCGCGAGCGGTGCGCTGCCCAGCTCATCGAAGAACGCGCGGAGGAGCTCGAAATCGTTCCATCGCGTTGCGTCGAGAGGCACGTCATCTGCGAGGAGCTGCATGGTGTTCATGAGGCCACTGAGCAGGTCCTTGGCGGTGGCCTGCAGTGCGATGCTGTCCGTCACGCGCAGGAACATCGAGAGCGCCAGGCGGCGCACCTGCCGCGCGTGTCAAGATGTGGATGAAGTGACCCCGCCCTCGTGATGAGGGCGGGGTTCATGTTTTTCTGTGGCAGTGTTCAGGCGCTGCCGGTCATCCGCTCCACCACGGCCTGTGCCATCTCCATGGTGGTGGCGGGCGCGATGGGGGGTGGGTTCTTGAAGTGCTGTCTGCTGTACTGGCCCTGAAGCCGCGGGTAATCCCAGATGTCCGGCGTGACGTGACTTCCGCTCGCGATGACCGTCATGAGCGCGATACGGATACGCGTCGCCTGCTCCGGCAACCCCAAGTGATCCAGCATCATGCACGCGGAGAGCAGGAGCGCGGTGGGGTTTGCCTTGCCCTGGCCGGCGATGTCCGGCGCGGTGCCGTGCGTCGCCTCGAAGATTGCCGTTTCCGTGCCGATGTTTGCTCCGGGCGCCACGCCCAGGCCGCCGGTCAGGCCAGCGCCCAGGTCCGAGAGGATGTCACCGTAGAGGTTGGGCGCCACCAGCACGTCGAACCGTTCCGGGCGCAGCACCAGCTGCTGGGCCGCGTTGTCCACCAGGATGTCGTCCGCGACGATGTCGTCGTACTCCCGCGCGATTCCCTGGAACACCCGTAGGAACAGCCCGTCCGTCTCCTTGAGGATGTTGCTCTTGTGCACGCACGTCACCCGCTTGCGTTTGTGCGTGCGCGCGTACTCGAAGGCGTAGCGGATGGTGCGCTCGCAGGCCTGCGGCGTGACCACGCTCAACGTGAGCGCGGCGCCGCGCAGGTTGCGACCCTTGAAGTGCTGGGTGCCGAAAGTCATCGAGAGTTGTTGTATCGCGTCGAGCACGTCGTTGGTCTCCGGAAGCTGCGTGCCGATGCCAGCATAGAGGCCCTCCAGGTTCTCGCGCACGATGACCAGGTTGACATCCTGGAATCGCGAGGCGATGCCCGGTATGGAGCGGCACGGCCGCACGCACACGAAGGTCTCGAGGCGCTCCCGCAGCCGCACGTTCATGCTGCGCCAGCCGCCACCGGACGGCGTGTTCGTCGGCCCCTTGAGTACGATGCCGCCTCTTACGCGGATGTGTTCGATGAGTATCCGGCTGTTCTCGTGTCGAAACAGGTCCACCTCGTCCTGCGGCGCGACATAGAACCACAGTGCGTCGCCGCAGCAGCTCCGCAGTACATGCAGCGTCGCCTGCGTGACCTCCGGCCCGATGCCGTCGCCCTCGATGACCGTGATGCCCATTGCTCCCATTGCAATCCTCCTTTTCCGATGTGCAAGGTACTGTGCGCACCGTAGCACGCTTCCAGGAACAAGGCAAGGCATTATGCTGATCCCTCCCCTCCACGATGGAAGGGGAGAAAAAAGAAAAAGTATGCGCCCTGTCCCGGAGTGGGACAGGGCGCGTGTACATGCTCACTCCTTCGTCCGATCATCGCGGATGAGGAGTGGCGCGAGGTGGTGGCCAAGCGCGCGTTCCGCATTGCTGAAGCCATCCGAGCAGCCGGTGAGTGCCGCAGGCGGCGATGGGTGTTGGGTGCGCATCTGGTCGCGCTCCGCAAGCGCCCACGCATTCGTGGGGTCCATCTCGAGCATGGTATCCAGCACGGCCAGATACTGCTCGATCTCCCCGGCCGCGTGGTGGTGTTCCGCGAGCGTGCGGTACTCGATGATCGCGTTCGGGGACAGGCCAAGCTGCCTGGAGAGGTTCGCGACGGTTTTCCACGTCGTTGTGTTCTGGGGGTCCAGCGTGAGCGAGTGCTTGTACAACGCAAGGCCCTTCAGGTAGAAGCCATGCTCGCAGTAGTAGTGCGCGACCTCCAGGTATCCGGCGATCGCCGCATCGCGATCCCCGGTTTGCAGGTGCAGATCGGCCATCAAGATACGCCCGTAGACGTGCGTGGGGTTCCGCGTCAGCACGGCGTCCAGCGCGCGCCGCGCGATGGTGAAGTTGCCGAGCTTTTTGGCGCGCCTCGCAATGTCCAGGAAATGCTCGCACAAATTGCGCGTTGCTTCATCCGTTGTATCAGTATCCAACATGGTCCCTCCTTAGCGTGCAGTTTCCAGCGCCACCGCGGCGGATCGTTGGCTGTCCAGGACACGACGTAGGAACATGACGAGGTTGAGGTAGTCGTTGTGCGAATAGCGTCTGACCCCGCCCCACAGCCCGTGGCTCGGGAAGTCGCCTGGCTGTGTCGTGCGCGTGATGGCGATGATGATGGGAGGAACGTCCGCGCCCCAGATACGGATCGCATCGGCAAGCCGTTGGTCCCATGTGGGACTGTGCTTGGGGCTGTCGTAGTCAAAGATGACGCAGAACGGCGGGTCCGTTCGCAGCATCCCCGGCCGGGTCTTGCTGGTCGCCGCGACACAACTGCATTGCAGCTCGTTCGCCAGCGCGCTCGCAAGTAGTCCTGCCAAGTTCGGCCGCCTGCCATCCGTGAAGATAACGAGCGTCGGTCTCCTGCGGTTCGTTTTCATCGGTTCTCCTTCATTGGGAAGGTGCTTCAGACGCTGTCACTGTGCCACGGGCACCCCGTGCTGTCAAGCGTATCCATCCGTGATGGATGGTGCGCCAACTTTCTGTTATGCTCACCGTAATGATGGTCCGTCGGCCCGGGTGGTGGAACGGTATACACGCGGCGCTTAAACCGCTGCGCCCGAAAGGGCTTGTGGGTTCGACTCCCACCCCGGGCAGGGTAGTTCCTAGCTCCTAGTTCCTAGCTTCGGGCCTCATGTCCGTCGCTAGTATCTCGCAGCGAGAAGCGAGCATCTCGTATGTCCGATCGCACGGTCACCACGGAAGAACAGCACGATGACGCAGTGCTTGACGTGACGCTGCGGCCGCAGCGTTTTGCGGAGTACGTGGGGCAAACAAAAGTGAAGGCGACATTGGCGATCGCCATCCAAGCCGCAGCGCGGCGTAAGGAGACGATTGAGCACGTGCTGCTCCACGGCGCGCCGGGACTGGGCAAGACAACACTTGCACACATCATCGCCAAGGAACTGGGCGCCAACATCCGCGTGACGTCCGGTCCGGCACTGGAGCGTGCGGGCGACTTGGCCGCAATCCTCTCCAATCTCCAGAATGGCGACGTCTTATTTATTGATGAGATCCATCGGCTCCCCAAAACCATCGAGGAGGTGCTCTATCCGGCCATGGAGGATTTTGCGTTGGACCTCGTGCTGGGGCAGGGCCCGGCGGCGCGGACGGTACGGTTGGATCTTCCAAAGTTTACGATTGTTGCAGCCACCACGCGCATTGCACTTCTCTCCGCGCCCATGCGCGACCGGTTTGGACATCAGTTTCATCTGGAGCCATACACGACCGATGAGATTACGGCGATCCTCACGCGGTCTGCGCGCATCTTTAGCATCCATCTGGCGGATGACGCGCGGGACACCATCGCGCAGCGCGCACGCAGGACGCCGCGCGTTGCCAACCGGCTCCTCAAACGCGTGCGTGACTATGCAGAGGTGAAAGGCGACGGTCGCATCTTGCGCCCCCTGGCCATCGAGGCGCTTGCGCAATTGGAGGTGGACGCACTGGGGCTTGATGCACTGGACCGCACCATCCTCACCACCATCATCGAGAAATTTCGTGGCGGTCCCGTGGGTCTCACCACCATTGCCGCGGCCACCAACCAAGAGGCGGCAACGATCGAGGAAGTATACGAGCCATTCCTACTCCAGCTCGGATTCCTGGAGCGCACCCCCCGCGGCCGCTGCGCAACCCCCCGCGCGTATGAACACCTCGGCCTGCAGGTTGCGAAGGATGGGACATTGTTTTCGTAAAAGGGGCAGCGTACAAAAGGAGTTTCTCCCTCTCTCCGCTGTACGCAGGGGAGAGAGGGAGCGAGAGGGGGAGAGGTGGTTTTGTGTGCAATGGAGCGCAAGGCATACCACCCCTCCCTCCCTTACCCTCCCTCTCCCCGAGGACACGGGGAGAGGGAGGGGATAAGATGGAGTATCCTGCAATGTCAGTAACGATCGCGATTCTCGCATCTATGACCTTCACCCTCGGCAGCGTGCTGTATCTCTTTTGGGGTTTTCTTGCCTGCTTCACCATCCTGGCGCTCATGGCCATCTGGCACATGGTGAAGTACGGCACATACGGCGGACGGAACTATGGTGCGCTGTTCCTGTTCCTCGCCGGCACCGCAGTCGTACTGTGGGGCACGTTTACATTGCTCGATGGCACCAACT
>JAUSKM010000026.1 GCA_030646955.1 bacterium
GCCAACGCACCGAGCGGCGTCCACACGGCTGGCGCCGGCAAGGAAGTGTACCGCTTCTGGCTCACGGCAACCGGTGATGAAATCACGGTCTTCGACCTCAACTTCATCACCTCCGGTTCCACGACCGGCGCTGACGGTTCGGGCCAGATCTCTGGTACCGGCACAGCAACGCTGACGAACACGGCCGGTTCCGTGACGTATGCTGACTGGGCAACTGCTGACGTGACGCAGCCGCTCGACGTAGGGACTGCAGGTATCCATGTGAATGGCTTCCAGAGCACGACGAATGATGCCGGCCTTGATGGCGCAGCGTCCGACGGTTGGGACACAGCACTCATCGTTGGCGCAGGCGAAACGCGTGTCCTCGTCCTCAAGGGCGACACGACGGGTGCGGGCGGTGCATCGACGAGCAAGTCGCTCCAGGTGCGCATCGACGGCGACCTGACGCTCACGACGAACGGGGCTACCGTCGCTGACAACGATCCGCCGGTAAACGGTGTCCAGTGGATGGACGTCGAGCTCTCGGGCCTCAACGGCACGAGCTGCACGGCAGCCGCCACGGACCTCGCGACAGGTGCCGAGTGTGTGGTTGACTCTGCGACGTACACCAAGACTCTGCCGGTCAACGGCAACGGTCTCACGTACAACTAAGAGCAACGGCATACGTCTGATCGCGTGATGGTCGCAGCGGCACACGCCGCAGCCCTCCAGCACACGTGATGACCGCAACCCCCGGGCCTCTACGGCCCGGGGGTTCGCGTTGTGGTATAGTAGGGGGAGAAACAGCGTGTTCCGCAACATGGTTCACCAATGTATGAAAAAAATGCTCCTCGGGTTGCTCCTGGCATCGGTGTTGGTGACGGTTGGTATTGCTACTGCGAAGGCGTTGGCGCCGCCGGATGTGGAGGTTGTCATACATGCGGTAGCGAATCGCAGTGTAGCAGCGGGGGATGTAGACGTGGTTGGTCTTGATTTTTCGATTCTTCCTGGCGATGCGGACGTGCTCGATGCGCTGTCCGTGAAGCAAGATGGTTCCGCCGTGTGGCAGCGTGATCTGACGGCAGCAGAGCTTTGGGCCGATGCTGGTGCGGTGGGCTTCCAGGGCATTGGTGTGGACACCAAGCTGACGGATGGTGCATGGCTGGGGAGCGAGAATGGGTGGACGTTCGATCGCGTGCTCGCAGATATCCCGAGCAGCGGGCGGCGGTTCTTTGTGACGGTGGACGTGTACCATTCGCCGAGCGACAGCGTGACGACGATGTTGACGCTCCCGCTGTACCGTGACAATGCCCGGCCGATGCAGTATGATAGTGGAGATCGTGGGATATTTCTGCGGACGGCCCGGCCGGCACCCATGGCGTCCGTGACCGCTGGCACGTTGACACTCGCGCGATTTAGCGCGGACAGCATGGCGCCGACCGCGCGGATCACGGATCCGGTATCCGGTGCATCGTTTCATCGTGATTGGCTCCTCGTGCGCGGCGTGGCGCAGGATGCGGGCGGTTCTGCGGTGGCCAAGGTACAGCTCTCCGTGAATCGTACTGGCAAGGAGGCAACATGGGTGGATGCGGTGCCAGAGGTTGCCGGGTTTGGCACTTGGGAAGCGCGTCTTTTTGGCCTCCCGCGCGGGTCCACAATTGAATTGCGCGTCCGCGCCGAGGACTGGATCGGTAACCGGAGCGCGGTGAGTGAACCGGTAGTGGTAACACTCGATGAGTAGTACGGTGAACGATATGTTCATGAAATACCTCAAAGAACCAAAGTACATCATCGCCGTGGGCGTGGTGCTTGTGGTGGTGGTGATTGGTGCTGCGGCATGGGAGAAGCAAGCGCGGATTGACGCGCGGACGCTCGCGCCGCGGCAGGTGGATCTGGCCGCAGAGGAGCGCACGGCGCTTGAGCAGGAGATTGTGGCGGCGGAGCAGGAGCTTGCGGACGAGGATGACGCGAATGACTTCAATGCGTATGTGAAGATCGCGCTCGCGCGCGGAAAACTGGGCGACCGCGAGGGTGAGGCGGAGACGTATCGCACGATGAATGCCAAGTATCCCGGGAACTACCTGTCGTACCAGAACCTGGGCGTTCTCTACCAGGAGGACAAGAAGTGTGATCTCGCGCGCGAGCAGTACCTGCGCGCGATTGAGAATGCACCGCGCATCCCGCATGTGTACCGGAGCATCGTGAACCTGTACACCTATGATTGTCAGGAGTACGTCCACGAGATTCCGGCGGTGCTCCAGGGCGGACTTGCCATCGTCCCGGACTCGGTGGATTTTATGTCCATGATGGCGGTGTACCATCGCGACTTTGGGAATCTGGAGGACGCGATCCACTGGCTTGAACTCATTCTGGTGTTTGATCAGGAAAACGCATCAGTACTCGCAGAGGTGAAGGATCTCCAGAAGCGGCTGGAAGCGCAGCGAACGGGGAAGTAATGGCCGTATGTCCGGGATTGCTTCACGGACTCGCAATGACACAGGATGTCCGGGATTGCTTCACGGACTCGCAATGACACACGCCCGCAGAGGTCCCTCGAGTATCCACACACATGATCATACGTCGTGCGGCAGCAGCGGGGATTGTGGTACTCCTGATGGCGCTTGCGGCTCCCGCGAGCGCCTTGACCCCATCCGATCCACTCGTGGCGCAGCAGTGGTACCTCGATGCGATTCAGGCAAAACGAGCGTGGGATGTAACGATTGGTAATCCAAAGGCAGTCGTCGCGGTGCTGGATATTGGTATTGACTTGGACCATCCTGATCTTGCGGATGCCATCTGGACGAACGCTCGCGAGGTTGCGGGTAATGGGGTGGACGATGATGGTAATGGCTACGTGGATGATGCGCGCGGGTGGGATTTTGTCGGGAATGATGCCGATCCTTCACCGAGTTACGACATCGCGGGCGCGGATCCGCGCGATCTCCACCACGGCACCATCGTGGCGGGAATTATCGCGGCGCGCGGGAACAATGGACAGGGGATCGCGGGTATGGACTGGCTGGCGAAGATCATGCCGCTGCGCGTCCTGCGCGCGAACGGCGTTGGTGATCTCCGCGATGTGATTGAGGCGTTGCGATACGCGCGTGCGAACGGTGCGACGATCGTGAACTTGAGCTTCGTGGGCGATCAGCGCAGCACAGAGTTGGATCAGCTCATCGCTGCGCTTGCGCAGGACGGCATTCTCGTTGTTGCGGCAGGCGGGAATGAGGACAAGAGCGGGCGCGGGAACCTCGATGAGTTTCCGGCGTATCCTATTTGCTCCGGGAATAACGGGGAGTATGTCCTGGGTGTTGCGGCGACGAACGAGCAGGATGCGAAGGCGTCGTTCTCCAGCTACGGCACATGCGTAGATCTCTCCGCGCCGGGTTCGCATATTGCCGGCACGCTCTTCCATGATCCCGAACATGTCATCGTCCCCGTGGGCGATCGGATTACGCAGGCAACATTCACGGATGCGTTTGGCGGGTTTTTCAACGGCACGTCGTACGCGGCGCCCATCGTTGCCGGCACAGCATCGTTGATTCGGGGAATCCTCCCATCGCTCGCGCCTGCGGATGTTATTGCGTTGCTGGCGGCAACCGCTGATCCCGTCGCGAATGTGCCGAATGCGCTCATGGGGAAATTGGGTGCGGGGCGTTTGAATGCGGCGCGCGCGGTGGAACAAGCGATCGCGCAGTCCGCGACAGCGCCGAGCGTGACACAATCCTCGCTCGCTGCAGCAACGCCGCTTGCCGGCACTGCGCAGGATGTCGTGGTGCGCGTGACGCTGCGCAATGATGTGGGTCAGTTCCTGGTGGGGCGCACGGTGACATTGCAATCGAATCGTGTTGATGATGGAGTGACGCCGACGAGTGCCGTGACCGATGCGGCGGGCGTTGCCGCGTTCACGGTACGGGCGTCAACACCGGGCATCGCGGAACTCACGGCGGTGACAGACGGTGCGACGATTGCGACGGGGCGTATCGTTATCGTCGCCGGCAACGGTGTCGCGGTGGGGGTCGGCTCGCTCGTGAAAGGTACGACGAGTGCCGTGTACGTCATTGGATCCGATGGCGCGCGCTACGCGTTCCCGGATCGGCGGACGTTTGACTCATGGTACGCGGATACTGCGAGCATCGCTCGCGTAGACGATGCTGTCCTTGCAGCATTTCCGCTCAAGGGGCTGGTGACCATGCGGCCGGGCACGTTCCTCGTGAAGATTGCCACTGATCCCAAGGTGTATGCCGTAGAGGCGGGTGGCGTGCTCCGATGGGTTCCCACGGAAGCGATGGCGATGGCGCGGTACGGAACTGCTTGGGCAGGCCGTGTCGCGGATGTCCCGGACGCATTCTTCACCACCTATCGCACCGGTGCGCCTATCGGCCCGGGGGAATATCCGAACGGGTATCTCTGGGAGCATCCCGCAACGGGCATCCGCGCGATGGTTGCTGATGGCCGGCTCCGTGCGTTCTCCTCGCATGATGTGTTCCTGCAAAACGGATATCAGACGCGCGACCTCTTCTCGCATCTCGTTGTTGACCTCCCGCAGGGGGCTCCCATTTCCATCCGCGAACCAGCACTGGCGATGCCGGTGCAATGATCATTTTTTCGTATGTTTGACAAGCCAATTTTCGACAAGCCGAATATCCTGGTGACGGGCGGGGCGGGATTTGTGGGGTCGCATGTGTGTGAGCGGCTCCTGGAGCGGGCGAAGGTGATTTGCATGGATAACTTCGTGTCGGGTACGCAGCGTAACATCGAGCACTTGTTGCGTCGGCCGGACTTCATTTTCGTGAAACACGATGTGACGATGCCCATGGACCTGACGGCGTTTCCGGAGCTGGCGCGATTCAAGGTGGAGTTCCAGGGCGTGCAGGAGATTTATCATCTGGCGTGCCCAACGTCGCCGAAGGACTTTGAGGATTTGCGCGTGCAGACATTGCTTGCAAACAGCTACGGGACCGTGAACGCGCTCCACCTTGCGCACCAGCACGGCGCGAAGCTCCTTCTTGGCTCATCATCGGTCGTGTACGGGAAGCGCACGCGCGGCGGGTATCAAGCGGAGGACGACTACGGCGTTGTGGATCATCTGGGTCCGCGCGCGTGCTACGACGAGGGCAAGCGATTCGCTGAGACCATTGTAGCGACGTATCGACAGCAGTACGGCATCACCGCAAAGATCGCGCGCATCTATCGCACCTACGGCCCACGCCAGCGGCTGCGCATTGGCGAGATGGTTCCGGATTTTGTCGTTAACGCACTCGAAGGGAAGGATCTCACGATCTACGGTGACGAATCATTCACGACATCGCTCACGTTTGTAGACGACGTCGTTTCGGGTCTTCTCGCGCTCATGGATTCCGATGAAGCGGGACCCATGAACCTGGGTTCAACCGAGACGTACAAGATTGCTGATGTCGCGCGGCGTGTCATAGAGCTCACGGGCTCGTCATCGCAGATTCGATTTGTGGACCCGCTGCTCTTTATGACGGAGCTTGGGATTCCCGACATCAGCAAGGCGCGCAATCTGTTGAACTGGATGCCCATCACACGTCTCGATGACGGTTTGCAGAAGACCATTGACTTTGCGCAGGCGCATCGGGAATTGTTGGGATACTAAAGAACTGAAGAACGGGAGCGGAGATTGCGTGGGCGCGTATGCGTACAATGATTGTCATTCCCGCCTACAACGAAGCGCGGACGGTGGAGCGCGTGGTGCAACGCGTGCGGGAACGATGCCCGTACGTTGTTGTCGTGGACGATGGGTCAAACGACGGGACGGGGGAGATTGCGCGCGGTGCGGAGGCAGTAATCGTGCGGCATGCAGTGAACCGCGGACTGGGCGCGGCGCTGGGCACCGGGATCGCGGCGGCGCTCGCGCGTGGCGCGGAGTGCATTGTCACGATGGATGCGGACGGGCAACATGATCCCACGGATATTGCGGCAGTCATCGCGCCCATTGAGCGTGGTGAGGCGGATGTGGTGATTGGGAGTCGGTTCTGCACCGGGGACCCGCCCCCCCTTACCCCCCCTCCCAGCGGGAGGGGGGGGATGAGACGGTTCTCCTCCTCCCGTCGGGAGGGGGAGCTAGAGGGGGGAGGCGGTGCTCCACGCTCACGGAAGATCGCCAACCGCATTGCGAACATCGTCACCCGCGTCCTGTTTGGCGTGCGCTGCTCGGATACGCAATCCGGCTTCCGCGCGTTCTCGGCATCCGCCGCGCGCGCGATGGACTTACGCACGAATCGTATGGAGGTCTCCAGTGAAATTCTCGCCGAAGCCGCCCGTCTGCGTCTTCGCATTACCGAGGTGCCAATCAGAATCATCTACACGGAGTACTCGCTGTCCAAGGGGCAGAGTTTTGGCACCGGCGTAAAGACCGCGTGGGGATTGGTGCTGCGGAAATTGTTGTAACGAAGAGACCGTAGAAAAATACCAACGCGTTGTCATTGCGAGGAGTCTCCGACGAAGCAATCTCGGTCAACTAAGCCGCCGGGATTGCCACGCCCTCGAGGACTTGTGCTCGCAATGACACTACTTATTATCCACTTTTTTTA